>NZ_JAMYNW010000021.1:0-102198 GCF_040319365.1 Mesorhizobium sp. M0923 | reverse complement strand
ACGAACCCGTCGACCGCAACCTGCAAACCCCCGCCTGCCATCACGACGGAGCAATCCCGGCGCCTGACGAGGCGCGTGGAAAAGCACCGCAACGGCGACCACAGCGTCGCTTCAGGCCGTCAAAAGCTTATCGCCGTGCATCAAGGCGGCTAGGTAGGTGTGGCCCGGCTTCGTTGAATCCGCTGCGGGCCAGCTCTCTGATAGAAATCGGCGCCGTCGTCCCAGGCTTTCCATGGGCATCGTTTCCCGCGCGGAATGAAGGTCTCCTTCCCGAAGGCGGCAATTCCTAAACTCGGTGCGATGCCCGATTTGCGGTCAGGCTGCATCCGCCTTTTCTTCCAGACCAAGTAATCGCTTCGGCCAGAGCGCCGGCGGTGAAGAATTGTCT
The DNA here is from genome assembly GCF_040319365.1 of Mesorhizobium sp. M0923. Taxonomy (NCBI): domain Bacteria; kingdom Pseudomonadati; phylum Pseudomonadota; class Alphaproteobacteria; order Hyphomicrobiales; family Phyllobacteriaceae; genus Mesorhizobium; species Mesorhizobium sp. M0923. Next base: position 101,810 of record NZ_JAMYNW010000021.1, on the reverse strand, counting down.
TGCGCTATCCCTAGCAAATGCGCTCATGCTGCTATTCCTCCACGGGCACCTGCGCCGGGAGGGCACCTCTAAACGCGATCGATAGACCGAGGGGAGGGCTCAACCCAATGAGCAGGGTGGCGCCCGCAGATGCGACTCCAGCTTCGTCGGCGACATTTGCGCCGCTCGAGAATGCAACTTTCCGATCGATCTGGCTTGCTACGCAGGTGTCCAGCTTTGGCTGGCTAATTCAAACTGTCGCCATCAGTTGGCTGATGGCGACCATTTCGACTTCCGACGTGATGGTCGCCTTGGTGCAGGCTTCGACGACGTTGCCTACATTCATCCTGTCGATCATCGCCGGAGCCCTGGCTGATAATTTCAGCCGCCGCAATCTGATGTTCGCTGGCTGGTCCGTGATAGCGCTGTCCTCGGCGATGCTGACGGTTCTTGCAGGCTTGGGAATTTTCAATCCATGGATGGTTCTTGCATTCAGCTGTTTGGCCGGAGCGGGCGCCGCTTTCACCGATCCCGCTTGGCACGCGTCGGTCGGCGACATCTTACGAAAACGCGAAGTTCCAGCCGCGGTTACGCTCATCTCGGTTGGATATAACGCTGTTCGAAGCGTCGGTCCGGCGCTTGGTGGCATTGTCGTTGCCTCCTTTGGACCTTTGACAGCTTTCGCTGTGGCGACGCTGACCTATCTAGCGCTGCTGTGGACCATAGGGCGCCGCAAATGGGATGTTCGCTCGTCCCCCCTCCCGCGCGAGCCATTGACCACGGCCATTCATGACGGAGCGCGCTTCACGGCGCTATCGGCGGAGATCAAGGCGGCAATCGCGCGTGGCGCGCTTTTTGGCCTGACCAGCATCTCCATACTCGCGCTCCTGCCTGTCGTTGCCCGCGATCAATTAGGCGGAGGACCGATCGTTTATGGCATCCTGATGGCTGGCTTCGGGACCGGCGCCTTGTGCGTCGGCATCTGCAACAATGTTTTGAGACGGTCGCTCTCCCAGGAGCGACTGACAATACTGGCATGCATTGCTTGCGCGGCGTGTTGTTTATCTCTTGCTCTCACGTCTTCAGTGGCAGTGGCGGCTATTGCGCTGGCGCTCGGCGGCGCGGGATGGGTGGTCACCTGGACGGGGCTCGACGTAAGCGTTCAATTGGCAAGCCCAAGGTGGGTCGTTGGTCGCACGCTCTCGATCTATTATGCCCTTTCGTCGGGTGGTATCGCGGCCGGCAGTTGGCTGTGGGGTACGGTGGCTGAGAACTATTCGCTTGCCTCAGCCCTGGAGATTTCAGCTGCTGCGCTACTGATGGTCGCGGCCACCGGGTTCCTGTTGCCGATCCGTCAATGGCAAGACTCTGATCAGGATCCTTTTGGCTTCGAGACACCGCAACTCGCTCTCGACCTGAAGCCGAGAAGCGGCCCGATCGTCATCAAGATCGAGTACTCAATACCGGAGGCAAACGTCGAAGCTTTCCTCGATCAGATGCAGGAACGACGGCGGGTGCAAAGCCGCGTCGGCGCCAGGCACTGGAACCTCCAGCGCGATCTTCAGGATTCCTCGCTTTGGACAGAAACCTTCCGCACGCCGACCTGGATGGACTATCTGCGCCTAAACCATCGCCTCACAGCGGCGGACAAGGAATTGGACCAACGTCTGCTCGAATTGAACATGGGTGGAAACCCACCTCTTACTAAACTTTCGATTGAGCGGCCGACCGGGGCAACCCGCAAGCGGGATCAACCGACGCGATTTTTCTTCCGCCGGTGATCGCAGGCTGTTGTTGATAGAGTTTCAAGGGTGAGGGTAGATGACCGGCTTGGTAAGATTTGAGAGGCCAGTTGTGATTCAGATTGGCCGCTATACAGAACGCACCGTGTTCGATGTTAATGATGCGGCCTCCATCCTGCTGCGGGATCTTGGTGGTCGTCAGACGGAGAAGCACAGGGCAGCTATGGACGCCTGTCTGAAGGTTATACGAGGTGAGCTTCATCCACCCGCCGCCCGCAGGGCTTTCGTCGCGGTCGCGCGCGAAGCAAAGATTCTACGCTGCGATTGACTGGAGTGCTCAAGCGGCACCGCCCGGCAACTGGCGGCTGATACGGAAGGCCTGAGGCATGACGTTGCCGCTCTTCTATCTGACACGAGCAGGGCGCAGCAGTTCCTACCCGTCGACTACATCAGGCAAAGTATCTTCGACGACGCTCAAATTTCGATCGAAAGCCTCGGTGTCGGATGCGTGGGCTCGGAGAGATCGCACCTTGTTTAGGATAGCCGCAACCGCCGCTTCTTTTTCTGGCGCTATGCGTGTTGTCACCGCTTTGGCCGCCAACGCGGAAAAATCTATGGCGGCATAAGGTGGCACACCTGCAGTGTCGCTTGCTTTCGGCCGTTCTTTGACGATTGTGCGCCGGCCCCGCGGCGGAGCCATACGGCCGGCTTTTGCGGCAAATGTTGCGCCGCGCCGTAGGCGCGTCTGCAAGAGGCCTGAGCGGTACGCCGGTGCTGTCGGCACAATCGTCGGGAGCGCAGGAGATGGAACCGCCGCGGAAGCGTCCAGCGCAGGTCTTTTCGTGCGCGAAGCGTCGGTAGAGGCGGGCAGGGGCATGAATGCGCGTTTGGCGAGCTGGCCGTCGGCGAAATAGAAATTGCGCGTGCCAAGGATCGGCAGCTCGCCGCGCGGCAATATGATGACCTTGTTCTTGTCGAGCGTGCGGATTTCGTCCGGCCGCATGAGCGGCCGCCGCACTTCCTTGCGGTGCTCCGAGCGCGTGTAATAAGTGTCGAACAACGTCGCCTTGGTGCGCGTCACGTCTTTTTGCACGTCCGACCTTTCGCCGAGCTGCTCGGAAACGTAGCGCAGATCGTCAGCATCCTGCGCGCCGAAAAAGATCTGCACGCGAGCGGCATTAATGAGCGTCTTGCGCCCTTCCTGGCGATAGATCTCGCCTACAGCCTTCAACGACTGCACGAAAAACCACATCGAAACACCGTTGCCGCCGAGCACGCTCGCCATTTCGGTGACGTTCTCCAGCTTGCCGAGGTTCTGGAACTCGTCGAGCAGCACAAGTACCGGATGCTCGCCCGGCTGCGGCAGGCTTTCCGACATGAAGTTCATCATCTGCGTGATCAGGACGTTGAACAACGGTCCAAGCGAAGTGATCTGCTCGCGGCGCACGTCGAGATAGAGAGAAATCCGGTCCCGCTTGAGCCTGCGAATATCGAACGTGCTGCGCGAGGTGGCTCGCATCAGGCGCTCGTTGAGGAAGGGGGCCATGCCGGTGCGCACGCCGGCGTAGATTCCGGAGAACTGCCGCTCAGACATCTCAAAGTAGGGCAGCAGGGTTTGCAATGTGAAATGCGAACATTCGCGGCGGCGTTCCTCGCGCAGCGAGCCGATGAATTCCAGGAGCGGCTGCTCGGCACCGTTCATGATCTCGAGGATTGTGGCAAAGGTCTTTTTCTGGTTTGGGATCGTCGGCGATTCCATGACGAAGGATGCTATGCCGGTAAAAAGGAGACGGGCGTCGTTCACCCAATAAGGGTCGGCATTTGAGGGCGGTCGCGGAAACAGCGCCGCAGCGATGTTGCGAAGGTCGATGTCGCGCTGCGCCGAATCCAGCGAGATGAAGTCCATCGGATTGTAGCATGCGGTATTGCCGTCCTGATCAGCCGGCGCAAAACGCACCACGCGGCTGATGGTTGAACGGTAACCGGCAGTCGCCGCATAGGTCTCGCCCCGCAGGTCGAGAACCACGAGCGAATGCGGCCAGGTCAAGGCGTTCGGGATGATGAGAGACGTGCCTTTACCGGAGCGCGGCGGTCCTATGACGAAACCGCCGACATCATCGCCATCAATCCACAATTTCTTGCCGCCGATCAGCTTGCGCTGGGTCAAGCGGATCTTGCCGGAGCGCTGATCGCGGCCGGGCGACAGAATTTCGGCCAGCCTGCCGCCGGCTCGACCGACGAAGACGCCGCCAACTTTCGTCAGGCCGGTTTTTGATACGTCGCTCATAGTCATGAAGCGAGAGTCGTTGCGCTTTTTCGGGCGCATGAGAAACAGGCCGACCAGCGGCGCAAGAAACCCTAATGCCCCTGCGGCGACGGCGTATTGTACCCGGCTAACATTCCCCGCTATCGTATCTGCCCAGGCCAGACGAACGACGGGCAAGGGATTGGCGTTCAACTGGTCGAACAGGACCCGGGAGCCAGTCCTGAACCAATCTGTCGCGGCATAGACGACGGTGAAGACCAGGGCGCCCAGGGCCATCGCCATGAGCACCATGAAAATTGCAGTTGCGATTTTCTGCATGGATAGGCCCCCGCTAGATTGTCTCGGCCTTGGTGAACTTGATCTCGCTGATGCCGCGCCGTCCGCCTTCGGTGCGGACCATCTGGACGACCACCGGAATGACCTCGCGCAGATAGCCGAGGATTTCGCCTCGTGAGAGGCCCGAACTGCCCTGCATGACCATGAGCGCCAGCCGCTCGTAGGCGGACCGGGCGGAATTGGCATGAACGGTCGTGAGCGAACCCGGGTGGCCGGTGTTGATCGCCTGGAGGAACGCGAAGGTTTCAGCGCCGCGTAACTCGCCCAAAAGCAGACGGTCGGGCCGCATGCGAAGCGAGGCTTCGAGCAGCTGTTGGGCGGAGACCTTGGCAAGCCCCTGGTCGCCCTTCGAGGCTATCAAGGTGACGTTGTTGGGAGCCGGCAGCCTCAGTTCGCGGGTGTCTTCGATCGTGATGATCCGCTCATGGGCCGGGATCTCCTTCAAGAGCGCATTCAAGAAAGTCGTCTTGCCGGTTGACGTGCCGCCTGAAACCACGATCGAGACGCGGTTGCGCACCGCGTATTGCAGGAAGTCCATTGGCGACGTGTCGTGCAACATCTCGACGAGTCGCTTTTCTTCGATTGAAAGCGCAAGGCCGCTGCCCATTGCCGTGTCCTCGAAGGCGCCGAGATCCTTGTAGGCAGCAAGGCTCATATCCATGATGACCTGCTTGCGGATCGAAATCGCCCCGCCTTCGGGAGCCGCCGGCGGCAAGATGCATTGGATGCGCTCACCCGAGGGTAGAGCGGCCGACAGGACCGGCTTCTCTTCGTTGATGACCTGATTTGTCGCCGAGGCGACACCCGTCGAGATATGCCTAATCCAGCCGGGCGTGACCTCGCGCTTGACGACATGCTCCATTTCCTTCGCGCCGAGGCGTTCGATAAACAATTCACCCGGCCTGTTGATCGCAATCTCGGACACCGCATCTTCGGTCAAATAGGCCCATATCGGTTCCAGATGAGCACGCAGGACCGGGGCTCTCGCCCAAGGGTCAGGGAGGGGATGCACGGCATTCATTTCACCGGGCTCCCATAGCCGGAATAAAAATGATCCGTCGGCATGCCGTAGAGAGGCGTCGGATCGATCGCCGCCTTCGGCCGCCCACCTGCCTTCAGGCGTGCAACTTCTTCCTGGACGGGATCGGCGTATAGGTCCGAGAAATCGAGATCTCGCCGCACCAGCACGACGACCGATGTGCCCTGGTCGACGTAGACTGTCGGGCCAATGTTCTGCGTGTCGCGAAACGCCTCTTGCGCGAGTTGCTGCAAGGCGGTCGATGACTTATCAAACGCGATGCTGCGGGCGTCGCGCTGCGAGCCATTGCCACCATAAGTTAGGGTCGTGGTCTCACCTGTTACGGGATCGATTGTCGACACCTGGCGCTGTTGGCCATCTTGCCCGCTATCGCCAAGCGAGGACAGATATTCAGAGACTCCGCCAACCACGGAAAGCATGATGGCGTTGCCGTACCGTGCAGCCCAGTGCGTATCGACACGGCCGCCCATGCCGCCGCGGCCGAGCGCGTCGGCACCAGGCGATTTGATGTCGACGGAAATGCCATCCGAGCGGATGACCCTGCTCCAGACGATGAAAACACGCTTTTGACCGCGCGCAAGCCCCGAGCGGTATTCTCCGGTCAGGCGCGAGCCCTTCGGAATGAGGATCCGCCTGCCGTCGAGCGAGAAGACATCCTCACGCACGACAGCGCGCACGGCACCGGGAAGGTCGGTGTTGATCGCGGTTTCCAAATAGCCGCGAATGATCGTGCCTTCAGGGATCAACGCATCGGTGCGTCGGAAGACCCTGGCTTTGACGATGCCGGAAGAACTTGCCTCAGACTGCGCCAGGAATGCCTTGTTGGGATCACTGTCGGCGCCGGGGACCGGAATGATCTGACCGTCGGGCGCGATCTCGACCTGCGCCGCCTGGGCGCCGGCATCCGTCGAGCCGGTTTGATCATTCGTCACCATCTGGTTCGAGCGCAGGCGTTCCCACACCGCTTTTTCGCGCTCGGCGGCCTCTGCCTTACGGCGAGCCTCTTCCTCTGCCGCGGCTTCGCGGCGGGCTTCTTCCGCCTCGGCCTTGCGGCGAGCCTCCTCTGCCGCCATTTGCGCCTCCAGCGCGCGCCGCTGCGCATCGAGATCCGCGCCCTCCTGCACGGTCTGATCGACATTGGTAGCCTGTTGCGCGCCGCTCTGGTCGGCGGCCGGTGGCGGCACCACAATCTGCTCGATGGTGCCGTCGGCAGGTTGCGGCGGTTCGTTCAACGCCGGCGGGCGGAATTCGGGCGGGTTGAAGTTTTCCTCGCCGTCGCTGCGAACATCGCGCGATACCGGCTCCCGGGGCCAGTTCAGCCATATCAACGCGCCAACCAGCACCACGCCGAGGGCGACCAGGGCGATCCTGGTACCCACGCCCGCACCGCGGCGCGCGACCGTCGGGCTGCCGTCCAGCTGGTTATAATCGATCTGGGTCATCACCGCCCTCCGCTGGATCCGAACAGGGTGGAACCGCCTGTCAGTTTCGTTGGACCGTAGACTTGCTCGACCGGATCGATGGCGTTGGGTCGCGCCCGGTTGTAGAGGCAGAGCGTCTTGCCATCGGCCCGCAAGGTGAATTGCTGCGCGACCTTGTCGATGACTGTGTATTTGCCCTGCGTGCGAACGTTGACCAGCGACTCATGGCGCTTGTCGTCGACAACGAAAATCGCCGGAATGTCACCCTTGAACTCCAGAAACACCTTCGTGCCGTCGTCGAATACGGTACGCGGCTTCAGGCTGTCGTCACCCTTGTAGGCATAGTCGTAATTGAGATCGGCATAGTTCAGGTCCTTCAAATCCGGATCGGCGGCGCTCTCTTTGGCCTGTGAGAGCAGGCGCGCGTTGATATCCTCGTCCGGGTATTTGAACCGGACCTGGAACGATGCCCGGTCACGGCTATTGTCGGTTGCCTGCAGCAGCAAGGAATAGACGCGCCGGTTGGTGACGACGTTGACGTTGGTCCACGCATCGCGCTCCAGCGGCTTTACGAACAGAAATCGCGATCCGCGTTTGGGGATGATCGACCAGCCTTTCGTGTCGCCAGCCGACACGGTTTCGATGACTTCGGTCGGGCTGAGCTCGACCATCGTCGAAATACCCAGAGCTGCGCGCACCGACGTCACGTCGTCATTGTTGAAGGTGACGTATCGGATGCGGCCGTCGCGTGCGGCCGCGTCGTGCATTGTGCCGAGCAGAAAGGCGGCCGACAGCGCAAGGCCCACGCGCCATCTCATTGTAGGCTCCCCGCAGCGGGCGCCGATTCCTGATCGCGGCGGTAGTCCGTAACCTGAAATCCCAACGGATTGTCGAAACGCCATTCGTTCTTCAGCGGCGTCGAGGTGTAGCGGAATTTTATCACCGCCACCCAATCGTCGGTGGTGGACGAATTGTCCCGCCGCGTCGTCGTGGCAAAGCGCACCGAGGCTGTGTTGCGATTGAGCAGGGAAACCGACTTGATCTCGACCGAGACAGTGACATTGCGGCCAAAAATCTTGTCCAGCGATTGTGGATTTGCAGGCGTATAAAGCCACGTCAAATCCTTGGATGCCGCGTCGGTGGAGTAGAGCTGGGCCAGGTCGTAATTCTGTTTCAGTTCACGGGAATCGTAGGTTTCCCGGGCCCTGATATAGCGGACCAGATTGGCCGCCGTGACGGCTTCGTTCTGCGACAAATCTCCAGGCTTCAGCGCGCGCATGATTTCGAGGTAGCCCGTCGATTTGTCGACCTCGACAACATACGGTTCGAACTGCCGGAGCGGCAGGATCAGCACGAGCGCCAACAGAGACAGCACCGCCACCAGTCCGGAAACGCCGCTGATGATCCAGGCCAATGTACGCGATCGACGCATTGACCGGTGCGTGTCGTCTTCCCAGGTCGCGCCCGCCCTGTAATAGCGCTTGTCGACGAGTTCGCTGCTGCGGTCGGCAGCCGTTTCCACTGGCATTGTCACGTTACTATTGCCTCGTTTGCGCGACGCATTCTGATCCACGCCGCGATCGGTGATCGTTCTTGTGTCCTAGGCCAGAGGCCTGGAGTTATCGCGCGCACCTTGCTGGATGGCGGACCGGGTTGCGGCATCCGCCCTAGCTGCTCGCGAAGATCGAAAACTGTTTGCCGCGAGCTGTCGGGCGCCGCGAGCGGCGCGGCCTGCGACCCATCGCGCGCCGGAATAGCGCACGGCGTTTCTGCCGAAGTTTCTATAAGGATTGTATGCTCCCACGGTGCTCAGATACCCGCCGCCATTCAGGATCGAAGCAATCGAAGGTATCTGCATGAGAACGTAGATCCCGATGATCGTCACCAGCACCAGCGGCAGCACCAGCGACATTTTGCTGTCCATGGTCGCTCCGCCGGACGTGGCGGTGTTCAGCGCCGCGTTGACGAGCGAGAAGTAGAAACCGAGAAAGCCGTAGATCAGGACTTGCTGGATCATCAGGAAGGTGCTCAGCGAAAGGAAGCCTTCGCTCATGCGCGAGGACCATCGGTAAAGCCAGAGAATGATCCATATCGGCGCCAAGGCCAGCGTGATGAACAACATCACCTTGGCGGCGATGATCGCGGCAATGGCAAGCGCTGCGAAGATGATGGCAGACAGCAGGACGAGCAGCGACAAGAGCGCGCCAAAAATGTCATAGAAGGATCCGCTATAGACCTGATTGGCGACGTCCTGCGCCCCTTGGTAGAGATTGTCGATCAGCGCTGGAATTGCCGCCTGATCGCTGAGCTGATTGCCGGTGGCCCGCGACACGGCGCCGACGATCACCTTACCGACCTCGTCTGGAATGCTTTGCACGAGCTGATAGATCGTCGCGGAAAATGTCCCCCATCTGGTCAGCAGCAGATAGATGATGACGGCGCGGCCGAGGCGATAGGCCGCTTCGATTGGCGAAATCGACTCACGCCCGCTCAAAATCGAATAGCCCCACCACACGATATAAAGGGTCAGCATCAGCGTGAAGACGTTGCCCATCGCATTGCCCAACTGCATATAGACGGTGCGAACGAAGTCCTCGCCGATGTTGTCAATGCCACCGAGGATGCTTGCGGCGAGACCGTTCATGGATCCTCGTCAATGATGCTGGCGAACGGCGTTGAATTGACCGGCTTCAGCGCGCCGCATTCGTCGGTGTGGGCATACGCCAAAGGCCCGCACGGAGCTTTCAGTTCGCGATTAGCGCATCCAAAAAGCCCCGCGCCGAGCCCAATCACAACGCATATGCGCAGGACTCGCCTCGACAAGCGCTCAGCCCCCGCTCTTGCCGAATTCCGCGAATGGATTGACGGTGCGCGGCGTCATCATCTTCTGCACCTGGCTCTGGCGAAGAAGATCTCCCTTCAGCTTCTCATTCAGGGCCGCGACCGCACCGTTCTGCACGCCGATCAGTTCGTTGACCGCGCGCGCGTTTTCCAGCTGCATTCGTGTGTTCTGGTCCACCGATCCCTTGACGTCCTGTGACTGCCCGATCTGCCCGCTCGCGGACTGCAGGGACCGTTGGCGCTGGGTGACACCTTGCGAGGCCTGCGAAGTCAGCGCGCTTAGCAGCGAGGCCACGTTGACGCTGCCGCCATAGGCCGTGTTGACGGCGCTCGTCTCTTTGCCGGCAATCTGCTGGAGCTGCTTCACCAGCTGGAGCCCGTTGATGACGGCGCCGGCGATTTTCTGGATTTCGGGCGAAAGGCCGCCAAACGAAAGAGCCCCGCCGTTCAGGATCGATCCGAACGACGGCGCCTGGGCAATCGACATATTGCCGCCAAGGCCCATCTGTCCGATCCCGAGCGATCCGTCACGACTGCCGCTGAGAGCCTGCAGGATCTCGTCGCTCTTTTTCAGGATATCCTTGTTCGAATCCATGATGGAGTTGGTATTGTCCGCATTCTTGCGGGCGACATCGAGATTGGCGCCATCGATGACGGCAATCTGTGCGTGGGCCGTGCTTGCCCAAAGCGCCAGACTGCCGGCAATTGCGAATTTCGTCATGTCAGCCTCCTATTGCTGCAGAGAATCGATGACGCTGGCAGCGCCAGCAGGGTCAGTGGTGATGATCATCGAGCGGCTGTCGGCTGAGCTTGTCCCTGCATTCTCAACCGCGCATGGTAGCCACCGGCCGCGATCGATCTTCAACCATTCCAGTTCCACGGGATTGCAAGAGAACGGGTTTGGAGAACCGCTCTTCGGCTGTTGCACCAGCTTGGCCGACTGCGATGCCTGAACGTTCTGCAACGACAGAAGTTGAGCCAGCAGGCCAGTGAAATTCCCCGCATTGGCGAGGTACTGGTTGGTGACATCGGCGTTGATCCCACGAGCCGACGAGTTCAGCTCCCAAGCGTCCTTGTATTCCGTCACTTGGCCAACGTTGCCCGCTAGCGCGTCAATCGCCGCATAGTTGGCGCCCATCTGCGATGAGCTTGCATCAAGGCCGCCAGCCGCCTTCCTGACCGTGCCCATGGCCGCGTCCTGGGCCGTGCCGCCGGCGCCGTCGGCCGTCACGATCGAGAATGGTGCCGGCGCGGCGGCCGGAGCCTTGCCGCTCGACACATAGTCGTTGAAGTAACTGTTCCAACGGCCGACGCCGCCGGCCCATTGGTTTTGCTCGCCTGCGTTCGATCCGTTGTAGAAGGAGGCGAGACAGCTGTAATTTGTCGCCCCGCATTGCTTCACCCCCATTCCGAGATATTTGACGCCGCCTTCGATATTCTGCTCGTTCACGTCGCGGTCCAGTCCCATGGACTTGCCGGTGCCCTTGGTCAGCTGCATGACGCCTTTGACGCCGGTGTGGCTCCCGGCGCACGTGTCAAAGCGCGATTCCTGATAGGCGACGGAGAGCGCCAGGCCTTCGGGCACGCCGTACTTTTGCGCGTAATAGCGGATCATTTTCACGTTGCCCGCGTCGCGCTGCAACGCGTCGGCCGGGGACCGGCGAAACATCTGTGAGCGGTATTTGTTCGAATAGGTGCAGACGACGCTTTTTTTCCTGTTAGTTTCGTCCTTCTTCGCTTCATCCGACTTCGTGCTGTGCTGCTCGTCCTCTTGCCGCTTGTCGAGGTTCGAATCGTCGATGACCGCGATTTGCGCGACAGCCAAGCTCATGCTTTCCGCCGTCGCGAGTGCCACGGCCAGACAAGCGCTGCTAAGCCGCTTCGTCATGCTCGTTCTCCCATCCGCAGAAGTATGGCAGCCACATCTCCGGCTCGTCGCCGAAGGTTTCCCGGAGCCGTGCGCATTCCTTGCTGTTGGCTTCGTTCGAGGACAAGACCTTGATGAGATCGGGCATCGCCGACAAATCGAGCTTGGCGACGATCGAGTCGCTGTCGTGCTTGACGAGGAAGGTGCGTGTTTCCTTCGCGGTTCGGCGCACGAACTCGAATTCCTTCGCTGTCAGCGAGAAGCGCTCCATGTAGGACTCCTTGCTCGCCTTCGGGTTGGGGAAGAAAATGTTGGTCTTCGTTTGCTCGATCAGTGACGACGAGATGGCGGAATTGACGACGTCTTCCGCCGTCTGCGTGCCAAAGCCGACCACGCCGTTGCGGCGACGAATGGTCTTCAGCGTTTCGTTGATGAAAGCGGCGAAAACCTCGTCGTCCAGCAGCTTCCAGCCTTCATCGAGGAAGAGCATGATCGGCGAGCCGTCGATGACGTCCTCAAGACGGTGGAAGATGTAGAGCAACGCCGCCGAGCGCAGCTTTCGGTCGCCCAGGATTTTGGTCATGTCGAACCCGACAACGGGTTTCGAGAAATCCACCAGATCGACGGGATTGTTGAAAAGCCAGCCTCTGTCCTTCGGGTCGAGCCAGGGCTGTATCCGCGCGGCCAGATCATTCATGCCGGGCATGAGCGAACCCCGCAGCACTTCCGGCAGCAGGTCGAAGGTCCGCTGTTTGCGCGGGATCTTGTAGATCATGTCGACGGCGGCGTTGATGACGCGCATCTCCGCCACGTCCAGCGCACCGCCTTCCGGCGTTAGAATGTAGATGAGCAGATCTTCCAGGAAAGAACGGTTTTCTGCCGTGTCCTCGAGCTGCAATGGCGCGAACCCGGTCGGCTGAGAAGGCTCCATCACCTCGTATCGACCGCCGAGCGCCCGAACGAAAATTTCAGCGCCGCGCATATAATCGAAATAAACACATCGTGGCCGCGGCATGATGCGCATGGCCTGCGCCATCAGGAATGACAGCACCACGGTCTTGCCCGAGCCGGTCGGACCGAACACCGTAAAGTGCCCGACATCGTGAACGTGGAAATTGAAATAATAGGCTGTCTGGCTGGTCGTTTCGAGCAAAGCGATGGGGCGTTTCCAATGCAGCCTCTCGCGTTGGCCCGAGGGGAAATTGTGTCCTGAAAAAAGGCCGGCGAAGTTAAGGGACGAGATCAACGCGCGTCGCGCGATGTAGCTGAAATTTCCCGGCAACTGCGCCCAAAAGGCGAGTTCCGTGTTCAGTGTCTCGCGGACCGGCACGATCGACATGCGCGAAAGCTCGGCCGTGATATCGGATAGCGCACGGTTGAGCCCAGCCATATCCGGTGCCAATGCCATGACGCTCATGTGATGTTGTCCGAAGACGACTTCGCCGCCGGCCAGCTTGTCGGCGCCGTCGTGGACGGACTGCTCGACTGTCGTGCCCGCCTCGTCGGAGCCCTCAACCTGGTTCGCGATGGTGTTGATCCTGCGCATCGCCGTGACACGGTCTTCGATCGCGAAACTCTGCGTCAGGACGAACTCATGTGGCAGGCGCAAGAGACCGTCCAATGAGCCCGGCGCGGTGAACGGCGGATATTCCTTGATCGACACCATGGCGCCGAGCTTGCCAGCGTCCGGTCCGCGAAGTTCCAGCGCGGACTTGCCGAAAAACAGCTGCCGCGTCGCCAGCACATCGCCAAGGGACATGCGCGGCAAAGGCATTTCCACATCGACGCCGCCGGCGAGGATCTTCGCCAAAAATTCCGCGGGCTCGGAAAAGAAGCCGTTGCGGCGCTTCACGAGACCGAGAAGACGTGCACCATAAGCCGTAAAATCCTTGACGACGCCGTCGAGAACGTCCTGCAGTTCGGCCATCGCCTCTTCGCGGGTTTCTTCGCCTGCGGTGCTGATGCGGAACGCATTGAGCGCCTTGTCCACCCAGCCGACGCGGCCGACCATCGGCCGGCGTATGACCGTCAGATACGCTTCGTTGACGAAAAGGTTTTTCGCCCCAAGCTCATCCATGTAGCGGGCGTCGAGCTCGGCCACGAAAGGGTTGTCAAAGTCGCCTTCGATCTCCGGCGTCACGTGGCGGCGGATGATGGTAGTGTAGACCGCAAAGCGAGACGTTGAGAGATTCCGGAACGTCGTGTTGCGGTTGAACATGCGGCTGTTCAACTCGGCCTGGTCCATCGTCTGGAAGGGCAGGCCACTGAGCTGGATGACGCCCACCAGAAAGCCGCTCTTCGTTACGATCAGATTGTCATCGACATGGCGAAGGTAAGGGATGTGCATCGCCGCGGGCTTTTCACGCCGCCGCTCACGGCCAAATTTCAGGTCGGCATCGAGGCTCATGGCGAATAGCTCCTCGCCCCCCAGAAAGTAAGGTTCGCCACCGCTCCGCGTTTGGAGACGCGCCGCTCGAAAATATGAAACATATAGGGGTCGAGCTGGCACAGATATGCGCTGACCAGATGCACCACGCCGAACACCCCAAGACCGAGCATGAAGCTGCTCGTGGCGATAAAGCCGATCACCGCCAGGATGCCGTTCAGAGCAAAAACTTCATATCGCACCCCCCATTTCATCGGGGGGCGTGTCAGTGGCAGGCTGACCGGCTCGACATAGACTTCCTCGTCGTCCATGTCTCAGCTGCCTCCCGCGGTCGCGCGAACCGCATCCACCAACTGGGCAGCGCCGAAGATCAGAGCGATGCCAATGATGATGGAAAAAGCCATCATCCACGCCAGGCGGCCCGTCATGGCGAGGAAGCCAAGAAAACAGACCGCGATGATGGCGAATGAGCGCGCGATGTTGCCCTGCAGAACGCCGACGAACCACTCCAGCACATTCTCGACCGGTGCCGCCGACTGCGCATATGCACTGGCCGGCGCGAGAGCTATTCCGACCGCCGAGGCCAAGGCCAGTTTCAGGGCAAATTTGCCCGCTTTCCTGTATTCCACCCTTGGCTCCTTTCAGTTGCCGAAATCCATGACATGACCATCCTGCCAGGCGTCCTCGCTTGCTGGCGGAGCGGCCGCGAGCATTTCGGATTTGGCCAGGGCAGACTTCTTCACGACACCGCCGAACTTCCAGCGGTTCAGTATTTTCACGATGTATTCTGCAGTTTCCGGATTCACCGGAATGCCCTGCGCCTTGTAGACGCTGTTGGGCCCGGCGTTGTAAGCCGCCAGCATCAGCAGCGGATCCTGGAACTCGTCATAGAGTGACTTCAGATGGCGGAGGCCAGCCCGTACATTTGCCTCTGTGTCGCAACGGTCGCTCACGCCGAGATCGGCCGCCGTGCCTGGCATCAGCTGCATGATCCCTAGGGCTCCGGCCTTCGACGGACCCTGACTGGCGCCGAGATCGCTTTCGGCCCATGCAATTGCCTCGGCCAGATCGGCGTCGAACCCTTCCTCTTGCGCGATTGAACGCACAAGTCGGGAGACCTCAGCACGATTTCCGGTCGTACACGCCCCCGGCCTTTGCGCCCCGACCGCGGCAAGGGCTTGCGCCGGTGTTGCAAAGGCAACTGCTACGCGGTCTGATGCCAGGTCCTGGCCGTGCGCATTGAACGGCATCGTGGCGCCACACAGGGTGAGCAGGAGAGCGAATCGAGCGTTCATAGTGTCGCCAAAATTTAACACTTTACTATGGCTACACGCAGCCCTAGTAAAGTGTCAACACTGTATGTAATCGCAAGGACGGATTTCGATGAGACAGACGGCCCTTTGCATGGTTTTGCTGCTTCAGGGCACCGCGGCTTATGCTGCCGGCGCCGACGCCCCGAGTGCCTTTGCCCAGCCGTCGGAGCACTACCTGCTCCAGTTTGCCAAGCCGGGCGAGAAGGTGTTCGTCTATGAACGCTATGATGCAAAAGGCGCGCTCTTTCAGCGCGATGCGGCCGCCCTTATCTCGCCGGTTAAGGTGCCGTCGGCGACCGAGCGCGTCATAAACGGCGTGACGTACCGGCTGCGCGGCCTTGCGGCCTGCCCCAAACCGAAGATCACGTACAAGACGCAGCAATGGGACTGCACGAAGGCCGCGCAGGACTATGAAGAGGCAATCTACAACAATCGCGCATCTGTCGTGCTTTGCAAAACACTTGTGCTGCAAAGCACGAAGGGTGAACCCGACGCCGTGTCGTGTTTCTCTCTCGTCGGTGCGGGCAACGCAAACGACCCGTACAACGTCGCCTACGACGATGACGAAATGGTTTTTTTCGACATGGCGGCGATCGGACGCAACAAGGACGGCAAGTCGCTGCGCCCCGATCTGGAGCATTCGGCCGACCTCGGTGGACAGTTCCAGGAATGAAGCAGGCGAGCTTCGCAGTGCTGGCCGCATTTGGTTTGTGCGCTTCGGCCCAGGCCCAGGATGCATCCGAGTCTGCCGTGCCAACGCCCTTGGCAGTATCGAAATCGGCTCAACTGCTGACCGGAGATACCTGGCGTGATGGAGATCACCTTTTCCGCCTCTATGGCGTCCAGTCATGTCTTCGAGGCACGTCAGCCGAAGAGCAAAATGGAAACAAAATCGATTGCGGGAACACCTCGCTGGCGCACCTTGCAGCCCTATTCGATAGCGCGGCGGTTACATGCCAGCCAATCGGCTACGCCCTGGACAAGGCGGTTTTTGTCGTGTGCGGTGCGCAGCTGAATGGCGACACAATCGACGTCGGCACGGCGCTGATAGCGACCGGATACGCGTTTGCCGCAACAACCGCAAACGGCAAAGCCGTCAATGAGAACTATCTGATCGCGGAAATCAACGCTAAGATGAAACGTGCGGGTTTGTGGGGCACAACGTTTCGGCATCCTGTGCGACTGCTGCTAAACAAGCGGTCGGAGAGACAGCATGAAACACGATGATGAAGCGCACAGATATTACTATCCTGTGGAAGGACGCGGCGACGGCGCCATTGGCGGAGCGGCTGCGTTCATCGCGATCATTTTGGTGCCGGCGGCCATCTACGCGGGCTGGAATACCGTGGCCTCATGGATTTCGACGATCTTTTCTTAGGGCTGCAGTTTCGTGAAGGAACCGAGCAACGCGCGCCAATCGTCGACATCAATCTCGCACCAGCCATGAGCCGTCAGCCGTTGGAAGTAAGCAGCCTTCATTTTCATTTCCGCGATAGTGGCTACTGGAGCAATGGCAGCACGCCTTCGCACAGCGGCCTCCTCCGCCATGACCGCGTCCAGCCTCTCACCCAGCACGATCGCGTCCGGCCCTTCGGCCCCCATCCATCGCTTGCCGATACATTCAAGCGCGGCAACGCTCTGACGATGTTCCGCAATCAGTTTTGCGACGTCTTCAGCCGCTTCCATCTGTCCATTGCTGCAGACCTGTTGAATAGGCATCGTCCTCGCCCTGGCGTACATCGGTCACATACTGGTAGCTCGGGAGGTGAGGAAAAATAGGGATGACATCATCCCTTTTTTGAAGCGACCAATTCTGAGAGACAGGGGCGGTGGGCGCATGCGTAGAGGGATTGGCTTCCAATGTTTCGTGCCCTGGTGGTCGAAGACCAGACACTTATGCGTCTGGCACTGATGAACGAAGTGCAAGCAAGCTTCGAAGAATGCATTGTCCTGGGAGCGGAGACGCTGAACATCGCGACTGCCGAGCTTCAAAACAATCATTTCGATCTTGTCGTGATCGATCCTGGCTTGCCCGGTTTTGATCCCACGTCACAGGGCGACCGCGTCGCTGTCGTCGACAAGATCATCGAGGCTTCACCCAGTGCGATCCATGTTGTCGTCACCGGTTCTGACAACCTTTGCGAGGCGGATGGCTTCCGGCAAATCGGCGCTGCCGCCTATCTCGGCAAGACCGGGCTTGCGCCCGGCGTGTTCAGGGACGTGCTGGACGATATTTCCACCAAGGGATTCTCGTTGCGCCTGTCGCGGGTTGTCATGACGAAACCCGATTATCGCTTTTCTGTTCTTACACCGCGCGAACAAGAGGCCATCGACATGATGGCGCATCGCGAACCCGGCGTGAAACGCAAGGAAATCTTTTCGCTGATGGCCGACCGGCTGGCCATTGATGCCGGCTCGGCCGAGAAATACTACAAGCAGGCTCGCGCCAAGCTCATGCGGCAAGGCCATCCGCTCCCACGAGGTCTGTGAGACAATTGCGCCCATGATCGTCCATGGAATCAAGGTTCCTGTCGCACCACAGGATGTTTCGCCGGTTATCTGGAGAGCGCTTCAAAGCCAGAGCTATGAGGCGAAGGAAGCGAAGTGGATCTTCAGGGCAGTCAAGGCGCGCGATCGCGTACTGGAGCTAGGGTCCGGTATCGGCATCATCACCGCACTGATCGCGAAAATCCCCGGCGTTCAGGTGTGGGCTTTTGAAGCGAATCCCGCAACAGCGGAACTAGCGAAGCGCGTGATAGCGGCCAACGATCTCGACAATGTCACATATTCGCAGGGTATCCTCACAGCAGGCCCGCCGCGGTCCTTCACCTTCTACGTTCGCCGCGACCTTTGGATGTCTTCCACGGACAAAGACCAAGGACCATATGAGCGCGAACTTTCGATCGTCTCGGCCGACGTCGATCGTTTCATCGCCGATCATCGAATAAACGCCCTCGTCATGGACATTGAAGGAGCTGAGAAAGAACTTCTGCAGGATGCCGAGCTGCCCGGCGTCGAACGCATCTTTCTTGAGCTGCACGACCACCTCTATGGCCTTGACGGCATCCGCAACATCACCCTTGCCCTAGCAGAAAAGGGATTTGCCTACGATCCGCGGGGCTCCCGAGGACCTTGCGTCCTCTTCGCTAAGAACGATGGCCCCCGCGAATACGAGGATGTGGAAGATGTTGCGTAATGCTCTCGCCGTCATGTTTGCCGTAGCCCTTCCGCTCGCCAGCGCCGCCGAGGAAATTCCGCTCGATCCCAACGAAGTGTCGGTTCAAGACGCCAGCGGCAAGACTGTCGCCGTTTTTTCAGTAAAGCAGCTGCGGGCAGACTTTCCACAACAGACCTATGACACGCGTACGCCTTGGACGAGCGACAACGAGAAAATCGAATATCGTGGGCCGCTGCTTGCAAATGTGCTTGCCAAGGCCGGAGTCACCGCCGTGCAGGAGGTCAAAGTTGTCGCCTATGACAACTTCGTTTCCGACATTCATATGGACGAAATCCGGTCTTATAATCCGATCCTGGCGATCGAACGTCGTTGCAACGAGAGTGACAAGGCCGGCTCGCATTGCCCGCCGGGCCAGGATTTCCGCCCGATCAGCATGGTAGAAAAAGGCCCCATCTTCATTGTTTGGCCCTTCGACCAATTGCCTGCTTCATATGTTCCCGCAAGAAACTCGATCTGGGTGTTTTTCCCAGTCATCCTGCGCGCCACGCAATGAAGTTCTTAAACGGCCGTTTGCTCACTGTTCTGCCGTATCTCGGTATGGCTGCAGCGCTTGGGCTGAGTGCGTGGACATTCATGCAATCGAACCGCTACCGTCAGGAGACGGATGCCATCCTCAATCAGACTTTCGAGATTCAGTGGCGCGCGGCACAGATTCGCGAGCGCCTTATACGAGTCTATGGCTATCTTCGCATTGCCGACGAGACGGGCAAGCTTGATGCGGACATCGATCGACAAATGGCGTTGGTGAACGTCAACGTCGCGCAGTTGGAAAACCTGCCCTATCTGAACCGCTTTTTTCCCGACCACGATGCCGAACTCCTGGGCCGGATTGGCCTAACCCTCGAACAGAAAATTGCCCCTCTTGTGTCAGCGCGTACAAACTACACCCAAGCCATTGCCGACATGGCCAAGCTGGAACAGTCAATTTACGAGATTTCCAGCTCTACCGTTGATCACAGTGCCACCTTGCAGCAGACCGCCAGCATCGACATTGCGGCCTCGCGCAACTGGTTCATCTTTGCCATCGCACTTGGCCTGGGTGCCACCTTTTATCTCGTTATCCATCAACGCTATGCTTTGGCCAATCGCCGTGACCAGCATATGCGCTCGTTCGCTTCGCTCTTTGCGCATATGACCCGATCGCGGGTTACAGCCTTGAGGCTGTTCCTTGAGCACGCACAACCAGACAAGCAACCGAGCGGCGAAATGCTTGAGGCTGCGCGCAGTGCTGCTACTGAACTGGAATCGATCACCAACAGTGTCCTTCAGATCGCCTATGCGCCACAAGATTCCAGCACCGTGGCGCTCGGCCCACTCCTCGAGGATCTCGCGCACGATCGCAGCAGTTTGGTGCAAGTTTTGGTCGATCCTAAAGCACGTCTGCAACCTGTTCCGGCGACGCCGTTACGGTTGGTCGTTAATGAGCTGATAGAAAACGCTCTTGCCGCTCTATCCGGCACCAGAAACGCCCCAATTCTCATCTCCGCGACAGTCAAGCGACGTCCCTTCCTCCTGCGCAGTTACCTCGTACTAGATGTGGCGGACAACGGCGCAGGCATGTCGCCTGCAATCCTTGTGAAGGCAACTACACCTTTCTTTTCAACGCGAGCTGGAAATCATACTGGCCTTGGACTGACCGCATGTTCCCAGATGGTCTCGACGCTGAAAGGAAGGCTCATCATCAACAGCGCTCCCGGTGCCGGCACAACCGTAGAGATCAGGATTCCGGTGCATTCGACTGCCGCCACGTCATGGCAGTCGTTCCTCAGGCGCGGGCGAAAAAAGGTACACACGTGGCGCGCCTAATTGTCAGCTCTGCTCCATTTTCACCTGAATGCACCGGTATGCGCTATCACGGCGAAAACCTGCCAGGCATTCTGTGTAGCGCAGCTTAGACGGATGATGACGCTGGAAGTTCACGGCACTCTGAAATGAGAACCTACGCCTCCGGGTGCGTCAGAATCAGGTAGATCAGTTGATGGCGGGACCTTATCGGAAAAGAGGAAGGTCGCTGGATCAAGTTTCAACGCCTTGGCGATCGCCGCAATTGTGTCGACGCTGATATTGCCGCTTGCGCGTTCCAATTTCATGAATGTCGCCTCCGCCACGCCGATGAGCTCGGCCATCTTATAGCGGAGCAAAGTGCGTCGTTTTCGCTCAATGTCGATGATGTGCGCCAGACGCATGCGGATTGCATTTTCGTCCAACTGATGCGCCCATTCGGGAAGTTTTTTTCCGCCCGCGAGCAGGTCCGCAACTGACACATGCAAGCCGCTTGCCATGATTTGCAACGTCGTCAGGGTGACATTGTTTTTCTGTCGCACGGTCTGGATGTATGTCCGGTAGGCGAGCCTTTCGCCCTCGACGGTCCGGAACAGCTCGGCCATGTGCATATGGGATAGGCCACGCCTAGCTCTCTCCCGCTCCAGCGTTCTCGCAATGTTGGCGCGCAACGGGTTGTTGACCAGGCCCGCGTCGTCTCGTTTCATAAATCGATGTAGTCGCACAACCTGCCTTCTCGATCTGTCCTTTTTCGCGCGGATGATCCATAGTAAAGTATCAGAATCCGCAGCGAGGAAAAGGCTATGAACATGCTGAAATATCTCTTGGTGGGTGCCACCGTCGTCGTGGGCGCCGCGGCTCTTCCATCCCAATCACAGGCATCGGAATGGGGCTGTCAGGTCCTCCTCTGCCTGTCCGGTGACTGGCAGGCCACTCCTTCTTGCCACCCGTCAATCTACAAGTTGATGGCGGCGATGAAAGCGCCGGGTTTTAACTGGCCGATCTGTCCACAAGCCAACTCCAGCGCCGCGAGATTCGAGAAGTATGAGGATTGTCCAGCTGGCTGGCAAGCAGCTGGCAGCTACGACTCCGATCGGCGAGGAATGAGGCAAGAACGGAACATCTGCCGTATCAGCTCCGACAGGCTCACCCTGCCCGCCACTTTCACGAATAGTCGTCTCGGCCAAGACCATGACAACGGATCTCGACAGGCCCAGATCGAAATCAACGGTAGGTTGGTGACGGCAAAAATCCAGATCACGGGCAACGATAGAGGGCATTCCCTTGGTAATGGCCCCACCTACTACACCATCTCTCGGCCGGTGCGCGGAAAGCCCTGGTTCATCGAGTATGACGACGCGAACGGCATGCGCCAGAAAAGCTGGTTCAATCTCAACATGCCATAAGCCAGGCGATCACGCAGGATGAGTCGCCATGAGGATCACAGGCGTGTCTGTCCGGTTCATTCACCCCGACGCCAGCGATAGCTTCGAGACAGCAATACGGTACTGGATCAGGGAAGGGTAATAAGTGTTGAAGGCGCTGCTCCTGTCGACTGCGATAATGGGCCCATGGGCAGGCTTGGCGGTGGCTAGCCAGAGCGAGAAGCCGCGATCGAGCGCGGACAATCCGATGTGGCCCGCTTCACTGAAATGGGACTGCAAGACCGCCGCCAAAATCGTGTGTGAGCGTGACGGCAGTTGCACAGTGGCCGAGGACCATACTAGGTTTGTGCTGAACTATGGCAGCAACGAAGCTGAGTTCCCGGCCAGCAATGTCAGGATCAAACGGCACTATCAACAGACCGTGCAGGCAAGCCCTTTGCAGCAGGAAGTTAAAGTCGAACTGGCTGACAATCGCGTTCTTTGGCTGACGGCCGTGGATGCCAGCCGCACTTATTCGGAAGCCTGGGTCGGCGCAATGAGCGAGTTGAAGGGCGGCGCGGTACTCATGGAATCCGAGGGCGTCTATTGTATGCCGCACAAGTGAGTGAGCCGAGAGGGAAGGCGAGCGAAAACCGATATGTTCTGACCTCGGGCGCCAGCCACCGGCGTTTCAGAAAAGTCCGGCATAACCGTCTTCCCGGTCTAGTTTCATCAGACGATCAGCCGTCGACTCCTGCGCAGCGGCGTCCTGACCCATCACGGCCAGCGCAGCGAACAGCCCAACAGATTTCCTCATCCAAGTCCCCTCACGCCAAGGACCAAGAACGTTTTGCCTTGCCTGGCGAGAGCTGGGTGCGGATGGTCAGGAGGTCTTGCATGACTAACCTGTCAACAATGAAACGAACATTCCATGGCACGGTGCTCGAGCGCATCGTGGTGGTGGGGCTGGGCGGCCTGCCCCTGACCGCAACGATCGACAATCTGCCGGAAGCGTATCCGGGCGGACAAGTCGCGCGAGGCGGGCGCCTGGGCCTGCTCGGCAATCGCGACATCATGGATACGCCGTTCAACATAGGCAGCTACACGGCGCAAACGATCGAGGATCAGGGCGCACGCACGGTGGACGACGTGATGATCAATGATCCTTGGTACGGAGCACCCATTCAACCGGCGGGATATTGGATTCCTTCTACATTCGCGGCTTTCCGATCAATGAAGGAAATTTTGGCGAGGTCGCGTTCGATGGTGTGTTCGGGGTCGCGCCGACCTATCGCTTGTTCACCGATTATATCGAGCGATCGAGGTTCTCAAAGGACCGGTGGCGCTCCTTTATGGCATCGCGCCGAACAGCAGTCTCGGGGGGTACGACCAATATCATCCCAAGCGCGCGGGCCGAGGTCGATCTGACACGGTCGAGCCCCCAGGGCGGCGGGCATCTCGATGTGAGCGGGCGTTTCGGCGCCGAGCGGCAGTTCGGGGTCCGATTCAACGGCAGCTATCACGGCGGCGACGCCGATCGACGACCAAAAGCGCGACGTGCCGGTGGTGACAATCTGCGGCGCGGGCCGCACCGGGCAACGGAGCGCCGATCGCCACGATCAAGCCTGGCCGGTCTGCGCCCGCGGTTTGCCGCCAATCGGATGTTAGAGCTCATGCTAATGAGGCGTCAGCACTCCGATTTTCTCAATGGTTTGGAAAAATCAAAAGATAATTCCTTATCTCTATAGATTTTGTGTAATATCGTACGATCCCGTGTTGGCAACCGGGCATCCCCTTGGTGGAACAGGAGATCGACGACACGTGGCAAGAATTTCGGTTCTCGGCATATCCGGCGGCGTTAGTACGCCATCCCGCACCACCGCGGTGGTGAGCGCGCTGGTCAAGGCGGTCGCGTCGCGTGTCCCGTCGGACGCCGGCCTGATCGAAATCACCGAGGCGGCGCCGTCGATTTTCGCCGGGCTGTCTCGTCGTGCGCTCGGCGCGTCTGGCGAAGCGATCATCCAGCGTGTCGAGAAGGCCGACCTGCTCGTGGTCGGAACGCCGGTCTATCGGGCGTCCTACACCGGCGCTCTCAAGCACCTGTTCGACCTCGTCGATTATCGTGCACTGACGGGCAAGACCGTGCTTCTCGCGGCGACCGGCGGAAGTCCATACCATGGCCTGGTTCTCGAACATCAGCTCCGGCCATTGTTCGGGTTTTTCGGGGCCGTCACCGTCCCGACCGGCGTCTACGGCGCGCCCGACGATTTCGTCGATGCCAAGATCGTCGGCGCAGCGATTTTCGAGCGCATCTCACGGGCCGCTACCGAAGCGGTCTCCTTGCTTAATTCCAGTGATGCAAACACTGCCGTCGCCACGCGCGTCGGTTGAAGCCAATCAAAAGGGGAAACGAACGAAATGACCTCGAATTCCGACGACGTGAAATTCGCCTACTGGGTCCCGAACGTTTCGGGCGGCCTTGTCATCTCCAACATCGAGCAGCGGACAGGCTGGGACATCGACTATAACCGAAAGCTTGCTCAGATCGCCGAGGCCAACGGCTTCGACTACGCGCTGAGCCAGATACGCTTCACGGCCGGCTATGGCGCCGACAACCAGCACGAATCCGTATCGTTCAGCCACGCCTTGCTTGCGGCGACCACAACGCTGAAAGTCATCGCGGCGATCCTGCCCGGCCCATGGAATCCAGCGCTGGCGGCCAAGCAGATAGCCACCATCAACCACCTGACCAATGGCCGTGTCGCGGTCAATGTCGTGAGCGGCTGGTTCCGCGGTGAGTTCGCCGCCATCGGCGAGCTGTGGCTCGACCATGACGAGCGCTATCGCCGCTCGGAGGAATTCATCCGTGCGCTGCGCGGCATCTGGACCGAGGATAATTTCACGCTAAAGGGCGACTTCTATCGCTTCACCAACTACTCGATGAAGCCGAAGCCGATCGATCCGCAGCCGGAGATCTTCCAGGGCGGCTCATCGCGCGCGGCGCGCGACATGGCTGCGCGGGTTTCCGACTGGTATTTCACCAACGGCAACACGCCGGAAGAGATCAAGAAGCAGGTTGACGACATCAAGACCAAGGCGAAGGCCAATGGCCACAAGGTGAAGATCGGCGTAAACGCCTTTGCCATCGCTCGCGAAACCGAGGCAGAAGCGCGCACCGTGCTCGACGAGATCATCGCCAAGGCCAATCCGGAGGCGGTGCAGGGTTTCGCCGATGAGGTCAAGAATGCCGGCAAGGCCTCGCCGGAAGGCGAAGGCAACTGGGCGAAATCCTCCTTCGAGGATCTTGTCCAATACAATGACGGCTTCCGCAGCAATCTCATCGGCACGCCGGAACAGATTGCCGAACGCATCCTCAAGCTGAAGGATGCCGGCGCGGATCTGATCCTGCTCGGTTTCCTGCATTTCCAGGAAGAGGTGGAGTTCTTCGGCAAGCGCGTCATCCCTCTGGTGCGCGAACTGGAAGCGGCGCGCGACAGGGAGCTCGTCGCCGCGGAATAGGACAGGCACGGCCTTCAGGCCGCCGCCCGCACGCCTTCAAAATTAGGAATGTTTCATGATTGGTGCTTCGCTGGGAGCCGCCGCATACGAGCGCTCGCCCGAAATTTCCGGCATTCTTGCTGGTGCTGATCCCGTCGAGGACACGCGCCCGGCGCGCCTGTCGCCAAAGGCTGATGCGATCCTGGCGCTGGGCGGGATCAGCATTTCCTTTGGTGGCGTCACGGCACTGCGGGATGTCGACCTCGAGGTCAAAAGCCGCGAGATTCGCGCTGTGATCGGTCCCAATGGCGCCGGCAAATCCTCGCTGATCAACATCATCAGCGGCCTCTATCACGCCGATCAGGGCAAGATCGCGATCGATGGCCAGTCCTTCTCCCGGGTGTCGGCAAGCCGTCTGGCACGGCTCGGCGTCGCGCGCACCTTCCAGAACCTGGCACTGTTCGGTGGGCTTTCAGTGCGCGACAACATCGCGTCGGGCCGCGTCCACACCCGGCGCGCCAGCTTCGTCGAACATATCGCTGGTCTACCGCGCGCCCGGCGCGAAGATGCCGCGATCGCTGAAAAGGTCGACCAGACAATCGCCTTCCTGCATCTCGAGGCCGTCGCCGATCGCCTGGTCGCAACGCTGCCCTACGGCCTGCAGAAGCGGGTCGAACTGGCGCGCGCCCTCGTCGCCGAGCCGAAGATCCTGCTGCTCGACGAGCCGATGGCCGGCATGACGGCGACCGAGAAGGCCGAGATGGCCGGTTTCGTGCGCGCAGCGCGCGACCGGCACGACGTCACCATCCTCCTCATCGAACACGACATCGGCGTGGTCATGGGACTCTCCGACCGCGTCGCCGTGCTCGACTACGGCCGCAAGATCGCCGACGGGACACCGGCCGAGGTCAGGGCCAATCCGGCGGTGATCCGGGCCTATATCGGCACCGCCGAAGGCGAAGATGGCGAGGGCATCCGATGAGCTACTATGATTTCCTCTTCGTCATCGAGGTGCTGGTCGGTGGCTTGCTCTCAGGCGTCATGTATTCGCTCGTCGCCATCGGTTTCGTGCTGATCTACAAGACGTCGGGCGTGCTGAACTTCGCGCAAGGGTCGATGGTGCTGTTCGCCGCACTCACCTTTGTCAGCCTTGTCGAACGCGGCATCCCGTTTGCGCTTTCGCTGCTCATTACCCTCGCGGTCATGGTTGCGCTGGGCTTCACCATCGAGCGAACTGTGCTGAGGCCGCTGGTCAATCGCTCGCCGATGACGCTGTTCATGGCCACGCTTGGCCTGTCTTACATCATTGAAGGCGCTGCCCAGTTGGTGTGGGGCACGCAGGTGCACGGGCTCGATCTCGGCATCGACGACACGCCGTTCGAGGTCGGCGGCATCCTGATCTCGTCGTTCGATCTTCTTGCTGCAGGCATTGCCGCGGCGATGGTCGCCGGCTTGAGCGCATTCTTCTATTGGACCCGGATCGGCCTGGCGTTTCGCGCCGTCGCAGACGACCAGTTCGCCGCGCTTGCCGTCGGGCTGCGGCTGCCCCGGATCTGGGGAACGGTGTGGACGGCCGCGGGGTTCGTGGCACTGGTCGCGGGACTTTTGTGGGGCGCGCGCCTCGGCGTCCAGTTCTCGCTGTCGCTGATCGTGCTGAAGGCGCTGCCGGTGCTGGTGCTTGGCGGCTTCGATTCTATCCTCGGCGCCATCGTCGGCGGCCTCATCATCGGCGCCAGCGAGAAGCTCGCCGAGGTCTACCTCGGACCCTTTGTCGGTGGCGGCATCGAAGGCTGGTTCGCCTATGCGCTGGCGCTGGTCGTCCTGCTGGTGCGCCCCTCCGGCCTGTTTGGCCAGAAGACTGTCGAAAGGGTCTGACCGATGGCCGTGCAAGCGCTCGATGCCGCAAGGCTTCCCATCGACTGGCAGAGGTTAGCTCTGCCCGTCGCCCTGATTGCCGTGGCCTACGGCCTGATCCCCGCCTATGCGTCGAGCTATCTCGTCGAGGCGATCCTGCTGCCGTTCCTTGCGCTCAGCCTGGCGGCGGTCGGCCTCAACCTTTTGACCGGCTATTGCGGCCAGCTTTCGCTGGGCTCCTCCGCCTTCATGGCGGTCGGCGCTTTCGCCGCCTACAATTTCAACCTTCGGGTCGAAGGACTGCCGCTGGCTGCGACCATGATCCTGGCCGGGATTTCAGCCGCCGGCATCGGCGTCGTGTTCGGATTGCCGAGCCTGCGCCTGCGCGGCTTCTATCTCGCCGTCTCGACGCTCGCCGCCCAGTTCTTCGTGCAGTGGGCGCTGACCAAGTTCGGGTGGTTCTCCAACGACAACCCATCCGGAGTGATCTCGGCGCCGCACCTTGCCGTTGCGGGCTTCTCGCTCGACAGGGCGACGGGCCGCTACCTGCTCTCGGTGACCACGGTCATCGTGCTCACGGCGCTGGTCTGGCGCCTGGTCAACAGCGCGACCGGCCGCAATTTCATCGCCGTGCGCGACAACGAAACCGCCGCGCGGGTGATCGGCGTCCCTGTGCTGAAGACCAAGCTGCTGGCGTTCGCCATCTCGTCCTTCATCATCGGCGTCGCCGGGGTGCTGTGGGCCTTCACCTATCTGCGCACCGTCGAGCCGGCCGGCTTCAATCTCGACCGCTCGTTCCAGATCCTGTTCATCATCATCATCGGCGGGCTGGCCTCGATACGCGGCGCCTTTCTGGGAGCGGCGTTCATCGTCGTCTTTCCGCTCATCCTGTCGCGGCTTGGCGCCTTCCTGTTTGGCGGACTGTTCGATTCGGGTGTTCTCGACATGAGCCAGCGCATCGTGCTCGGCGCGCTCATCATCATCTTCCTCATCGCGGAACCGAACGGGCTGTCGGCCCTCTTCGACCGCCTGAAACGACGGATCGGCTCAAGGTCCAGCTGAGCGCCGCTCGACATCCTCTCACGGACCACAACCTCAGGAGACGCAATCCATGACCTTCTTCAGTCACCTCAAGAAAGCGGCGATCGCCACGGCCTTCGTCCTCGGCGCGACGGCGGTCCACGCCGACGAGCAGTATTTTCCCCTGCAGAGCTACCGCGTCGGCCCTTATGCCGCCGGCGGCACCGGCTTCTTCGGCGGCTTCATCGACTATCTCAACCTGATCAACATCCGCGACGGCGGCGTCAACGGCGTCAAGCTGACCTGGAGCGAGGGCGAGACGCAGTATGAGGTCGAGAAGGGCGTCGAGGTCTATGAACGATTGAAGAGCAATCCCGGCATCGCCGCCTGGAACCCGCTTTCGGTCGGCATCGCCTATGCCATGATCGACCGCATCACCGATGACAAGGTGCCGCTGATCACCATCAACCACGGCCGCACCGACACCACGGACGGACGCGTGTTCCCTTACGTCTTCCCGCTGCTGCTCAATCCGTATAGCGAGACCTCGGGCATCGTGAACTATATCGCCTCCAAGGAAGGTGGCCTCGACAAGCTCAAGGGCAAGAAGATCGTCGTGCTCTATCACGGCTCGCCCTATGGCAAGGAGACGATTCCGATCTATGAGCTGCTGTCGCAGAAATACGGCTTCGAGCTGTCGCAGATCGAGGTTCCGCATCCAGGCAACGAGCAGCAGGCGCAGTGGCTGACGATCCGTCGCGAGCATCCCGACTATGTGGTGCTGCGCGGCTGGGGCGTGATGAACCCGGTTGCGCTCAAGACCGCGCAGAAGACCGGCTTCCCGGCCGATCACATCGTCGGCAATGTCTGGTCGAATTCGGAAGAGGATGTGATCCCCGCGGGCGATGCCGCCAAGGGCTATACGGCCATCACCACCCAGGCGTCAGGCGAGCAGTATCCGGTGGTCCAGGAGATCGTCAAAACGGTCTACGGAGCCGGCAAAGGCAATCTCGAGGAAAAGAGCCGTATCGGCTCGGTCTACCACAATCTCGGCATCGTCAACGGCATCCTCAATGTCGAGGCGGTCCGCATCGCGCAGGCCAAGTTCGGCAACCGCACGCTCACCGGCGACGAAGTCCGCTGGGGCTTCGAGCATCTCAAGCTCGATCCGGCACGCGTCGAGGCGCTGGGCGCCAAGGACCTGTTCCACTCGATCAACGTCTCCTGGGACAATCACGAAGGTGACGGCTACGTGACCTTCCAGCAGTGGGACGGCAAGAAGTGGAACGTCGTCTCCGACTGGATTGCGCCCGACTGGAAGCTGCTGCGTCCGATCATCGAGAAGTCGTCCGAGGCCTATGCCAAGGAAAAGGGCATCAAGATCCGCACGGCCGAAGACGCCGAAGCAGTGGTCAGCAACTGAAGTCAAACAACTCGCGGCCGGCCCCCGGGCCGGCCGCGATTTCCTGCCTATTGCGGAGTCATCGATGTCCAGCCCGGAAAATCCGATCCTGTCGGTCAGTCGCGTGGAGGCCGTCTACAACGGCGCCATCGCCGCCCTGCACGGTGTCGACCTGTCGGTCGGTAAAGGCGAGATCGTCGCACTGCTCGGCTCCAACGGCGCCGGCAAGACGACGCTGCTACGCGCCATATCCAATCTCCTCCCGGCCGAGCGCGGCACCGTTACCGCTGGCCGGATCACTTTCGACGGCGAGGATGTCTCCAGGGCAAGCCCCTCTCACCTCGTCCGCAAGGGTCTGGTCCAGGTCCTCGAGGGCCGACACTGCTTCCGCTCGCTGACGGTCGAGGAGAACCTTCTGACCGGCGCGCTCGGGCGTTCGTCCTCCCGCACCGGCGTCAAGGCCGACCTCGACCGCGTCTATGCGCTTTTCCCCAGGCTCACCGGGAAGCGGCGAACCCGGTCCGGCCTCACCTCCGGCGGCGAGCAGCAGATGACGGCGATCGGCCGCGGTCTGATGTCGCGGCCGAAACTGTTCGTGCTGGACGAGCCTTCGATGGGGCTGGCGCCGCTGATCGTCGACGAGATTTTTAGCGCTTTGAAGCGGCTCAATCGGGACGAAGATCTTTCGATCCTTGTCGCCGAGCAGAATTCGGCAGTGGCGCTGAAATATGCCGACCGCGCCACCGTGCTCGAAAACGGAAAGAGCGTGCTGGAAGGGTCGGCCGCCGACCTGCGCCAGCGCGACGACATCAAGACCTACTATCTCGGCGGCACGCCGCTTCCATCGCAACATTTTCCCCAGGAGACCGCAGCATGACCATCCAATCGAAGCAGCCGTCCGATATCCGCAGCGCCGTCCCCCCGGTTGAGCGTCCGTCGGCCAGAGCGCATGTCATCAAGACCGACGCCGAGGCGATCGCTGTGGCGGAAAAACTGGCCGCAGACTTCGCCAAGGACGCCTCCAGGCGGGATCGCGAGCGCATCTGGCCGAAGGAAGAGCTCGATGCGTTTTCGCAGAGCGGCCTGTGGTCGATCAACGTGCCGAAGGCCTATGGCGGACCGGAACTCTCCTATGTGACGCTGTCGAAGGTGATCACCATCATCTCGGCGGCCGATCCGTCGCTCGGCCAGATTCCGCAGAACCATCTCGGCGTCGTCGCCGCCATCCGCACCGTCTCTGACGAGGCCCAGAAGCAGTTGCTCTTCGCCGAAGTTCTGTCCGGCACGCGGTTCGGCAACGCGTTCTCGGAATTCGGCTCCAAGCGGGCGGCCGATTTTGAGACCAAATTCGTCGACGCTGGCGACCACGTCGTGGTCAATGGCCAGAAATTTTATTCCAGCGGCGCGCTGCTCGCCCATCTGGTGCCGATCGTGGCGCTCGATGACGAGGGCCGGGCCTGGTATGCCATCGCCGATCGCGGCGCGCCCGGACTGACGGTCATCGACGACTGGTCGAGCTTCGGCCAGAAGACGACGCTGTCCGGCACAGTCCTGCTCGACAATGTGAAAGTGCCGAAGACGCATCTCGTCCCCGGCTACAAGGGCTATGACCGGCCGACGGCCGACGGCGCCATCTTCCAGATCATCCAGGCTGCTGTCGATCTCGGCATCGCCAACGCGGCGATCGACGAAACCGTCAGCTTCGTGCGCACCAAGTCGCGCGCGTGGATCGACAGCGGCGTCGATCATGCCTGGCAGGATCCCTACACGATCCAGGCGGTCGGCGACCTCCGCCTGCGGGCCAATGCGGCCGAGGCGGTTCTGGACAAGGCCGGCCTTGCGGTCGATCGCGCTGTGCTCGACGCCAACGATAAGACCGTCGCGGAAGCGCAGATCGCGGTTGCCGAATCCAAGATCCTCACCACCGAGATCGCCATCAACGCCACCAACAGACTTTTCGAACTCGCGGGCACGCGCTCGACATTGGCCGAGCACAATCTCGACCGGCATTGGCGCAACGCCCGCACCCACACGCTGCACGATCCCGTGCGCTGGAAATACGCGATCCTCGGCAACTATTACCTGAACGACGTCAATCCGCCGCTCCACGCCTGGAGCTGAGCGAGAACGCCGTAAAGTCACAAAGGACTGTTCATGAGCACTGCCATCCCCGACAGGATCAAGGTCCTGTGGTTTCTCCCGACCCATGGCGACAGCCGCTATCTCGGCACCTCCGAGGGGGGCAGGGCGGTCGACCTGCCCTATCTGACCCAGGTCGCCAAGGCCGCCGACGCCATTGGCTATTACGGCGCGCTGCTGCCGACCGGCCGAAGCTGCGAGGACAGCTGGGTCGTGGCGTCGGCGCTGGCGCCGTTGACGCAGCGGCTCCGCTTCCTCGTTGCGGTGCGGCCGGGCCTGCAATCGCCGACGCTTGCCGCGCGGATGACCTCGACGCTCGACCGCATTTCCGGCGGGCGCCTGCTTATCAACGTGGTCACCGGCGGTGACCCGGTCGAGAACAAGGGCGACGGCATCTTCCTCAGCCATGATGAGCGCTATGAGGTGACGCGGGAGTTTCTCGATATCTACAAGGCCGTGCTCAGCGGCGAGACCATTGCCTTCGAAGGCAAGCACTTCCGCATCGAGGACGGAAGGCTGCTGTTCCCGCCTGTGCAGACCCCGCATCCGCCGCTGTATTTCGGTGGCTCGTCGGAGGCGGCCAATGCGGTCGCCGCCGAGCAGATCGACAAATACCTCACCTGGGGCGAACCGCCGGCTGACGTCGCCGCCAAGGTCGACCATGTGCGCGGCCTTGCCGAGAAGGCCGGACGCCAGGTGAGTTTCGGCATCAGGCTGCATGTCATCGTTCGCGAAACCAATGACGAAGCCTGGGCCGATGCCGACCGCCTGATCAGCCGCCTGGACGACAAGACGATCGCCGAGGCGCAGAAGGTTTTCGCGCGCATGGATTCCGTCGGCCAGTCGCGCATGAGCCGGCTGCATGGCGGCCGTCGCGACAAACTCGAAATCAGTCCGAATCTGTGGGCCGGTGTCGGCCTGGTGCGCGGCGGCGCCGGCACCGCTCTGGTCGGCGATGCGGCGACGGTGGCGGAGCGCATCGACGAATACCGGCGCATCGGCATCGATACCTTCATCCTGTCCGGCTATCCGCATCTGGAGGAAGCCTATCGCTTCGGCGAACTGGTGCTGCCGCTGTTGCCGCTCGATCACGAAATCTCGACGCGGCCGACGGCGGTTAACATGGGCCCCTTCGGCGAAACGGTGGCCGGCGACCATCGCCCGTCGTCGCTGCGCGCGAGCCAGTCTTGAGCGCCAGCGAACCGATCATAGCGATTGTCGGCGGCGGCTTTTCAGGTGCGGCGACTGCGTTTCATCTGGCGCGGCTGCTCCCGGCCAGTGCATCCGATATCGTGGTCGTCGAGCCGCGCGAAAGGCTCGGCTATGGTCTGGCCTATTCGACGACCGATCCTTCACACCGCATCAATGTGCCGGCCTCGAGGATGACGCTGATCTCCGGCCAGGACAGCCACTTTGCCGACTGGCTGGAGCAGACCGGCGCCGTTCTGAATGACGCCGAGGCGATCACTACCAACGGCGCGGCCTATCCACAGCGTCGCGTTTTCGGCCGTTATGTCGAATCCCACCTTCAGCCATTTTTGCAAAGCAAGACGATTCGGCACGTCCGATCCGCCGTCGCGTCGGTCGAGCGTAACGGCGACGCATATCGCCTCATCCTTGCCGACGGAACGCTCGCGGCCGATGCATTGGTTGTCGCAACGACTCATCCGCCGCCGGCCTTACCGCCAGCCTTGCGCGCTATAGCCGGCGCCGCCGGTCTGGTCGCTAATCCCTATGATCTCGAACGACTGGAAGCGATCGAGCGCGACCACCATGTCCTGGTCGTCGGCACCGGGCTGACCTCGGCGGACGTCATCGCCACTCTCGACCGCAGGAGGCATCGCGGCAGCATCACAGCACTTTCGCGCCATGGCTACCGCTCGCGCAGCCATGCAGCCTCGCGTGGCGATCCGATCGGCGATTTCACGACCCTGCCTTCACGCAGCGCAACGGCACTGTTCAGGCGCATCCGGGCCACGATCCTTGATGCCAAGCGTCGGGGCGAAGGCTGGCACCCGGTGCTCGACGCCGTCCGGCGACAGGGGCAAATCATCTGGCAGGCCTTGCCGCTCGCCGAGCAGCGCCGCGTGGTGCGCCATCTTCGCGCGCTGTGGGATGTGCATCGCTTCCGCATCGCTCCACAGATCGCGGCCGTGCTTGATCGCGGCGTTGCCGAGGGCAGGCTTGCCTATCGCGCCGCAACGATTGTCGGCGCCGAACAGGTCGACGGACGCATTTGCGTCAGGCAGCGGCTGCGTGGCCAACGCAGCCTCGTTGTCGAGGCTTTCGACAGTGTGATCGTGACGACCGGACCGGCGCACGCCGATATCTTGCGGACCAACACGGCGATTGCGGCGCTCGAGCGGATGGGATTGGTCCGGCTCGACCCGATTGGTCTTGGTTTGGAGACCGACAGCCAAGGCCGTGCGGTCGGCACATCCGGGCGCCCGACCGACAGCATTTTCGTCAGCGGGCCATTGGCGCGCGGCAGCGTCGGCGAACTGATGGGAATTCCCGAAGTCACCGCACATGCCGAGCGCATCGCCGCCGAAATTCACCAATGGTTGGGATACCAAACGGCGTTGCGTCGCAAGGCGTCGTGAAGCTGTGATTAGCATGAGTCTATTCAGATGACACTGACGGAACGCATCGCCAGGATTGAAAGCGCCTTCGAGGTTTATGAAAGCGCCATTGGTCGCAGTGCCGCTCCTGGCGCTTTTCGCGTTTGTCGCCGACGCCGCCGAAGTCGCCCAAGTTCAGGTGGAGAGACTGCGCGTTTGAGCGGAGTACGGTCTTCGGAGTTGGCTTCTCTGAGAGCACCGAAGTAGTCTAGGCGACGAGCTTGGCTGCGTGTGCCTTCAACTACTGTTGGCTTCTAACAACTCCAATCTGATGTCAGGGGGGTGACGCCTCTGGAAATTTGTCGATAACTGTGAGTTCGGATTTTGACGAGATCTTCACCATAAAGCGATGAGCTGCAATTTCTAGCGACGGCCGCGCTAGGGACGGGCCTCCAGCACCATGTTGAACGGCGTCTCCGTGGCGCGACGGAATCGCTTGAAGCCGCCGCCGGTCACCACCTTGCGTAGCCTCGCCTCGCCGGCCTGGGCGCCAAGCCCGAGCCCGACTTCCTGCGACAGGGATGCGGGCGTGCACACGAACGTGGAAGCGGCATAGTAAACGCGTCCGACGGGATTGAGGTTCGCCGCTAGATGATTATGCGCGAACGGCTCGACGATCATCCACGTGCCATCCGGCTTGAGCGACCCGTGGACATGGGTGGCGGCGCCCGCCGGGTCGCCCATGTCGTGAAGGCAATCGAAAAAAGCGACGAGGTCATAGGTGCCGGGGTAGGTCTTGGCGGCCGCGACCTCGAAGCGCGTGTTGGCGCCGACGCCGGCTTCCTCGGCGGCCTTGCGGGCGCGCTCGATCGAAGGGGCGTGATAATCGAAGCCGACGAAGCGCGAATTGGGGAAAGCACGTGCCATGAGCACCGTCGATGCGCCATGACCGCATCCGACATCCGCGACCTCCACGCCGCGTTCGAGCTTCTCGACTACGCCCTCCAGGGCCGGCAGCCAGGAGTCGATCAGATTGGCATTATAGCCTGGACGGAAGAACCGCTCCGTGCCGCGAAACAGACACGCGCTATGATCGTGCCATGCAACGCCCTTGCCGGACTGGAACGCTTGCCTCACCTTTTCTTCGTCGAGCCACAGCGCGGATAGGAACTCGAATGCGCCAGCCATGAAGGCCGGGCTATTTTCATCGGCGAACACCAGTTCCTGCTCGGCGTTGAGATAGAAATTGTTGTTGGCTTCATCGTAGTCGACATACCCCGCAGCCGCCTGCCCGGAAAGCCATTCCGTTACAAGGCGCTCCTGGGTGCCGGTGCGTGTCGAAAGTTCGGCGGCAGTCATCTTGCCGCCTTCGCGCAATGCCTCGAACAGGCCGAGTTTGTCTCCCAACAAGACTCCCGCGCCCGTAGCGATCGCACCGAGATCGCAGACCATTTTCTCCAAGAATGTGTCCAACTTTTGCTGACTCGCTTCAGACATCGGAATCTCCCTTTGGGCTCGATCTCTCCCGGTAAAAGCCTCACAAGGGGAGAAGAATGGCGAAATTGGAGCCCGGGCCCATCCTTTGGCGTCCACGCGCGGGCCGATCACCATAATGGCGGGTTCGGCCGAAAGCAGCTTCTTTGCCGCTGCCTCGACTTGGTCGATCGATGAGGGCGGCGCGGCGCTGGTGTAGCCGATGCCAAGACCCGACAAGCGTGGCTGCAATCGAACTGGAGGAATCCAGATTGTTGGTAGCATAGGTGCCGATCAGATAGTTCTTGCTCGCTTTTAGCTCGGCCTCTGTCGGCCCTGTTTCCGCCAACCCCCTGATCACGTGGCGTATCCGCCGAGCGTCTCGGCCGCCCTGTCGGCGCGCGTCGCCGTGGTCACGACAAGCGCATTGGAATGCTGGTAGTCTTTCAATCTGGAATGGATACCGTAAGCAAGGCCGCGCTTTTCGCGCACTTCCTGGAACAGACGTGAGGTAAATGGCGAGCCTCCGAGTATTTTGCTTATCAGCTGTGCGGCTTAGAATTCCGAGTCGCTGCGTCCGATGCCGGGAAAAACAAGCTGCAGCGAAGTCTGCGGCGGGTCGTAGGCGACCAATTACGCCGGCCGAGCTCGGGGCGACATCGGCCACCGGCGCGATCGCCTGCTTCTGAGGCAAATCGCCGACCGAGTCGTGGAGCCTTTCACTCAGGCCTTTGGCATCAATGTCGCCGACGACCGCTACGTGCAGCCCGTCACCGACGAAAGCGGCCTTGTGGAGGGCGCCTAGATCGACCGGCGTTATGCCGGCGAGGCTCTCCTTGGTGCCCCTCGTCCGGCCTCGAATAAGGATGCGTGCCGTAGATTCTGCGCCGCTTGGCGCGGATGCGGTCGACGGGCTCCTGGTCGAAGCGGGGGCTGTTAGGCGCGAGCCTGAGCAGATCGAAGGCGGCGTCCTTCCGTTCGGGCAGCATGCGCATCTGCCATAAATGCCGTCGCGCTGCGCGTCGAAGCTCATCTCGGCCCCGGCATGGTCAACCGTCGCCTGGAAGGCATCGCTGTCGAGATCGCCGGCGCCCTCGTCGAACAGGCCGGTCATCAAATTGGCCAGTCCCTCCTTGTCAGCCGAGTCCTGCGTGGTGCCGCCGTCGAAGACGAAGCGGATGGCTCCGGTTGTGGTGACGGGACGGACGATAAGCAAGGTTCGGGGCGAAGTGATTTGTTCCGCGGCGGCGGTATGTTTTGGTGAGGTGATCATGCGACGTCTTCTTTGGTCGGGCACGTGTTTGCGGATGATGATGCATGTACCGTGCCAAATGAGAAAACCATTTATACGCAGTCTGGTAGATCTGACCCTGCTACGTTGCGTATCCGACATTGTCGGAAATTGGACAGCGCCGAACGCGAAGCGGCTCGGGGCTTGTGACGATGCTTGCGCGTGCTGCTGCGGAGGGGGATATGAATGCGCTTCGAACTGGCGCGAGGCCTTCGAGGATGCCGGATTCTTAGCAAGGAGAAGTTGCTGGCGGACGACCGCCCATCCGAACCGTTTGGACGAGAATCACCCCTTAAACGGGGTCCTCATTCGGCACTCTCGCTGCGGCCACAGCCTAAGTTGCACCGACAAGGTGCGCCTGGAGCAGATCAATCTTGGCGCGGCCGTACGTTTGCCGCTTGATGAGTTTGAGCTTGGTGATCTGGCCTTCGGTCTAGCCATTCGACCACGGAGAGATGATGGCGTTGCGGACTGCGGCGATGTCCTTTTCGACCCTGTTTGCAAAGGAGCCGACGAGGCTTGCCTTCGCGCCGTCCAGCCGAGTGTCCAGTTTTGCGGCCGCCTTTGATCGGATCATCTGCTGAAAGTCGTCGATCAGCGTTCGCGCGATGACCGAGGTCAGGAACATTGCTCTCGATTGCCCCGATCAGTACAGCGTCCGATTTGGACAGGTCGTCACGCGCCAGCGTCATGAGCTTGGCCATGCTTCGTGCCGAAGGCGTGCGGGCAAGTGCGCTTTGATCGGTCCTTTCAGCAAGGCGTCTGCGCCGCGCCCATTCAGAGACGACGCCGATCTGGCCACGAAAGCCTTTCTTGCGCATTTCGCGCCAAGTCATGTGCTTGACCTGGCGGCATCGTCTTCGTCGAAATCGTTGCGTCCATTTCCATCCTGTTCCCTGGTTTCTGACCTTTACGGCTTCTCTGCTAGCCGCTTGACGGTGACCGGAAAACTTATCCGCCCGGTGCCGTCCATCAGTCGATTATGAGTCCCGATAATCAAGTCCGATATCCAAGATCGGCGCGCTATGGGTCAGCCAGCCGATGGAGACCAGATCGACGCCCGTCGCAGCAATCTGCGCAGCCATATCGAGCGTAATCCGGCCCGATGCTTCGGTGACCACCCGCCCGGCAACCATCGCCACCGCGTGGCGCAACTCATCGACCGACATGTTGTCGAGCAGGATAGCGTCGGGGGCGAAGCCAAGTGCCTCCTCCAACTGGATCAGCGTATCGACCTCCACTTCGATTTTGACGAGATGAGCTACGCTTGCTCGCGCCAGCCACGCTTGCGGCGGCAACGCTCGTCATCCGCCGCTCTATAACCCTCGACAAGGGCCTCAATGCGATTTCAGTCAAGATGCAATCTCTCCGCTCTCGAAGGCGAGAGACTGGCAAGGCACAAGCAGGAGCGACATTCCTATTTTGCCAGATCAGGACATTTCATAACGCTATTATGGAACTCGGCGGCGGTTTTCTAGCTGTTGCTTGGTTCTCTCCTGCCGCAGCTACGAAGTTGTGGATTCTCTCAGTAAACTGCGGTTATCGGGTTGAACTATGGTGCCAGAGTCAGAAACGACAGCACATCGCAATGCCACTGGGGGGCTGACCGACCCTTGTCCGTGGTGCCCAGTACGAGAAGACCAGGTTATTGCCCTGTTGGGCAAACCACAGCTCATTGGCGTCAATACCCGTCCGGAAGTCGAGCTCGTCATGTCGGTGAAGGAGCCGGATTCGACAATCGTATCCGACCCGTCCTTTATGCGTTCCAATTTCGAGTGCCTGTTTTGTGCGGTCTCCGGCCGTCGTTTGTCGACGACGTGAGTTCTATGTACCGACCTATCGAGCGAAGATAGGCAACGATCTCCGGTAGCAGGTGATCACGATCGCCAAACTCTTCCACGATTCTTTTTACCTTGCGCCAGGGTACCTTCCCGTCAACATCGCCCAGTGAATAGCCTAAGTGACCGATCGCACAGATATCACAGCCAGCCTCGATCACCTTGTCGACGAAGGCGGGAATCTCGCTCGCTTTCATTAGCCGCATGTTGCTGGTCATCGCAGATATCTCCGTTGGTGGTCGGCATGGAAATTGCGCCGACGCTCAAACGTGCTTGAATGCGCGCACCTTCGCTACCTGTGCACTTGCACAGCTTGTAGGCAGGCCTGCAGAAGGCGCGGATCGAGTGTTCCTGCGCATTTGTTCATTGTTGGCACCCCGGACACTCAACCGTGTTGCTAGAACAACCCACCTGCTCCGTTCCAACAGCAGCATTGGCCACCGGAACGCTCCCCTTGCGCGCACTGAAAGCCGGCGCTCAGGCAGTCGGAGTCAGTCATGCCGAGGCGCCATTTCCTTTTCCCCACAAGTCGCACGAGCCGCACGCGCTCTTTTCGCTCTGGAGTCCAGTAGGTTGGGTCTGGGTTGGCTCAATCGAGGGGATGGGCGTCTTTCCATTTAGCTATAGGCTAGGAAAAGCTCCTTAGATCCCGCAGTCAGGAGTCCACCAATCGGTCGAGATGGCTGCGAACCGCGTTGCGGGCGGGATTGGGTGCTCCGACGGATCGATACCCAATACCTGCGCCATTTGTTCTTCGATGGCATTATCGCCCCCCGCGTATAGCTAAGTGGTGTGTACAAACCTGATCTACACGACCTAGCGCGATTTGGAGCCAACCGGCCTGGGACCTGGGCGGCCGCCTCGCCGCCTCTGGCTCTGCGCCGCAAAATCGGGCCGGTTCCGCGTCCGCATCGAATGACGCCGGTTAGAGGTGGTCTCGGAACGGGGTGCTCGGCATTTATGATCCGACCGAGCGCCAGCGAGTGATCGTCGGCGGGCTGGACGGCGGCATCATGTTAGGGGACTACGGCCTCCAGGCGCGCGAGGAATGCCGAGACCTCGGCGCCGATGTCGGCCGGTTCAGTCACCGTGGGTGACGGCCTAGCTACTCCCCGATCATCCGCGATTTAATTCAAATTTGTCTGTAAATATTGACGATTGCGCGACCTTCACCTCGTAGACGGCAATGGGGTGGTTAGAGAGGGTCCTATGACAAGCGATTTTTCCGCCGCCCGAGTGCATTTAGATCGAGCGTATGACTACCTTTGTGGCGATGACCCGATGAGTCGAAGGGGACGCCAAGCCTTGGACCTGCTAATTGAGGCGGTTGCCGTCGAAGAGTTCAAGCAGCCACGCCAAAACGCGGAGGTGCTAAGGTTTCCGATTGGGCGCCGCTCCTGAGGCAATCTCCACGGCCGCCATGTAGCCTCAGGTGAGGCGCTCACCGGACGGTTGCGCCGCCACTATGAACCATGGTGAGCAAATCCTCCAGAAGGCCAAGAAGCCCGCCCCGCATGAGCCGAGGCGGGCAATAGAAAATGGGGTGCCCAAGCGCGTCCATGAAACAGCGCCGCAGGTAAAATTCAGCAGAATGTCCATCCTGGCGCCTTCAACGGCGATGCGCAGCCAGTTCTTGGGCCGGTAGGGCACGTTGTCGCGCGCATATGGCCGGGAGGAACCATCAGGCGCGACATAGGCGCGACAAAAGCCGAAGTGGCCCGTGTGGCGCGGCCACATCCAGTTATCCGTTTGGCCGCCGAAGTTGCCGATGCGGAGCGCGGGCGCATAGACGAGGCGCACGTCCTCAATTTCGAGCTTCTGGAGGAGATAGTAGGAGGCGCCGCCATAATGGGCCCCTACGTCGCAACGGTGATTGGGCTGTCCTTCACATGCGGCGATCAGGGCCTTTTTGTTCGTGGCGAGCCGCTCACAGCGGGCAAACCCGTTCAGCTTGTCTGAGAGGCTCTTGAGCATTTCGGCGGTCACATCCCGCATGTCCTCGATCACATAGATGCGGCTGCCGGGCGCCGCGGGCAATTCTTCACCCAGTTCAAGCTGTCGAGCGATCCACTGTTCGTCGACAAGGTTGGCGACATCGTCGGGCTCTACCTGTCACCGCCCAACAGGGCAATGGTTTTGAGCGTCGACGAGAAGAGCCAGATCCAGGCACTCGATCGGGAGCAACCGGTCCTGCCGATGATGCCGGGCGTGCCGGAGCGCCGGACCCATAGCTATGTCCGACACGGCACCACCTCGCTGTTCGCGGCGCTCGATGTGGCGTCCGGCTTTGTGATTGGCAAATGCTACAAGCGGCACAGGGCGACCGAGTTTCTGGACTTCCTCAAGCAGATTGACGCCAATGTGCCGCCCGATCTCGATGTCCACGTCATCATGGATACCACAGAACCGCGCTGGTCAGGTTTCTGTCGCGCCGGCCTCACTACCATGTCCACTTCACGCCCACATCGGCATCCTGGATCAATCAGGTCGAACGCTGGTTCGCTGAACTGACCCGAAAGCAGCTGCGACGCGGCGTGCATACCTCAACCAGCCAGCTCGAGGCCGATATTCGCACCTTCATCGAGCGCCACAATGAGAACCCAAAGCTCTATCGATGGACCAAGTCCGCGGACGAAATTCTCTCGTCCGTCAGGTGTTTAGGCCGAGCAGACCTTATGTGGCGAACTTTAGGTTCACATGACTAGCTAGCTGAAAACTTTGCAACACATCCCTTCGCAGTTGGGCATCATCTGCTCCGGCCGATCAATTGGCGGGGTTGAGCGATCGAGGCGCTCTTGCGCTCGATCCAGCCAGTGTAAATGTAGCGATCGGCCCGGTAGGACGAGGACGAAAAGTAAATAACCTGATCGGTCGCGTCGAAGGCGGTACGGTCGATTTGCAGTACCGCAGTGCCGCTAGGCACGTCGAGTGCCTTTGCCAGTTTGGCACGCGCGGTGCCGGCCCTTATCTCCTGCCTGGCTCGCGCCAGAGTCACACCAAGTTGCCGCTCGAGAATCTCGGTGAGAGAGGTGTCGGCAAGGTCCACTTTTTCGATCTGGCGCCCTATTGCCGCAGGAAGCGAAACCGTCTCAACAGCTACGACTTCGTCGTCAATCGTTCTCACGCGCTCGATGTTTAGTACTCGTTCATCGGTTGGCACATTAAGTGCGGTTGCAACCACGGCGTCAGCGGAACGCCAGTCGACCGTCACATGCCTGGTACCCGGCCGGAAGCCACGCGCTACCGCTTCTTCCGAAAATCCTGAAAAAGTGAGCAGGTCCCGGCCGATGTGACGCTTGGCAACAAACGTCCCCTTGCCAGCGCGTCGATAAAGCAAGCCTTCACCGACAAGGGCAAGCACCGCCTGTCGCACCGTATTGCTGCTGAGTTCGTGCTGTTTCATCAACTCCATCTGAGTGGGGAGCTGATCCCCAGCATTGAAGACCCCGCTCTCGATCTGAGACCGAATGATATCCGCGAGCTGAATATGAAATGGAGTTCTACCGGGCTGAACCATGCGGTCTCCTTAAGCCGAGATCACGCCTTGGCCGAAGAGATCGCCGAATTCGCCGGTCTGGGCGTCCGAGCCATAGGTACAGCCTCGCGCAGCTTGCCGATGACGATGGAGCGGTTTGCCCCGCTGTTCTCCGCGATCTGGCGCGCGGGAGCTTCGATGGCGCGCCGCACGATATCGGGGCCGTATCTCTGGTCGGCGTTGTCGGCGGCGACCGCCTCGAGTGCCTTGGCGGCTCTGAGCAGCGCCACGCCGCCGGGCAGGATGCCCTCCTCGACCGCGGCACGGGTGGCATGAATGGCGTCGCCGACCCAATCCTTGCGTTCCTTGACCTCGACCTCCGTCGAGCCGCCGACGCGGATGACGGCGACACCCCGGCGAGCTCGGCCAGCCGCTCCTGCAGCTTCTCGCGATCCAGTCGGAGATGGTCTCCTCGATCTGCGTCTTGATCTGGGTGACACGCCTCTGGATCTGCTCCTTCTTGCCGGCGCCGTCGACGATCGTGGTGTTCTCCTTCTCGACTGTCACCCGCCTGGCGCGGCCGAGCATGTCCAGCGCGACATTCTCTAGCTTGATACCGAGATCCTCGCTCATGGCGGTGCCGCCAGTCAGGATCGCGATATCCTCCAGCATCGATTTACGGCGGTCGCCGACCTCGAGGTCCAGTGGCTTAGGCTGGCCGGTTTCATTGCGTGCGTCAGGACCGGCGGCGATCACTTCGCCCTCCTGCAGCTTTTCCTTCGCGATGTCGGGAATGGTGATGCCTCGCTGGCCGTCTTCTCGTCGGCTTCGATGCGGCGGACGAGGATGCGGTCATCCAATGAACGGAACGTCATGTCGTTCTCCTTCAGGACAAACAGATTGCAACAGGCTACCCCGATTCGGACCGACAGGGCTTGGTGCAGGGCTCGCGCGACCCTTTTTCGGCATCGCGCGCACATGCGGATTAATTTTGCTCCGTTCTCCAAGAGTGGACTGGCCTATGAAGTTCCGACCCTTATGCCCTGCTGTGTTGATTGCGCCATGGGACGCATTGACCGTTGTCTCGATGCGGACGAGACGAAGTTTCACAGGGCCTATCCTGAGCCTATGAAATACGTCTTCGGCGCGTTCAGGGCCTGCGCTCGCGGGACATGGAGCTGAGGCCGTCTCCAGCAGCAAGGCGTTGAGTTCCTCCAGGTTCTTGAAGCGCAGCCTTGGGGTGAAAAAGCGCTCGCGCCCAGCCTGACCTGGTTCTCGACCCGACCCCTCTCCCAACCCGACGCTGAAGTGCAGGCCACCGGCTCGATAAGATAGTGGCCGATCCCAATGCATGGCCAAACAGCGGTATCGACGCCCTCATGCCATGGAATTCCCAGCGCTGAATGGCCTCAGCTCCCGCTTACGCTACATGCGGCGATATGCGCTTCATCTGATTGCCACGCGGCACCCGAGGACGGACGTTGGCAGGCTTGGTGTACGTTCAATGACGCGTTCGATTTGGGCCGCTGCATCAAGTCAATCGCTCGAAGACGACGTTGATGTCAGTCATTGCAGCAAGCCGGTATGATCTGCATTCCATTACATTGATGATCCGATCCCTATTGCCCTTTAGATAATGCTCGTTTGGCTCGCATTGGATGACAGCAGGTCTGATGCACTCGTAGTCAATGGCCTTGACGAGATCGTGATCCAGTCCTTCGCAATCGATCGATAAGAAATCGATCTTATTGGCATAAGGGGCCAGTAGTTCATTGATACCGATCGCGCTCACCTCGATATGTTCTCGGATACCTCCTATACCGTCGAAGTCCCCGAAACTTTCAACGTGTGCTTTATCCACCGACGAAAGCTCATGGGCGTTTCCGATGAAGAGCGTCGCAGACGCTTGCGGAGCGGGCAAGACAACGGATCGAACGAGAACGTCTTCCGGGCGAGCAGTCCTGATCAGCGCTTCCAATTCAGGATTGGGTTCAACCAGAACACCTCGCGCGCCCCGTTGGTACATAAGAAAGGTATTTGAGGTCGAGATGGGGTGATTAGCGCCGATCTCGACATAAAACACACTGGCCCAAGATCTTTGACTCTTGCAGAGTTTTGCAGCCAGAATTCCTTCGACAATAACGTCTTCTCCGGCTTGTGCGTAACTAGCCGGCGCGAAGTGCTTTATCCGAGAGTTCGGGAGATTGAGCCTAGTGACCTCTTGGTTTATTGACTGGTTTTCGAAGTGGGACAACATAGCTCGACCTCCAATGTATTGGACAGGGGACCGCTACGACCGGTTGTCGCGACGGCCCCTGCTCATAATCCCCGCAATCAGCGTGCCACGTGCCGAATGCGGTGCTCCTTACTCAACAAGAGTGAAACACGCGCGCCCGCTGGAATGGCCGCGACACTTTTGTCGGGTTCGCGACATCAGCGCCACCGTCCGGCGACTTCCCGAGGATGTGTTGCAAAGTTTTTGGTAACCAAGCGCATTGGGCTCCGGTGTTCCTCGGAGAGTTGAGAT
This sequence comes from Mesorhizobium sp. M0923, assembly GCF_040319365.1. NCBI lineage: Bacteria > Pseudomonadati > Pseudomonadota > Alphaproteobacteria > Hyphomicrobiales > Phyllobacteriaceae > Mesorhizobium > Mesorhizobium sp. M0923. The sequence continues at coordinate 57,158 of NZ_JAMYNW010000021.1, read as the reverse complement.
ATTCGAAGGCCGCCATTTCGACCAATCTGTGATCTTGCTTTGCATTCGCTCGCATCTGGCCTACGGACTGAGCCTACGCTGATCTTCGAGAAATGATGGCGGAGCGTGGCATTAGTGTCGATCATTCAACGATCCATCGCTGGGTCGTTCATTTCGCGCCGCTGCTGATGGAACGCTTTAACCGGCGCAAGCGCCTCGTGACCGGCAAATGGCATGCGGACGAGAACTACATCAAGGTCCGCTGGCGATGGATGGACCTCTATCGCGCCATCGACAGCGTCGGCGACACCGTCGAGTTCTGGTTCAGTGAATCCCGGGATTTGCCGGCCGCCAAGCGTAAGAGCGTTGGCACGCCATGACCGTGCTGATCGCATCGTCATCGACGCAGGCAGACCAACCGGGAAGCCATTGTTTCCTGCGATGCCACAAGTCGATTGCAGGATTGCTCCCGGCGCCGGTCGAAAGCCGACCCGCATTTGGCAAAGCCGGCCAGCTTGTCCGACGCAGCGATTTGCTCTTCGTCGCTAAGACTGCGTCGTGTGTCGGCTTTGTCGAGCCCGTGACACGAAGTTCGGTTGGGCGAACTTTTTTCTGTTTGCTAAGTAGCTGTAAGCAATCACAAATTGTTTTTTAGCTCGATCAGCCAATGTGGCACGAGTTTTGTGCCTCCTCGTTGAGGAGTGGCGGCAGCAATTGCCGCCATCATTGATGCCGGGGTCAGTCGCGATGGAGGAAGGCGATCCGCGTCAAATCGCGTACTATGGCAAGGGTACATCCTCGTCGTCCGCTGTGAATGGACAAGACGTGGTTCGCTTCGGCCCTGATGATGGCGCCTATGGCCCCTTAGGCGATTCCTTGGCGACTGCGGTCTCCGACGCCCCCAGGCCACGCAAGACACTAGCAGAGAGCGCGCTCACATTTATTTGGAGAGACGATCATGCCCAAGGTGGCATTCATTTTCGGTACTCGTCCTGAGGCGATTAAATGCGCCACAGTAATTAAGGCGATGAAGCTCGACCGCAGGTTCGAGCCCCTCGTTGTTTCCACGGGGCAGCATCGCGAGATGCTGGATATCGCTTTAGCGGAATTCGGTATTCGACCCGACATCGAACTAAGCGTCATGCAACCTCGCCAGACCTTGTCACAGGTCACATATCGAATACTGGAAAGGCTCTCCGGGCAAATAGAACAATGGGGGATCGACGCGGTAGTCGTTCATGGCGATACCGCGAGCACCCTGGCAGGAGCCCTGGCCGCCTTCCAGCACCGTATCCCCATCATCCATATCGAGGCGGGCTTGCGTAGCGGCAACATTGCATCGCCATATCCAGAGGAGGCCAATCGGCGCCTGGTCGCCCAGATAACGGATCTCCACCTGGCGCCGACGATTCGTAGCAGCGAGAACCTTCTCCGCGAAGGTGCCGCTGAGGATCGTATCACGGTCACCGGGAACACGGTCGTCGACGCCCTTCACTGGGCGGCCGAAAATGCCCCCGCCTTCGCCGAGCCAGCGCTTGCCGACCTGAAGAACGAAACGCGGCGGATCGTGGTCGCCTCAGCACATCGGCGTGAATCGTGGGGCGCACCGATGCACGAGATCGCAAAAGCTCTTGTGCAGCTATCATGTCAGGAGAACGTGCGTGTCATCATCCCATTGCACCAGAACCCGGCAGTGCGCGAAGTCATTTTGCCCTATTTAAGCAACCAGGCGAATATTACGGTGGTGGATCCTCTGCCGTACCGCAACTTCTGCAGCCTTATGCTGCGCGCGGACATCATCATCTCGGACAGCAGCGGCGCAGAGGAAGAAGGCCCTTCACTCGGCAAACCGACGCTCGTTTTAAGAGAAATCACCGAGCGGCCGGAGGCTGTCGAAGCTGGCACGGCGCGCCTTGTGGGCCGCAGCACCGCCCGCATCGTGAGTGAAGCGACCCGGCTGCTGCGCGATCCGGACGAATATTCACGGATGGCCCAGCCCGTGGACGCCTACGGCGATGGAAAGGCGACAACTCGGGTCATCGGTGCAATCGCGAGATATTTCGCTGCGCACACCGCGCGCGAGTCGCAGCTGGCCAACTGATGGGCCGCCAGATCAGCGGCGTGGCGCGGGACCGTTCGCTGCCCTCCACGCCCTCCGAAGAACACCACCATATCGAACTGACCGGACCGGGCGATGACGACAAAAGAGAGAAGGTCATGGCTAGGAGTAACAATCCGACGAGATCTCAATTTCTCCAACGCTGTGGTGTGCCTATTCCCATGAAGCCCGCCCCCGATTCCGAAATGAAGCGCCCATACCCAAGGATCAGGGATTCGTCCTCAGTTCCCGGGGCAACCGCCTCTCGGCGACCGGCCTGCAAAATGGCTTTGCCGAGGTCCGTAAACTCGCCGACTTTGATGGCGGTAAGCCGTTTAAGGCCGCACGATCACCGGTTTGCCGTGACCCGCCTCAGCCTCTGGCACCAACAGCGCGCAGACGTTCAGGCGCTGGCCACATATCTCGGCCACGCCAGTTACACCGACACGGCCTACTACCTGAGCGTGCCGCCCTCGATGGAGGCGCAGCACGAGCGAACACCGCACACCTGCTCGTAGCGCCGCTCCTGGAGTCCTATTTCCGCCGGCGCCTGACCAAGCAGCGGAACGCGACTCCCGCGACCGTGGCCAGCTATCGCGACGCCTTGCGCATGCTGATCCTTTTGCCGCCGCCCGGTTGCGGAAGAAGCCGGCGGCGTTGACGCTCGAAGAGCTTGATCGAGACCTTGTTCTCGCTTTTCTCGACGAACTCGAGGAGAAGCGGAACAATTCCGTCACCACGCGCAACGCCCGCTTGGCCGCGATCCGATCTTTCTTCCGACGTCGCTTGCCGCCGACCCGGCGTTCTTCGGCGTTGCCCAACGCGTGCTGACGATTCGCATTAAACGGACGCACATTGAGGTGACGTACCACCTCACCAAGGCCGAAGTGGACACCCTCATCGCGGCGCCCGATCCAAAGACGCCCCGTGGTCGGCGCGAGGGACAAACTGAGGGGGTTCGCCCGCCCGAGGCAAAGCATGATCCGCGTAATGGGATCCGCGTCGATCCTGCACGTAGCGCAGCCGAAGGCGTAGCGGAGGAAGGACTGGGAGACCTTTTTTGCTTGCGAGGGAGAGAAGGCAGGGCCCTCTTTCCCTCTCTGAGGCAGACAAAGTCGGCCGCGATCGCGGCCGTCACTCTTTGAATAGAAAGCAGCCGTCGTCACCGGCTAGCGCCAGGACGGCTCCCGCGGTGAATGGCAAGAAGAGCTAGCGACTTACCATCACCAACTCGTATTACCCGAGCTGGCGCACTATGCTGATTGCGGGCCGTGCTGTAAACGGGCGATATCCCAATCTGGTGTATTGATGACGGCGTTCTGGCCGCGTTGGCTCCGTGCCGAAGGCATAGAGCGGTTTCGCGAAGCGACGCGCCCATATTCTGGCAGGCCCACTAGATTCCAAGGTGGCGTCCAGTCAACCAATTCGGTTACATTGATTGGAACGAACACAGAAGATCAACGTCACTTTGGCAGGAGCAATGGCAGGACCTTTCGAAGAATGGATTTCTCACCTCGGTTTACAGCAGATCGACGATCCATAAATTGACAAGCCGGTCTATCGGAAAACCAGCTTCGGCGAACTGGAGTTAAGCGCCGAAATCGAAAAAAAGATCAGCACCAGCCTTCGCAACGCTCGCGACCGACGGAAAATCCCGCGTTCAAAGCTAGCACCCATGCTTGGGCTCAGCGACTAGGTTTATAATCGTTACGAAAACGCGGTTTCACGGCTGACCGTCGGCCGACTGCTCCACTTTTGCGAGGTGCTGAATATTTCACCGGTGGAGATCCTATACCCCGTCGTGCTGCATCTTTGCGGTGAAGACCAGGCCGAAGCGGAAACTCCTATGGCGATCGTTGAAAAGCTGGCGAATTTCGACGGGCTCACGGCTTCAAGCCATTCTGAGCTTTCTTCGTCACCTGAAGACGAAGGAGACTGATGAAGGCCGCAACGGCATCGGCCGGTATCTGGATCCCGTCTCGCCGGCGACGCACTGGTGGCCGTCGCGTCGCGACGGTGGGCATATACGAGCGTTGTTTTCCAATGCTGGTGTGGTGCAAGCTCGACAGGACTACGCAGCCATACGTGTGCGGATTTCTCTCAGATAAGGGATGGAATCGACCGCGCCGGTCTTCTCAACTGCGAGGGACGCCGCAGCACAAGCGAACCGGGTGGCCGCCTCTGGATCGCCGCAGCGCAAAAATTCAGCCAGAAAGGCACCATCAAAAGTGTCACCAGCAGCCGTCGCATCCACAAGTTGCGCTGAGTAAGCGGGTATCCGAATTCTCATATCGCCACCAGCTACAATTGCGCCTTCTTCGCCTAGGGTCAAAAGGACCGTTTTGACGCCGTGTCGAAGGAATTCGTCGCAAATGGCATCCGGATCCGATAGCCCGAGCAGGGCTTGTGCGTCCTCCATGCTCGGAAAGAGAAAGTCTATTTGTGGCAATGAAGCTGACAAGGTTTCCCACGCCGCTGCCGGCGTCCATAGACTGCGCCGCAGATTGGTATCAAAGGAAACCTTGGCACCTGCCGATCTGGCCATCTCCATCGCTGTAAACGAAGCGTCCCGGCAAGACTCGGAAATAGCCTGTGATATCCCGCTAAGATGAAGAAATGACACTCCCGCGAACATGCCTGGTGCGAGATCACTGCTTGCCAGGCGGCAGGCAGCCGAGCCGGCGCGCCGGTAGGAAAAGCTATGACCATCAGGACCATACTCTATGAAATAGATACCGGTTGGCGCGGCAGCATCACGGATGACATGCGTCGTTGCGATGCCTTCGTCGTGATACAGCGACCGGATACGCTCGCCCAGGCTGTCCTCCCCAAGGCGGGTTATCATCCCTGCTTTCGCGCCGGATCTGGCTGCGGCGACCGCGCAATTCGACACATCGCCGCCAATGCCCGGCTTGATCGTTCCGTCCCGCCGCCACGCGAACTCGAACAGGGGTTCACCCATGCAAACGATGTCAGCCTCTCCACCACCCATACCACACCTCATTGTCCGTCTCCGGTCGCCCTTCGGCTGGCGTTTAGGCCTCAGGTTCCCTCAGTTCCAGATATTCCATGCGGATGTTGACGACATCACGCGCACCGCGACTAGGTATCTTCTTAGTCAGAACCGCGATCAAAGATCCGGCCGGTCAGCCAATCTGGCCAATCGCGTTCGAAGAACGACCCAGCACTCTCGTCGAACGAACGGATTGGACGTGTTGAAACCACCATTTCGACGCCGTCCAATCGGACAATGATCTGTTCACTCCGCTGGGCGTCGCGCTCCCTCCGGAAGCGATAGTCTTCCAGCGGGCCTGTCCTCGCGAGCGGAAGCGATTCACCTTCTCGATCGCATATTGCGCGGGAACCGCGGCTCCCTCCGCCTTGGCCAATGTAATGGTCCAAAGCGGTAAGCACCGCTTCGGAAGCTAGCGCCATTTGCCGCCATTGTATTGACCGCACCGCCTCAGCAGGTCGTTTGTACCTAATGCCATTTGCGCGAATGCTTACATTGAGTCTTCGAGCTTCTGCGAGGGCCTGGCTTACCCGCTCGCCGTCGCAGATCATACCGGCCGCATCGCTCATCCGCGCCTGGATCGTGGAACGCGCCGACTTGATCGTCAGCGAGCTGTCGGGGCGCATGATCGTGAAGAGCGCCGCGATGCCCGCTTGCGCAGCTCGGGCAATGTCGACCTTCGGCGCTACTTTTGCTTTGCCGCTGGCTGCAATGTGCTCGGCCGCTCGGGTGCCAAAGACCTGCCCGGCATTAAGCGCGGCTCCGCCGGGCCGCGTCACGCCGTGCGTACCAGCGGCCTCTCCGATCGCATAGCAGCCGGCAAGGCTACTGCGCCCCCAAACGTCCACCATGATGCCGCCGTTCATGTGCTGGTTGTTGACGGCGAACTCCAACGGTTCCTTGGTTATGTCTATCTTGTAGCGACGATAGAGTTCGATCGCGAGCGGGTTCATGTGCTTCAACCGCTCGATTGGCAAATGTTGACCCGCGCCGGCATTGCCGAGATAGGAACTCACGTCGTCGTCCAACCGTTCGAGGGAGAACGGCAGATCGCCGGGCATGGGCAGCGGATTCCGGTTGAAGTCCATGAACACGCGCCGCCCCGCTGCGGACTCGCGATAGATCGCAACATCTATGAGACTCGAGCTGAAATCGAGCATCCGCGTGGCATGAAAAGGCCATTGATATCCCTTGCGGAACAGGTTGGAGGCCATCTCCTGTGTGCTGCGATAATACTGGGCAAGGAAGTGGTGCTCATTGCCCTCCGCGTCAATCGAATAGACATGCGGAATCGCCTGGACATAGGTGCCGGACAGATTCCAGGGAAAACCCTCCCGGCGCGTGCCTATACCGAACTGGCTCTCCGTAAGGTTGACCAATTCGATACCAGCTTCGAGCGCAAGGCCGAGCGACCCGAAGCAGCCGTTGGGATAGACACTATCACGATAAAGTTCGCCGGGACCGCCCGCGGCAAGCACAAGGACCGAGCACTCGAACAGGGCAAGGCCGAAGGGGTTTGTTGTTGTTCGGTCGTTGGGGCGCATCGTAAGAATGCCGGCGACGTGCCGATCCGTCCCCTCCCCGCAGGTGAGGATTTTGGCAGCCGTAGTGTGGTTATAGAACGGAACATCAAGACGGATCGCCTCTTCGGCAAGCACCTTGACCATCAGACGTGACGTGCGTGGACCGCAACTGGTGGCACGACCCACCTCGTCGTGGTCGGTCTTGTATCTGAGAGTGCCGCCCAGCGCGTCCTGAGGCAGTGGAAGGCCAAGAAACTGTAGCGAGGCCATCATGCGAGACGAGCCCACGGCCTCCACATAGGCAATATCCTCATCCATCGCGCCGCCGGCGCGTATTGCTCGCGCCATCGCCTTGTAGTTATCTCCCTGATCCGCACTGTTGGCCGTATGCAGCGTCTGCTTGTCAGAGCCGGAGCAGGCCGACGTTCCACCCCAAGCGCTTTGACTGACGATAACCACCTCTTTCCCACGCCGCCTTAATTCCACCGCCGCACGCAGCCCCGCCGCACCGGAACCGACCACTACACAACCGCATCGATAGACCGGGACTTGAAGGTCGCCGTGGACCATTGTACCGGACGGAGCCGTCTCCGACCGTAGTCGCGGCATATCGACATCGGTCATGGCGTCGAGAATGTGCTGCGGGACGTCAATCGTCATAAGACTGCTAAGATCCTTGTGTCATCAGGGAGCGCATTTTTGCCAGTGATTCATCACCATGAAATGCCAACCGGATGTGTCAGCACGAATTTGGCCGATCAGTGCGTGCATGCGCGGGATATCTTGGCCGACGAGAACAGCCGGAAATCGTAACATTCGCCCCATTTCCCTGCTCACTTCGTGGCGGCGGATCATGAGTGCACCTATTGAATGTTGTTGCGTGCGCGGGGGCGCGCGTCGTTGCGTTCATGCTCGAAAAGAGCCGGCGGAAGCGGGGCACGATTGCGTATTATGTCGGATCCCTTCTCGCCCACCATGATCGTCGGAGCATTGGTGTTGCAGGACGGCACCCGCGGCATGACTGAGGAGTCGCAAACGCGTAATCCCTCCAGCCCATGGACCTTGAGATCGAGCCCGACGACGGCCATGGAATCGAAACCCATCTTGCACGTGCCGACCGGGTGGTGATCGGTCTTGGCATTGGCGCACCCGTAAATGAACAAGTCTTCGTCCGTCACGGCCTTTGGTCCAGGCAGGCGCTCGGCCATCACGAAAGGTTCCAGGGCGGCCTGCTGCATGATCTCCCGGGCGATCTTCAGGCCCTCAATCGACATTTTCCGGTCGTGCGGGTCTTCCCAATAGTTGGGGTCGATCAGCGGGGCCGCCGAAGGATCGGCGGAAGAAAGTCTAACCGTGCCGCGAGAGCGCGGGTGCAGATAGGCGGAGTTCAGCGTCACACCGGCGCTCTTCAGCCGCTCGACTCCCGCCTCGATCCCGGAGCCGAGGCCGAGGTGGAACTGGACGTCGGGCGAGCGGGCCTCGGGGTCCGCATACCAAAAACCGCCCGTCTCGAAGAGCGAGGAGGCGACCGGACCAGTGCGGAAGAGTACGTACTGGATACCGGCCCAGAGGGTGCGGTGCAGCTTCGCCACGTTGTCATAGGTGTGGTCGCCGGTGCATTCGCAAATGACGAACAGGTCGAGATGGTCCTGCATGTTCGAGCCAACCCCCGGTAGGTCGTGTTTCACCTGAACTCCGACAGATTTAAGATGATCGATCGGGCCGATGCCCGACTGCAGGAGTAACTTAGGCGACCCTATGGCGCCGGAGGAGACGAGTACTTCGCGTTCCGCCCGGATCGCTTCGATGCCCTTCGCAGTCACGACCTCCACGCCCACGGCGCGGGTGCCTTCCAGCACGATGCGGGCGACGCGAGCGCCGGTGCGGATCGAAAGGTTTCTCCGACCCTTGATCGGCGACAGATAGGCCATTGAGACGGAGGAGCGACGGCGATTGCGTTGCGTAAGCTGGTAGAAGCCGACGCCGGCCTGCTGGCGACCGTTGAAGTCGTGGTTGTAGGGAATGCCGAGTTCCTGGCCGGCGCGGATATACGCGTCGCAGATCGGGAGATTCGAGACTGGCATGGAGACGCCGAGCGGCCCACCATAGGAATGGTAGTCGTCGGCAAAACGCTGGTTGTCCTCAGCGCGCTTAAAATAGGGCAGGATTTCCCGATAGCTCCAGCCTTCGCAGCCGTCGTCTGTAGCCCAGAGATCGTAGTCGGCTGCATTGCCGCGCGTATAGAGCTGTGCATTGATTGAAGAACCTCCGCCGATCACCTTCGCCTGCGTATAGCGCAGCACTTGGCCTTTCATGTGCTTCTGCGGCACGGTTTCCCAGCCCCAACTCGCCACGCCCTTGGTCATCTTGGCGAAGCCCGCCGGCATGTGGAACAGCGGGTTCCAATCTCGGCCGCCAGCCTCCAGCAACAACACGCGCACGGCCGGATCTTCAGAAAGCCGGTTCGCGAGCACGCAGCCGGCAGGCCCGGCTCCGGTGATGATGTAGTCGAAGCCCATTCTGTTGCTCCCTTCAGAGGCGTGGAATTGAAGAGCCCCCGTCGGCTTCGATGATCGTTCCCGTCGCAAAACCCAAATCGCCGGAAGCGAGTGCCGTGCAGATTTTGCCGAGGTCTGCTGCTTCTTCCCCCCGCTCGATGCCGGGCCGCACCTCAAATACTGATACTCCCGTATCCATGATATGAAATGCCACCCCCTGGTAGAATGCCGCCAGCTCGGCCTTGCTGATGCAATAGTCCGCGCGTTCGGGCGAACTTACCTCGGGTGAGACCGACGTGATGTTGATGATGGACCTGGGTACATCCGCCGCGCTCCTCACGAGCATTGCCTTGACCACAGCAAGCGTAAAGAACACCGTTCCCCTTAGGTCCATCGCGATCGTCTTATCGAAGTCCGCCGGCACCAGGTCGAGGAAGTCACCTGGTACGACTGCCATGGAGGCATTGCTAACAAGGCAATCGACACGACCAAATCGCGAAAGGACGCCCGTTACCGTTTCTTCATGTCGGGAAACATCAGCGATATCGGACTGCAGATAGGCGGCTGCCACGCCATAGGATTCTAGTTTTGCGACAGCATCCTGCCCGTTGTCGGGACTCGCGACCCCAGTGATCGCCACATTGTATCCCGCTTTTGCAAAGGCGGTCGCAATTCCGAGATCGATGCCGTGGCTGCCAGTGACGACGGCGACGGGCCGTGTGGTCGTCTTCATTCGGCGAGGTCCCGGTCGGTGCGTTGGCCAGGCCAATTTTCCTGTCGCGGCATCCACCAATTGGTGCGGCCTCCGATGTGCATGTTGAGTGTTTTTGTTTCGGTGTAGTCCTCGACCGCGCGGCGTCCGAGTTCGCGACCGAGCCCGGATTGCTTGTAGCCACCGAACGGGAGCTCGGAGGCGCCATCCATGAAGGTGTTCATCCACACCGTTCCTACCCGCAAGCTGCGCCCGAATGTCAGGCACGTATCGAAATCGCGGCTCCACACACTGGCGGAAAGGCCGTAATCGATGGAATTGGCGATCTCGACGGCTTCCGCCGCCGTTTCAAAGGTGAGAACTGAAAGTACGGGGCCGAAGACCTCCTCACGTGCGATTTCCATATCCGGCATGACCGCCTCGAGGATTGTTGGCGACATAAAATGCCCCATCCCGAGATCGAGTTGATCGCCCCCGTGAACAACCTTCGCGCCGCTATTCTTTGCACTGGCGACGTAGCCCGCGATCTTCTCCAAATGCTGAGGCGTAATGATCGCGCCGACCTGCGTCGCTGGGTCCAGCGGATCGCCAACCTTCACGTATTTCGCAAGCTCTGCAACACGCTTGACCACATCCGACGCGATGCTCTTATGGAGGATTAGCCGCGAGCCGGCGTTGCAGCATTCGCCCGCATTGAAATAAGCGCCGAAGACGGCGGCGTCGATGAAGGAGTCGAGGTCCGCATCCGGGAATACGATCTGCGGATTCTTGCCGCCGAGTTCCAATGACACCTTTTTGAGGGTCTGCGCTGCATTCGTCATGGTGAGCTTTCCGACGCCGGTCGAGCCGGTGAACGAAACCATGTCGACCGCAGGATGGGACGTCATGATCGCGCCGACTTCGGGACCCGTGCCGGTGACGATGTTCACGACGCTGTCCGGAACGCCCGCTTCCTCAAGGATCTCGCCGAGAACGAGCGTCGAACCCGATGTCAGCTCTGAGGGCTTAACGACGCATGTACAGCCGGCGGCCAGCGCAAAGGGCAGTTTCTGGCTTAGGATCAGGAATGGAAAGTTCCACGGCGTTATGATGGACACGACGCCGATCCCCTCGCGCAGAACGACGCCTAGTGTGTTCTGCCCAAGCGAATTGTAGCTCTCGCCGTGCAGGTCGCGGGCAAGCGCAGCGGCATAGCGCCAGATGTCGACAGCGCCGGCGATCTCGCCGCGCACCTGAGTTATTGGCTTGCCGCCCTCGATGCAGTCGAGATAGGCGAGGTCTTCGGCGCGGCCCTCGATGAGATCGGCGGCCTTCAGCAGAACCCGCGAGCGCTGCGACGCCGTCGTGTGCGGCCACCGGCCGTGGTCGAATGCCTTTCGCGCCGAGGCGATGGCGCGCTCGGCATCCATCCTTGTCGCCGCCTGGTAGCGGCTCACGACGATGCCGTGGCTCGGCGCGTTCCGGTCGATCGTCCGGCCTTCTGCGCCGGCCGTCCATCTGCCGTCGATCAGCATCTCGAAGCCGCGCACGGGCGCGTCGGCAAGCGCTGTTGGCCTGATCTCTAACGTCATCACCATTCTCCCTTGAAGACCGCCGCGCGCTTCTGCGAGAAGGCGGCGACGCCTTCCTTGAGATCCCCAGTCTTGGCGGCCAGAATCGAGCCGAGCGCTTCGACCGCCGAACCATTGTCCTCGCCATTCGCGACGGCGATCATTAGCTTCGATATCTCGACGGCCGCCGGTCCCCGCGTCGCGACCCGCGCCGCGTAGGCCTTCGCCTCGATGACGGCAGCGCCGCTGTCCACGACGGCGTCGACCAGTCCGTACTTGAGGGCTTCCTCGGCGGAGAACGTCTCACCTCCCAGGACCATGCGGCGAACTCCCGGTATCATGCCGAGCCCGGTCTCCGGCAGGCCGATGCGGATATTTTGTTCCGCGATGCGGAAGTCGGCTGCGGCCGCGAGTTCCAGGCCGCCGCCGAGCGCGTGGCCGTTGAGTGCGGCGATCACCGGCATGCGCAGGGTCGCCAGACGCTCGAAGACGCGATGGCCGAAGCGGACCCAGGCATGGCCGAACTCGTTCGCCTGCATGGCGCCCCAAGCTTTGATGTCGCCACCGGCGCTGAAGGCTCTGCCTTCGCCGGTAAGCACCACCGCGCGGACATCGATCATCGCCTCGACCTCGTCGCAGATGGCGGCCAATGCCTTCAGCATGTCAATATCGACGGCGTTGAGCTTCTCGGGTCGAGCGATCGTGACGGATGCGACCGCGCCTTCGGCGGCAAGCCTCATGTGCGCGTCAGCCATTACATGCCCCCGCCAAGCTACGGGCCGGCTTCACGGCAAGCGACAGGCCGATCGGCCTGTCGACGAAGAGCGCGCCGTCCATGACTTTTAGGGTGTCGGACACGATCAGCGGGAACTCCGACTGTTCAAGAATGCCGGTGTTGAGATCGATGCCCGGCGCAATTTCAGTCAGCACGACGCCGTCCGGCGTCAGTCTCATCACGCCGCGCTCGGTGACATAGGTGATATCCTGGCGCTGTTCGATGGCTCGCCTGCCCGAAAAGGTGACGTGCTCGACCTCTTTGACGAGCTTCCTAAGCTTGCCCTCCTTCTCTACAACGACCTTGCCGTCCTCGACAGCGAGCTTGGCGCCGGCATTGAACATGCCGGAGAAGACGATCTTCCTCGCCCTTGCCGTAATGTCGACGAAGCCGCCGGCGCCCGCCGTGATATGAGGGCGGAACGAGAGCTTTGACACGTTGACGGAGCCGTCGCGGCCTATCTCTAGGAATGACAGCAGCGAGGCGTCGAAACCTGCCCCTTGGAAATATGTAAACTGGTAGGGCGAGGGCATGAAGGCGTCGGCATTCGCGGCGCAGCCAAAGGCGAAGTCAAGCAGCGGCACGCCCCCGACCGCCCCCTGTTCGATGACCCAAGTGACCGCGCCGTGCAGCCCTTCCTCCAGGAGAATGCGTGGGACATTGGCCGAAATCCCGAAGCCGAGATTGACGGCGCTGCCCGCCTCGAGTTCCTGCGCGACGCGCCGCGCGATTATCTTCTGGATGTTGAACTCCGGCACGCGAAAACTTTCGAGCGGCCGAAAAATCTCACCCGAGATTGCAGGGTCGTAGAGCGTCTGCGTTGTCTGTTTCTGGTCGGGATCGACGACGACGTAGTCGACGAGAATTCCGGGCACTCGCACGTCATGCGGCCTCATCGATCCGTCCTTGGTGATGCGCTTCACCTGGGCGATGACGATGCCGCCATTGTTGTGGGCCGCGAGCGCTTGGTCGAGGCCGCCGAGATAGGCGCCTTCGTGTTCGTAGGTCAAATTGCCGCGCTCGTCCGCCGTCGTGGCACGGATGATCGCTACCTGCGGCGCGATCGCCTCGAAGTAGAGGTACTCCTCACCGTAGAATTGGATTTTGCTCACCACGGGCCGGGCTTCCGCGGCCGCATTCATCGCGCAGCCCTGGCGGTTCGGGTCGGCGAAGGTGTCGAGCCCGATCTTGGTGATAACGCCCGGGCGCTTCGCGGCCGCTTCGCGGTGCATGTCGAAGAGCACTCCGGAAGGGATGTTGTACGCCGCCACGTCGTTGCTTGCGATCATTTGCCAAATGAGGGGCGGCTCGGCGGTGGAAGGACCTGAAGGGTAGGAGCCGCCGATGATGGTCTTCAAGAGGCCTTTTTGGGCTATGTAATCGACGCCGTTGATGCCGCTCATGTCGCCCGCGGCAATCGGGTGGAGCGTGGTCAGGTCGCGCGGATGCCCGGCGGCCTCGAAGCGTTCGCCGATCGCCTTCAGCATCAGGTCCGGGCAACCGAGCCCGCTCGAGGACGAGACCGACACGACAGCGCCATCCGGAATGAGGGCGGCGGCTTGGGCGGGGGTGATGTGCTTGCTCATTGCGGGATGCTCAAAGTCCTGGTTCGACGCGCATATGTCTTGGCGCGCCCAACACTGGAACTGACGACTGATACGACCTGCCTCGGCTTCCCCGCATACCAGTGACCCATTCGCGCGCGATCATGCTCGCACCGATCAATGCCCATCGAACCGTCATCCTAACTTCCCCTCTGGTTTGCTCTGGCCAGTTCCACAACTCTGGCGGACGACCAGCCTGACCGCCGCAATGATGTTCTCCGCATCTGCTTTTCCCGCATTGATCTGCTTCAGAAGGAGGTGTGCGGCGCGCCTGCCCATAGCTTGCGGATCGACCGAGATCGTCGTCAGGGCCGGAACCGCCGTTTTCGCCTCGATAACGTCGTCGAAACCTACCACCGCGAAGTCCCGCCCCGGTTCCATGCGCCGAGCGCGCAATCCATCACACACGCCAAACGCCACCGCGTCATTGAAGCAGACGGCCCCGGTCGGTCGATCGCTGATGGTCATCGCACGTCCGATGGCTTCCACGCCACCTGCTCTCGAGGGAATGGACGGAACAACTAACTCCTCATCGAACTTAAGACCACTTTCGTCCATCGCTTTGCGGTAACCAGACCGTCGCTCGGCAAACACAGCCGTATCTGGAAAGCCTCCCAAAAAAGCGATCCGGCTATGCCCTAGCGACACCAAATGCTTGACCGCCATCGCCACGCCGCCAACGTTATCAGACACAATCGACGACATTCTCGCGCCGGGCAGGCTGCGGACTACCACAACCACCGGGATTCCTGACGCCACGAGCGGCTTGAAGTCTGCTGCATCGGTGGCGCGGGCCGGCGAAACGATAAGCCCCGAAATTCCATGCTCACGCATCGAGGCAACCACCTCTCGCTGCCGGTCGGTATTTTCACTCGTATTTGAGAGGAACTGGACGAAGCCCGCCGACTGGACGACCGTGTCGACCCCTACGGCCAACTCTGCAAAGAAGCTGTTTGTAAGATCGTTCACCACGACACCGATGATGCCCGATCTGGCGCTCGCCTGTCGAAGGTTTGCGGCACCCCGGTTGTAGACATACCCCAACTCGCGCATTGTCGCGTTGACCTTGGAACGCGTCGCTTCCTTCACCAGAGGCGAGCCCTGCAAGACCAACGAAACCGTGGACTTGGAAACGCCTGCGGCTTTGGCGATGTCGATGACAGTCAGTCTCGCCTTTGACATCGCAACCTCGGTCTTCTCAAATTAGGCTTCAAACAATTGGAACGTTCCTAGCTTGTCAAGCGGAATTTTATGTAATGGGAGCGCCTGTCACCCGCCGCTTTTGTCATTGCGCCCCGATGGTGTGCCATAAAGCCCCATATTTGCAGTCCTTTGGGTAGACCTAGCTTGAAGCGGTGCAGATCTGGGCCCGATGGGTGAGGGAAAATAGTTGTTGCAATTTAGAACGTTCCAATTTATTGAGTTAATCCGTGCGATCACGCCGGTCACGCGCGGCGTCCACAAACACCGGAGCGGTGTCGATCCATCGCTTGATCGTAGTCGGTGGAGGAGGTGGTCCATTCGAAGCCGGCACGGCCGGCGGCGAGGATATCAAGCCAAACAAACTGAACAGGGAGTGAATGGATGATACGCAACGTCATGAAGTCGGCCGTCCTCGCAGCGGCCACAGCGATGTTCGCCGCGGGTTCGGCCAACGCGGAGCAGGTCGTGCTAAAATTCTGGGACAACCAGCGGGCCGAATCCGATTTCAATCAGAATCAGCAGAACGCCTTGAAGCGCTTCGAGAAGGAAAACCCCGAAATCAAAGTAGAGCTTACCACAATACCATATTCGGAGTACCAACAGCGCTTGTTGACGGCGGTACAGGGCGGTAATGCGCCTGATGTAGCCACCCTGGATCAAATCTGGATGGGCGCCTTTGCTCAAGCCGGCGCAATTACGGCTCTCGACGACCAAGTCAAGACTTCCGGTCTTACGGGCGACACTTTCTTCAAAGGAGCCTGGGACTCGAACGTTTCTGACGGCAAGCTCTGGGGAATCCCCATCAACGTGGACGTTTGGTCCTTCACTTACTACAACACGGCACTCCTCAAAGAGGCTGGCGTTGATCCTGCCTCGCTAAAGACCTTCGAGGGATTGAAGGCAGCGGCGCCGAAGCTTACGGACAAGTCCAAGGGCCGCTACGGCATTGGCTTGTTCGGCCACAAGGGGGAAGACACGGTCGTCGTTCTCGATACTTTCATCTTCTCCAATGGCGGTAAAGTCTTGGATGAGAAGGGCAAATGCGCGCTCACCAGCCCTGAAGCGGTCGGGGCATTGAGTTACCTGCAGTCACTGGTGCCATATGCGCCGCAGGGCATCATGAACGCCAGTTCCGCAACGATGCGCGAACTTTTTCTAAACGGATCTCTTGCAACGGAGTTCTGGCCCGCGCTGGAGCAGCCGACTCTGCAGAAGTCCAAACTTGACTGGGATTTCGTTGTAGGGAATGCGCCCGAAGGTAAGACGGCGATTGGCACGTATGGTGGGTGGAACCTTGCCATCTTTGAAGCTTCCCAGCACAAGGAAGCCGCTTGGAAACTCATCCAGTTCCTAACCCGCGAAGACGTGAACGGCGATGTTGTCGAACTTGTCCCGGCAAACATGAAGGCCGCAAAAAGCTTTTTGGCGGCAAACCGCAAAGGTGCGGATCTCATCATCCCTCATCTCGAGAATGCCTCACCCCGGCCGTTGTCACCTCGCTATCTCGAAGTCGCCGACATCGAGGTGACTCTAGCGCAGGATGTATTTTCCGGAATGGATCCGCAGAAGGCAGCCGGCAAGGCCTGCACTGCTATCGACGCCCTTAACTAGTCACCAGGACTAAGCCGGGCTCGGGCTTTGCCCCGAGCCCGGCCCTCTCTATCGGGAAATGACACAATGTCCCATCGTGAACGCTGGATGGCCTGGATTTTCGTAGCTCCGGCGCTGCTGCTGGTCGGCGCACTTATGTATTACCCGATGATCGGCACCATAATTGAAAGCCTTTATTCGACCTCGTTCATCAACCCGGTGCCGAAGTTCCAGGGGCTTGCAGCGTATTACAAGATCTTGGCCGATCCGATCTTCGGCCAAGTAGTGTGGAACTCCCTCATTTGGACTGTCTTTGTGGTAGCACTGCAGAATGTGTTCGGCTTGCTGGTCGCACTGCTGCTCAATCAGCAGATG
Organism: Mesorhizobium sp. M0923; assembly: GCF_040319365.1. Lineage (NCBI taxonomy): Bacteria > Pseudomonadati > Pseudomonadota > Alphaproteobacteria > Hyphomicrobiales > Phyllobacteriaceae > Mesorhizobium > Mesorhizobium sp. M0923. Next base: position 40,238 of record NZ_JAMYNW010000021.1, on the reverse strand, counting down.
CCTGGCCAGGGACTTATGCGGTCGTTGGTGCTTTTGCCTTGGGTCCTCCCCGGCGTAGTGGCCGCCATCCTTTGGCGATTCATGTATGACCCGCAACTCGGTTTGGTGAACTCGTTACTTATTAGCCTGGGACTGATCGACCACGGTACCGCTTGGCTGGCGGAAACGTCGACAGCCATGGGCTCGATCATTATGGCGGCCGTATGGAAAGGGTTCCCCTTCTCGGCGATCGTCTACTTAGCGGCCCTGCAGACGGTCGACCAAGAGCAGGTCGAGGCCGCCAAGATAGACGGAGCGGGAGCGACTAGGCGCCTGTTTGACGTTGTGCTCCCCGGAATCAAAGACGTGATCGCCATCAATCTCCTCCTTACCACTATCCTCACTTTCAATTACTTCGACATAATCTGGGTGATGACAAACGGTGGCCCACAGAATGCCACAGCCATCTTCCCAACCCAGATCTACGAACTCGGTTTCGGACAATTTCGCTTTGGCGAAGCCGCTGTATATGGCGTTTTTTCAATCTTGGTCCTGGCGCTGCTGATAATGGTCTATTTCGGCGTTTTGTCGCGCGGCCGGCATAGGGGGAAGGCGTCATGAACACCCGTTCCCACAGGAGCCGCCAAGCCGCACTGCTGGCCCTCAACGTCGTATTGGCGCTGATAATCCTGGTGCCCTTCTTTTGGATGGTTTCAGTGTCGTTGAAGCCGGCGGCCGAGCCTTTTTCCATTCCCGCCAGGCTGTGGCCGGAGAACCCGACCTTCGACAACTACATCACTGCATTCCGGCCGGAGTTCCGAACCTATTTTATGAATTCGGTCATCGTTTCACTGTCCACCGTCATCATCACCGTTTCGTTAGCCCTGCTGGCCGCCTATGCATTTACGCGCACCCACGTCCGCCTACTTATCATCGCCATGACGCTGGTGATCGTCACGCAGATGTTCCCGGCCAGCGCCATCATCATCCCGATCTACAAGATGATGAAGGGGGCCAACCTACTCAACACATATACGTCGTTGATCCTCGCCTACGTCACCGTAACCTTGCCGGTGGCGATCTGGATGCTGCGTGGCTTCATGGCCAATTTGCCGCTGACACTCGAAGAAGCGGCGGCGATCGATGGGGCCGGGCCGTTCAGAACGTTTTTCGAGATAATCGTGCCGCTTTGCCGGCCGGGGATAGTCGCCACTGCAGTCTTTGTGCTTATCGTCACCTGGCAGGAGTTCCTCTTTGCGCTCTCCTTTACCTCGACCAAGGAGATGCGCACGCTGCCAGTTGGAGTGAATGACTTTATCGGCCAGTACGGCATCCGCTACGGAGAGCTCATGGCCTCATCCGTGATGATCTCCATGCCCGTGGTCGCTGTCTTCTTCTTTCTGCAACGACAGTTCGTAGCAGGCCTGACGGCCGGCGCGGTGAAGGGCTGACGTGTCGGATATCATGCTCTTGGATATTCCTGAGCCCAGCATCGCGTTGCTGACGTGGGACTGGCTGGAGAAGCTGAACGTAGTGCCCTCTGATCCAGACGTGCATGTGCATATTCTCACCGGTACTGACGTTGGCGCCTTAGCACTTGGCACCGACATCGCCGGCTACATGGGCCGACCTGAGCGGGAGTTCATGGAGTTTCAGTTTGCTCGATGCGGGCTGAACGACCGTCGGAGGCGTTCCCAAAACCGACCATCGCCGTCAACGATTTATCGTGACAAATACTCCACAGCTATGACTGCTGTCCGTAGCATCGTCCACGAAGGGATATGATCTTGGCCTCCGTAACGTTGTCATCCGTATCTAAATTTTGGGGCTCCTTTGTCGCCGTGGAAAAGATCTCGCTCGCCATGGCCGATGGCGAGTTCATCGTGTTGCTCGGGCCCTCTGGCTGTGGCAAGTCCACCACAATGCGCATGATCGCCGGGCTCGACGACCCGAGCGCTGGCGAGATTCGCATAGACGATCGTGTGGTCAACGATTTGCCCCCGGGTAAACGCGACCTCGCCATGGTGTTCCAGAACTATGGCCTCTATCCGCATATGACCGTGGCGGACAATATTGGTTATCCGCTCAAAGTCGCAGGTGTGAACCGTGAGGAACGCGAGCGCCAGGTACGCGCCGCCGCCGAGCGCGTCGAACTCGGCGGGCTTCTAGAGCGCAAACCCGGTCAACTGTCCGGCGGGCAAAGACAGCGCGTGGCGCTCGGTCGTGCCATCGTACGCACGCCCAAACTGTTTTTGATGGACGAACCTCTGTCCAATCTCGACGCCAAGCTGCGCGTCTATATGCGCGCGGAATTGAAGCACCTGCAGCGCGACCTCGGTACCACTACGATCTATGTGACGCACGACCAGGTCGAAGCGATGACGCTGGCTGACCGTGTCGCCGTGATGGCGAACGGCAAACTACAGCAGGTCGGCACACCCCTCGACATCTACAACACGCCGGCAAACGTCTTTGTTGCCGGCTTCCTCGGCAATCCACCCATGAACCTGCTTCCGATAGCAATTGCCGACGGACGGGTGCAGGACTCCGAGTTGACGCTTGCGGCTCCGGCCGGCGTGAACGGCGCGATCACCGTCGGCCAGCGACCCGAAGATATGCGGCTCAGCGAAACAGACGCGGGTAATATGGCCGGCGAGGTTTATACCACCGAACTATTGGGCGACAGCACGCTGGTTACCGTAAAGGTCGGCAAAAACTTGGTCGCCGTGAAGACCGACAAAAATACCAAGGTGCACATGGGAGAAAACGTCGGCATCCGCTTCGATCCGAAACATCTGCATTTCTTCGACACGACCAGCGGCACGCGGGTCGCGTTCGACGCAAGTAGGTGAGGCTAGTCAATATCTCATGCAGCGTGACACCTACAAAGTTGAATTCACAGTCGAGCCTTGAGGTAAGATAATGAACGCCGAATTGCGTTGGGGGATTCTAGCGACCGGCTGGATTGCTGATCTCTTTGTCCAGGATTTGCAGCTTGCCGGTCATCGTGTCTCGGCTGTCGGCTCTCGAACACAGGCAGGAGCCGACAAGTTCGCCAATCGTTTCAGTATTCCCAACGCGCACGCCAGCTACAAGGACCTTTTGTCGGACCCGGAGGTCGATATTATCTATGTGGCTACACCCCATCCGATGCACGCCGACAACGCGCTTAAGGCGCTGACCGCCGGCAAGCACGTGCTTATCGAAAAGCCATTCACGATCAATGCACGGGAAGCGCGCAATGTCGTTGATTTCGCCTCTGCGAAAAACCTGGTCGTGATGGAGGCGATGTGGACGCGCTTCCTTCCTCATATGGTGCGCATCCGGGAGATCATCGCATCAGGAGTGCTTGGAAAGATCTATTCGGTGATCGCCGATCATACTCGTGACCTTCCTGGCGATCCCAATCATCGGCTCAACGCTCTGGAACTCGGCGGAGGCGCCCTGCTTGATCTCGCCATTTACCCCATTTCGTTCGCCTTTGACGTGCTCGGAGAGCCTGAACACATCGTTTCGATGGCTCGGATTAAGGAGACAGGAGTGGACGCTGAGGTAGCAACTATCTTCCAACACGCCGGCGGGGCTTTGTCTACCACCATCTCCAGTCTCGACAACACCGGACCCAATGTTGCATCGATCCTCGGCACCGAGGGGAGAGTTGAGATTGCATCTACCTGGTATTCGCCAACTTCATTTCGCCACATCGACAAGAATGACAGGGTGATAGAAGAGTATTCGTCGTCGGTAGCAGGACGTGGCATGCAATATGAAGCTGCCGAAATGGAGAGGCTTGTGACGGCTGGAAAATTGTCCGGTGAGATCATGCCTGCTAACGAGACCGTGTCGATAATGCAATCACTTGATACGATCAGGGCGCAAATCGGACTGCGCTATCCGAACGAATAGAGCATTTTAGTTGATTTCGGTCGAGAAGTGCTGGAGCGGATGCCGCGACGACGGCCGCGGACCGCACCTTGGCTTGGGCTGGTAGACCTCCGGCGGCTTTATTACTTGATTACTTGAGCAAGCCCTTGATCCTAAAGTCAGGGTCTATCAGCGAACTGGCCGCAACCACAGTTCCGCGGTCGATGAGCTTCTCGAGAACACTCATGTCCCTCGCGACCGTGTTCCCCTGTCCTATTGCGGCGGCCGCTGAGACCCGGGCATCTTGATCGCACTGAAAGACGATGCGGACCCCACCGGAGGCTGCGCGGTGATGTATATCCCGGGTTAGATCGAACTGCCCTGCGACCTGCAGAGTCAGATCGAACTGATCCGACCAAAACCACGGGACTTTCTGGTACTCTCCACTGGCACCGAGCATGGCTGCTGCGGCATGGGCACCCTGGTCCTGTGCGGCCTTCCAGCTTTCAAGTCGCATACGGGCTCCTCGCCACTCGAAATTGCAGCAGTCGCCTGCGGCGAAGATATTGGGTTCGGAGGTTCGGAATGCGCTGTCGACAACAATCCCGTTATCCACGAGCAGACCGGCCTTTTCGGCGAGCTCGGTATTAGGGATCGCCCCGACGCCAGCGATAACGGCGTCGAACTCCAGTTCAATCCCGTTGGCCAGCACAATGCGGTTCGTTCCAGCCTCGGTGACGACAGTACCAGTCAGAATCTTGACCCCTGCGGTTTCGTGCCGCGCGTGAACGATTTGGGCGATCGCCCCGGGCACGGCGCGTCCGAGAATGCGCGGTGCGGTCTCGATCACCGTAACCTCGGCACCTGCCTGCCGCGCAGTCGCGGCGAGTTCAAGGCCAATGAATCCGCCACCAATGACCCCGATGCGCGCATTGCTGCTGAACTCCAGCATAATGCGCCGCGCCTGCACATCGGTTCGTAGTGTGAGACAGCCTTCAAGGCCAGGAAACAATCTGGCACGGGCTCCCGTCGCAAGGAGCAACTGATCATACGTCAAGAGCGTGCCATCGGCGAGGTGAATCTCCCGCCTCTCAGGCACCAGAGACTCGACCAGCGCACCACGTCGGAGTTCGATCCCTGCTCCGGGATAGGCATCTTCGGCACGAATGGCCTTGGGATTGGCTAGCATCGTCTTGGATAACGGCGGTCGTTCATATGGCAGAGCTTTCTCTGCAGTCAGCAACGTTACCGACCCTTGAAAACCAAGTTCCCGCAACGTGAATGCGGCGCGGACACCGCATTCTCCGGCGCCGACAATAGCTATCTCTGCCATGCGGTCCTTCACTTCAGCTCTTGAGAACGACTTTGTTGTCTGGCGCAAACTGTTCGTTCAATGGAACCAGAGCAGCGCCAATCGCGCGGGCGTTAAACCCGATCGAGCCCACACGGAACTCAGGAATGATGATGCCCTCCAGATCGTAGCCTGCCACTCGTTCCCGGACGCTCACGATGAGACGATCGAGGAGAGGTCGCAAGAGGACGCCGTCAACAACGACACTATCGGCTTCGATGAAGCTCGTGCCAGAGATGGCCGCAAAAGCAAGTGCATCCGCCGCCAGATCGCACCACTCATCGAAACAGGCAAGTGCCGGTTCATCAAGCTTGGCGACGGATCCACCATCTTCACGGAACGTCTTCATTGGCAATTTGTGCTGCGCCGCAAGGACCTCCAACCGATTGAGGGAGGCGGCTTGACTCAACCGCGCGGGCGCTGGACTCCTATTGTGCGATCCAAGTTTAAGAGGGATTGCACCCACCGCGCCCGCGTTGCCGGTGTGGCCGGTAATTAGATTGCCCTCCAAAACAACACTGCCGCCAATCAAGGTGCTGATGTAAAAGTATACGATTGACCGATTCCGGTTCTCTCTCCGGAAATCAATCTCAGCCAAGCAAGCAGCGTCAGCGTCATTGAGCACCACGGCGCTCAAGCCGGAGGTTTCTTCGACCCTGGCGACCATGTCGGCCTCCCGCCAGCGTGGGGATGCACCGCCAGGATCACCGATGACGGCTATGCCAGACTCGATCGCCGTTGGAGCAGCAATACCTACGCCCACGAGTCTGGATTTCTGGACGCGGCTCAAATCATCCTTCAGGCTGTCGAACGCTGTTCCCATCAGGCCCGAGACGACGTCCGCGTCGAGGGCATCGTAGGCAAAGCTTTTCTTAGCAATCACCCGGCGGTCGAACGATAGAGCCAGCAGATCCAAGGAGCGGCGGCCAATCTTGACCCCGATCGAAATCGCTCCATCCGGTGCAATCTCGATCGGAGTAGAAGGCTGACCAATCCGGCCGCGGATTACGTCCTTCTTCCGCAGGTATCCTTCCTTGAGGAGGCGATTTACGATAATCGTGACCGTTTGCGAGGACAAATGTGTAATGCGCGCGATCTCGGCCTTGGAAAGCGCGCCAGCCTCCTGGATCAGACTAAGGATTAAGCGCTCATTGTAGTGTTTGACACCTATCTGGTTGCCGCCACGGTGCGTCGCGTTGCCTACGAATGCGTTGAAGGTGCTGTCGACTGACATTAGATACAGCTCGCGTTTTCAGGGGCGTTAAGATCGGAAACGCCGGTTATCATGGCGCCCTTCTCGTTACTGCTGGCCGGTCTTGACGTCCAGAACGCCCGCGATGCCATCGCGCCAGTGCCCGCCGCGTCTGATATCCCAATTGAGGCTCCCTTTGAGCGCGTGAATGCGGTCGTAGTGCTTCGTCTTCCACCCGTCAGCTTGCCGTAGGATCGACGGCCGAAATCTGGCATGATTTTTTTTGTAAATCAACCGGATTTAGTTATTGACCATTTGTTGGAATATTGGCATGTTGTAGGCCGATCGGGCCTTTCGGGGCGAGATCGAAAGGAGCATCCGATGGACGATCTTAAGTTTGGAACGCGCAGCAAGCGCGGCGATTGGGCTCCCAACGAGCTGTTGGAGCCGGCGCCAATATGGCTCTTCCCTCCCAATCCAAAGAAGCTTCTGAAGTGGCTTCCATCTTACTTCTTTCCGTACAACCTGCTGTTCATGGTCTCGGCACTCGCCTACTGGCAGCTGGTTGTCCCTGACGCCGCAGTCCTGCAGAACTTTGCATGGGGTTGGTCGCTGAAAATGCTGGCGGTGAACCTCATCCTGGCCTTTCTCTGGTACCAAAGCTGGGAGTTGCCGCTTTACGTTCGCCGTCGGCAGGGGAACCGATTTAAGTACAACCACAAGTTCCCGGCGGATCAGCAATCAAATGTATTTTGGTTCAATAAGCAGACCCTCGACAATATGCTGCGGTCGCTGCTGATCGGTGTACCGATATGGACGTGCCTGCAGGTCTTGATGCTGTGGAGTTCCGCGAATGGATACATACCCTGGCTCAACTTCGCCGAGCACCCTGTGTGGCTCGGGGTCGTGGCTGTCGTGGTGCCAATAATTCACGACTTCCACTTCTATTGCATCCACCGGCTGATCCACGTCCCAGTGCTCTACAAATACGTCCATTCGGTGCACCACAACTCCATAAATCCCAGCCCGTGGTCATCGCTATCGATGCATCCCATTGAGCACTTGCTCTATTTCGGGGTGGTTTTCTGGCACTTCGTTATCCCCTCAAACCCCGTCATTGCACTCTACCAGCTACACTTCGCGGGTTTCGGCGCCGTGCCTGGGCACATCGGTTTCGACACGGTTGAGACCAGCGATGAGCAGGGGTTCGATACCCACGCCTATATGCACTACCTCCACCATAAGTATTTCGAGGTGAATTACGGAGGCGAGGGGCTCGTCCCCGTGGACCGGATGTTCGGCACCTATCACGACGGGTCGAAGGAATCTGACGAACGGATGAAGGCGCGTTTCCGCGCCAAGAAAGAGCGCCTCAAGGACAAATCGGCCTGAACCCGCTCGAACCCTGTTGCCTCAAAATCTAGCGAGAGTGACGATGCCTTGGATTGACGTTTGTGGAGCCGACGACCTGGAAGAGGAAGGCGGCCTACGGTTCGACCATGCAGGTAAGACGTTCGCAATCTTCCGGAATCATCAGGACCAGTATTACTGCACGGACGGGCTTTGTACCCACGAGAATATCCACCTCGCCGACGGGTTGGTGATGGAGAATACGGTGGAATGCCCCAAGCATGCCTCGGTCTTCGACTTCACAACCGGCGAGGTCGAGACGCCTCCCGCCTGCGATAACCTGCGCACCTACGCCGTTAAGGTCGAAGGCGGCCGCGTGATAATCGATGTCTGAGGAGACTATCCGTTGACCGACATCAACGCGAAAGCCGTAATCGCGGAAGTCACGGCTCTTCCGGAGACGGTTGAAAAGGTCCGCGGCTTGCTATGCGACTACGGGCGCATTGTTCGGCAAGAACCTGGGAACCGAGCGTTTGCCTGCCGCCAAGTCGACGGTCGACCAGACAAGTTTGTCGTCTACGAGGTCTACGCGGACCAGGCGGCCTTCGAGACGCACCTTTCCGCACCCGAGAACGCTCGATTGAACGCCAAGCTTGGGACCCTCGTTCAGGGTGCCGGTTCAGTCCTGACCTTCCTGATACCCGTTGAGTAAGCGAGACTCATTAAAGGGAGTCGCATTTCGCGGAGACCCACGATCATGTACCACAACAGACCTCACGTCGAAGACATACGCGCGAAGAAGCGACGGGGCGAAAAGCTTTCGATGCTCTATGTCACCAGCACGGAGGAAGCCGCCGCCGCCGCCGCTGCGGGGATCGATCTCCTGTCAATCGAGGCAAAGGACTTCACCCCCGAAATGCGTGAGGCGGCGGGGGCGTGCTTCGTGCAGATCGGCCTGACGCCGCCAACGAAAGGAACCGTGGACGGAAAGCTGCTGGTCAGCGCCGAGCAATTCCTGGAGGCGGCTTACCGCTACACAGCGATTGGGGGCGATTGTTTCTATTGTGCCGCTTCTTTCGATATCCAGAGGACAATGTGCGAAAATCACATTCCGATTGTCGCTCATGTGGGCCTTATTCCATCTTACGTTACCTGGACCGGCTGGCGCGCTGTCGGAAAGACCGCATCAGAGGCGCTGACGATGTGGAAGCGACTAAAACGGCTCGAGGAAATCGGTTGTTTCGCTGTTGAGCTTGAGGTCGTTCCCGGCCGGATAGCCGAGTTCTTCGCCAAAAACACATCGATGATCTACTTCAGCCTCGGTTCGGGCTCAGGTGGCGATGTCCAGTACCTGTTCGCAGAGGACGTGCTCGGCTACGGCCGGAACCGCCTTCCGCGCCACGCCAAGGCGTATCGCAACTTCAAGGCCGAGTTCGACCGACTGAATAGTGAACGCGTCGCGGCATTCCGGGAATTCCGGGCTGACATCTATTCCGGTGCCTATCCCGGACCCGAACACACTGCGGCGATCCCGGAGGCTGAATTTGAAACCTTTCTTAGTCACTTGGGATCTCGATAGTGAGACTTGCTCCGTCTCAATATCAGTATCCACTTTTTCGATCTATTCTCAGTTGAGATAGACTAATTGTCCCTCGGTCCGCAGGGATTTCCATCGCAGCCGCGCTGGTCGTACCGGCACGGCGTCCAGCATTCTTCGACGCCCGCGAGACCGAAAGGCAAAATCATGACCGTTGGCATTCAACCCAGCAAGCTCATCGACGGAAAAGCAGTCGCAAACACCCTTACCACGCAGATTGCCGCCGATGTAGCTGCGCTGAGATCGGCAACCGGAAAAGTGCCGGGCTTGGCAGTGATCTTAGTGGGAGAAGACCCAGCGAGTGCTGTCTATGTCGCATACAAACACCGTCAGACGCTTGCGGTGGGTATGGCGTCCTTTGAACACAAACTTCCAGCCGACACCAATCAGGACGACCTGTTGTCAATCGTTAATGAATTGAATCAGGACCCTTCTGTGCATGGCATTTTGGTACAGCTACCATTGCCGTCTCAGATTGATCCGAACATGGTTCTCAACGCGATTGATCCGACCAAAGACGTCGACGGGTTTCATGTCCAGAATGCCGGCAGGCTGGCGACCGGCCAAGAAGGGTTCGTTCCGTGCACTCCTCGCGGCTGCCTATTGCTCCTGAAGCATCGTCTCGGCGATTTAGCTGGTCTCCACGCGATCATAGTTGGACGAAGCAATATCGTCGGCAAACCAATGGCCCAACTGTTGCTGGCTGAGAATTGCACTGTAACAGTCGCTCATTCGCGGACCCGCGAACTTCCGGCTCTCTGCAGGATGGCCGACATTCTAGTCGCCGCGGTCGGACGCGCAGAAATGATCCGAGGTGATTGGATCAAGCCAGGCGCGGTTGTCGTCGACATAGGTATCAATCGGGTGACCCAAGGCGGAAAGCCGCGCCTTGTTGGCGATGTCGCATTTGCAGAGGCTGCTCACGTTCAAGCGATTACACCTGTCCCAGGCGGCGTGGGTCCGATGACAATCGCGTGTTTGCTCGCGAATACCCTTTCCGCATTCCGTCACACCTTGGCGGCGCGAAACAACTGAGGAACGAACAATGTCGAAATTTGCACTTCGCGTGAAATGTCGTTCCACCAGGGGCATAGTGGCTGCGATCTCCAGCTTTCTCGCTGATCAAACTTGCAACATCACGGACAGTGCGCAGTTTGACGATGTTGATACTGGCAACTTCTTTATGAGAGTGAGCTTCCGGTCTGAAGGTGGGCGAAACCTGGACGAGCTCCGCGTCGGCTTCGATCCAATCGCATCGCGCTTCGCGATGGATTCAGAATTCTTTGACGAGGCCGTGAAGCGAAGAGTTATCGTCATGGTCTCTCGCTTCGGCCACTGCCTCAACGATCTCCTCTACCGTTGGCGCATTGGCGCTCTCCCGATCGATATCGTGGCGGTGATCTCCAATCACATGGAATATCAAAAGGTCGTGGTGAATCACGACATTCCGTTTCACTGCATCATGGTAACGAAGGAAAATAAAGCCGAAGCGGAAGCCCAGCAGATGCTTGTAGTGACCGAGACCAAGGCCGAGCTGATCGTTCTAGCTCGCTACATGCAGGTTCTCTCGGATGAAATATGTCGGAAGATGTCCGGCCGCATTATCAACATCCACCATTCGTTTCTTCCTTCGTTCAAGGGCGCCAATCCCTACAAGCAAGCGTATGAACGCGGAGTGAAATTGATCGGCGCGACCTCTCATTACGTCACTGCCGATCTAGATGAGGGGCCGATCATTGAGCAAGACATCATTCGGGTGACACATGCGCAGTCCAATGAGGATTACGTCAGCTTGGGTCGTGACGTTGAAGCACAGGCCTTGGCACGGGCGATACACGCCCACATCCATGGCCGAGTTTTCCTAAACGGGAACAAGACGGTTGTATTTCCACCATCACCCGGTTCGTTCGCCTCAGAACGAATGGGGTAGCGATAGAAAGGTTCTGTCGCAAACTTTTCGGAAAGGTCATTTGCAGCTTCCGGCCTGCTCGGCGAATTCCGCCGCAATCATGGCTGGGACGAATGGGCACACGACCCCCGCTACACCAACGAGCACTGGCGGATGGAGAGCGTCTTCCTGCGCGCGAGGGATATGGCCATCGCTGAGGCGGCCGGAAACGCGTGAATGGAAATTGTGCCTCAGCTGACATTCCTATGACCTGAGCGTTTATCCGGGACCTCATTTCCATGATACAGAAACGGCAGTTGCGGCTCGGAGCGTAAGACGGCAGAGCTTGCCGCCACTACTCCGCAGCCTCGGCATAGTGCGCTGGCACATAGTTGAGAATGGGTCCGAGCCAGCGCTCCACTTCCGCGAGCGGCATGTCCTTGCGGCGTGCATAGTCCTCAACCTGGTCGCGTTCGACCTTGGCGACGCCGAAATAATAGCTTTCGGTATGCGACAGATAGATCCCCGACACAGACGAGCCGGGCCACATCGCATAGCTTTCGGTCAGGCTCACCCCGGCATTGCGCTCGCTGTCGAGCAGCCGGAACAGTGTGGCCTTCTCGGTGTGGTCGGGCTGGGCGGGATAACCGGGCGCCGGGCGGATGCCGCGATAGGGCTCGCCGATCAGCTCGTCCGGCGCCAGCTTTTCGTCGACCGCATAGCCCCAGAACTCCTTGCGCACCTTCTCGTGCATGCGCTCGGCGAAGGCCTCAGCGACGCGGTCGGCCAGCGCCTTGACCATGATCGACGAATAGTCGTCATTGGCCCTCTCAAATCGTTCGGCGATCGCCACCTCCTCGATGCCGGCCGTGACGATGAAGCCGCCGATGTAGTCGGGCTTGCCGCTGTCCACCGGCGCGACGAAATCCGACAATGCGACATTGGCCTTGCCGTCGCGCTTGGTCAGTTGTTGGCGCAGCGTGAAGAAGGTCGCCAGCTCCTGCGATCGCCCCTCATCCGTGAACAGCCTGATATCGTCGCCGGTGGCATTGGCCGGCCAGAAGCCGATGACGCCGCGTGGCGCAAACCATTTTTCGGCGATGATCTGCTTCAGCATCGCCTGCGCATCCTCGAACAGCTGGCGCGCGGCGGGTCCTTGCGCTTCGTCTTCGAGGATCTTGGGATAGCGCCCTTTCAGCTCCCAGGTCTGGAAGAACGGCGTCCAGTCGATGTAGCGCGCGAGTTCCGTGAGATCCCAGTTCTCGAAGACCTTCACACCTGTGAAGGACGGCTTCGGCGGCTCATATTCAGACCAATCGATCCGATGCGCATTGGCCCTCGCCTTGGCCAGCGGCAGCCGCTGCTTGTCGGCTTCGGACCGGGCATGCGCGTCGGCGACTTTCTTGTATTCGGCGCGCAACGTGTCGACATACTTCGCCTTGCTGTCATTCGACAGCAAGGACGACACCACGCCGACCGCCCGGCTGGCGTCGGTGACGTAGACGGTCTGGCCTTTCGCATAGCGCGGGTGGATCTTGACCGCCGTGTGCACGCGGCTGGTCGTCGCGCCGCCGATCAAAAGCGGAATGTCAAAGCCTTCGCGCTCCATCTCGGCGGCCATGTGCGCCATCTCGTCGAGCGAGGGCGTGATCAGGCCGGACAGGCCGATGATGTCGACATTTTGCTCTCGCGCCGTCTGCAGGATTTTTGCCGCCGGCACCATGACGCCGAGATCGATGATCTCGTAATTGTTGCAGGCCAGCACGACGCCGACGATGTTCTTGCCGATGTCGTGGACATCGCCCTTCACCGTCGCCATCAGGATCTTGCCCGCCGTCTGGCGTTCGCCATTGTCGATGCCATTGGCGGTATTGGCCAGCTTCTCGGCCTCCATATGCGGCAGCAAGCCGGCCACCGCCTGTTTCATCACCCGCGCCGATTTCACCACTTGCGGTAGGAACATCTTGCCGGCGCCGAACAAGTCGCCGACGACGTTCATGCCGGCCATCAGCGGGCCTTCGATGACATGCAGCGGGCGCTCGGCGGCCAGCCGCGCTTCCTCGGTGTCGGCATCGATGAATTCGGTGATGCCGTTGACCAGCGCATGGCTGATCCGCTGCGCAACTGGCAATTCGCGCCAGGCGAGGTCGCGCTCCTTGGCTTCCTGGCCCGCCGTGCCCTTGAAGCGTTCGGCGATCTCCAGCATGCGTTCGGTGGCGGTGCCGCCGCCTTTCGGTTGACGGTTGTTGACGACATCCTCGCAGGCTTCGCGCAGGTCGGGATCGATGGATTCGTAGACGGCAAGCTGTCCGGCGTTGACGATGCCCATGTCCATGCCCGCCTGGATAGCATGGTAAAGCAACACCGCATGCATGGCCTCGCGCACCGGCTCGTTGCCCCTGAACGAGAAGGACAGGTTCGACACGCCGCCTGAGATATGGACATGCGGCAGCGTCCCGGTGATCTCTCCCGTCGCCTCGATGAAGTCGATGCCGTAATTGTCGTGCTCCTCGATGCCGGTGGCAATGGCGAAGACATTGGGGTCGAAGACGATATCCTCGGGCGGGAAGCCGGCCTGTTCGGTCAAAAGCTTGTAGGCGCGGGTGCAGATTTCGACCTTGCGCGCTTTGGTGTCGGCCTGGCCGTCCTCGTCGAAGGCCATGACGACCACCGCCGCGCCATAGGCGCGCACGAGTCTGGCATGATGCAGGAATGCCGCCTCGCCTTCCTTCATAGAGATGGAGTTGACCAGCGGCTTGCCCTGCACGCATTTCAGGCCGGCTTCGATGATCTCCCATTTGGAACTGTCGACCATGACAGGAACACGGGCGATGTCCGGCTCGGCGGCGATCAGGTTGAGGTACTCCACCATCGCCCTCTTCGAATCGATCAGTCCCTCGTCCATGTTGATGTCGATGATCTGCGCGCCATTGGCGACTTGGTCGCGCGCCACGTCGAGCGCGGCGACATAGTCGCCCGCCGTGATCAGCTTGCGGAACTTGGCTGAGCCGGTGACATTGGTGCGCTCGCCGACATTGACGAAGGGAATCTCATCCGTCAGCGTGAACGGTTCCAACCCGGACAGGCGCATCTTGCGCACGATGTCGGGAATGGTGCGCGGCGGATATTTCCGCACCGCCTCTGCGATGGCGCGGATGTGCTCAGGCGTCGAACCGCAGCAGCCGCCAACGATATTGACCAGCCCCTCGCGGGCGAAATCCTCGATCTGCGCGGCCATGAATTCCGGGCTCTCGTCATAACGGCCGAATTCATTGGGCAGGCCGGCATTTGGATAGGCGCAGACAAAAGTGTTGGCGACGCCTGATATCTCGGCCAGATGCTCGCGCATGGCATTGGCGCCGAGCGCGCAGTTGAGGCCGATGGTGAAGGGGCTGGCATGGCGCACCGAATGCCAGAAGGCGGTCGGCGTCTGGCCGGACAGCGTGCGGCCGGACAGATCGGTGATGGTGCCGGAAATCATCACCGGCAGGCGCACGCCCTTCTCATTGAAGACCTCTTCTGCTGCGAAGATTGCCGCCTTGGCGTTCAGCGTGTCGAAGATCGTCTCGATCAGGATGATGTCGACGCCGCCATCGATCAGGCCGCGCAGCTGCTCGCCATAGGCGAGGCGCAATTCGTCGAAGGTCACGGCGCGATAGCCGGGATTGTTGACGTCGGGCGACATCGAGGCGGTGCGGTTGGTCGGCCCCAGCGCGCCGGCGACGAAACGGCGCTTGCCATCCTGCTGCTCGGCACGAACAGCGGCGCGCCGCACCAGCCGCGCGCCATCGCGATTCAGCGCATAGACGGCATCCTCCATGCCGTAATCGGCCTGGGTGATCGACGTCGAGGAGAAGGTGTTGGTTTCGAGGATATCCGCGCCTGCGATGGCGTATTGATAGTGGATCTCCTCGATTGCCTTCGGCTGCGTCAGGATCAGAAGATCGTTGTTGCCTTGCTGATGGCAGGCGCAGCCGGCGAAGGCCTCACCACGGAAATGATCTTCATCGAAACCCAGCCCCTGGATCTGCGTGCCCATGGCGCCGTCGAGGATGAGGATGCGCTCACGCGCCGCTGCCGTCAGCGCCGCAAGCACTTCCGACTCGTCGGGCTTTGCCGCGACGGAGCCGAACAATGCGTCCAGCGATGCAGAATTCTGCGACATTTTCATCCTCAAGACGACAGTAGTGTCCATTCACATAAAGACATCTTTATGTCAACATACGCGCTCCAGCCTGGGTGTCGCGCACCGGAGAGAAAGTTTTGTGTCAAAATCGGTCCAAAAGCAGATGAGATGGATGAGCGGCATGCTCTCGAAGCGGCTTGGGCGGCAGCGCTCAAGCCGGCGCCGCTCCCATGTGTCTCGACCGATGCAAACAATATTGTGGCCTTTGGCCCAAACTGTCCACTATCGAACGGACGCATTATAGTCGAACGTTTTGCATTTCGTGCGAAGCCCTCAAAGCAACAAAAGAAGACGCGCGCGGGGAGAAGGCGGCCGGCCCAACTTGAGTATCAGCGCGGAGCTACATCATCAGGATGGCACGTCACTTGCACATCAACTTTGGGAAGCCATCGTGACGGCAATTGCCCGCAAACCAAGGGAGATGACGATGGCAATTCGCCTGAATTGCTCGGAGCAACTGAAGATGGCTGAAGATCTGCAGGCGTACCATGCCGAGCCACGGGGACTGATTATGTGGCGAGCCGAGTTGAAGCAATTCATTGACGATCGGGCGAAACACAATAGTCGGCATTGTCTCGCCGTCTGAGGTTGGACGTGAAGGGACCGCGGGCGGGAATATCAGGCGAGAGCTCGGGTCAGAGCTTCCCATACCGCAAGCGTCGAGGCGACGGAGATCGGTCAGGAAATGCTGAGCGTTATGAGCGGGCTCGGGAGGAAGAGAATGCGGAAGGTTGAGAAGATCAGACGAAGCGCTGCTGCAGGCTCCTGCCGAATGAAAGCCCTGCATCGTCCGCTAACGCTTTCGCAGCGTTAGGTGGGAATTCTCAGTCTGCTGGTGCGGCTGACGCTATTCCTAAAACGCGACGAAACAGCTCGAATCTAACCAGGACGCAGGTCAGGGGCCTAGCGCGACACTTCTACAAAATCTCGAAATGAAGAGTACCAATATGACGGATAAACCCTCGGTCTCTATCCTGAAAGAAACCCGCGACAACGAGAAGCGGGTTATCATGCTTCCGCAAGGTGTTCGACAGTTTGTCGAGGCCGGTTTTAAGGTTTACGTTGAGCATGATGCCGGAGCCGCCTCGGGAGCGTTTGATGGGGACTACAAGGCGGCAGGGGGCGAAATCGTTTCAACAGACGAGGCTTGGACAGTTTCTCCATTCCTCTTGAAATATAAGTTTCCGAGCGTCGCCGAACGGCGGTACCTGTGCCGCCCGCTGCATATTGGCGCATACTTTTACCCAGGCGAAAACTACGAGCTAACGCACCACCTGCGCGAGCATGGGGTGACAGCCTATAGCTATGAGTACTTTCAGGCCGCAGATGGTTCGTTTCCGCTCATGACGCCCGATAGCGAGATCAGCGGGAAATTGGCTGTGCTCTTTGGGGCCCATCACCTGCTATCGACGCAGGGAGGGCTCGGCATAATGCTGGCTTCCCTACCGGGGATGAAGCCGCCGAAAGTCGTCGTCATCGGGCATGGAAATGTCGGCGCAGCAGCTGCTCGAACAGCCGCAGGTCTCGGAAACGAAGTTGTTGTCTTTGGCTACCGCGAGGAAAGCCTCCGCCGATTTGAGGCGACCGTTCCCTCGAACGTCAAATGCCTGATTGTCTCGCAAGAAGCCCTGGAGCGAGAGATACCCGACGCCGACCTGGTGATCGGAGCGACTTTGATTTCGACCTACGATACACCAGCGATGCTCACAGACGAACTCGTCAAGAAGATGAAGGAAGGCTCGATGATCATCGACGTCACTTGCGGCTATGGAGCAGGATACATCCCGACGGCCCATACATTCACCTGGATGGGCGCGGCACCATATAAGGTGCATGGCGTTTGGCACTACAAGGATCCCGTAATGCCAGCTCACGTGCATCAGACGGCGTCGATCGGGGCAACCACAAACCATACGCGTTATCTTATTAGTCTCGGCAAATCGATTTTCCTTAAGGATTTCCAGGACTCGGTTTCCCAAAAGGGCAAATTTGTTGAAAACGGTGAGATCATCCATCCGCACGTGATTAGCGACTTTGCCTTGATCGAGGCATTGGCCAAGAAATCCGCGTGAGGGGGCGGCCATGGCGATGCGGCATAAGATATCATATAAAGAACGGGCCGCGTACTACGATGTCGAATATACGGACACTGTAGACCATGCTTTTCTCGCCAGTCTTGTTGGTGGTTCTACGCGCTCGGTCCTTGAGATTCCGTGTGGGGTCGGGCGTAACGCGCTTAATTTGGCTCGAAGCGGATGTTCGATAGTCGCTGTCGACAACGAACCGGCTATGGTCGAACGGCTGACAGAAAAGGCTGAAAAACTCGGCTTCAACAATGTGTCAGCACTCGTTCGGGATCTCCGGACGTTGGACCTCGAAGAGCGGTTCGACCTTATCCTCGTGCCCCGAGAGGCATTTCAGCTGTTGGTAGACTTGTCCCAGGCGCGGCAGTCGCTCAAAGCGCTGCGACGGCACCTCTCGGACGATGGGACATTGATGATCGACCTATCGTCTTTCGCAAAGGTCAGGCCAGAACAGGCCTACCTCCAGCCAGACTATTTCGATCCTACTGCCCCTGATGGCAGTTGGCGCTTTGAGTGGACGCGCCCGCTAGCCGCCAGGCTCACGTTGTCTCGTCATCGTATGCAGCAACACAATTGTGACGGCACAGTCGACGTGTCGTTCAGACACATTCGTGACACTGAGACGGCCATCGACGAGACCGAGACGACCATTCGACTTAGGCCTTACTGCGTCGACGAGTTCACGGCGCTCTGCGTCGATGCTGGATTGAAGGTTGAAAAGGTGTTCGGCGACTACGGACGCAACTGGTACCAGCCGAACGACGCCCGAATGATTTTTCTTCTCAGCGCAACTACCGACATTCGGGACGATCAGCTCCCCCCGTCCGGGGTTATGTGGGAACTCGGCCGAGGGTTCCAGAACGACCGTGATGCCTTTCGAACGAAAGACCTGCAGTTGGTTCCAATGCGTCCGTCCGTCCGAGCTTATTTTGAGACCTATCTGACGGAGTATTTCTCCGGCCCCTTCATCAAGGGCCAAGGGGCCGAGGATATTTTGAAGGCGATGGCGGAATGGGGCGTTATGGGAAATGCTCTCGATCTGGGATCTGGAACTTCGACGCTGTTCTGGTATCTCCCAACCAAGGGAGTCAATCGCCTCTCTTGCTGCGACATCGCGCCTGAAGCCCTTAGCGTGCTAGCGAACTTCGTACGGAGCAATCAACCGCTTCCTGAGTGTTACGGTTGGGTAGCCGATCATTTCAAAATATCCAATCACTCGGTCAACCAGCTTCGCGAGCGCTTTGCCGAGTTCTTGATTTTCGACTGCCTGAAGCGGTGGCCAAGTTGGATGGACAGCCACCGATACGACTTGATCACTGCCTTCGGTAATCTAGCGATTTCGGGGACAGCTGACGCGTACGACGATTGCTTCCAGCACATCGCTGATCACCTTGCACCCACGGGCCGAACTATCGGAGCGGATTGGGCAAGGCGGCAGTCATTTGCGCAGAAGGATGGGCACGACAATTCGTATTTGAGCATCGAACTGATAGCCAGCGCGATGAAGAATGCGGGGCTCACCCCGCTGGAATGCCGTCGTATCGAGATACAGCGGGACCCACTTTACGACGCCATTTTCGTTTGGGTCGGCCAGAAAAATAGCTGAGCGATCTCCTTCGATATTTTGGAGCTTTTAGCATGTCGCACAATCGCGAAGGCGGTGCAGGTAGCTTTGTTTCAGTTAACGGCGTGATCTGCGCTGGCGCCCATTATATTGTCGATCTGTTCGGCGGCACAGGTTTGGCAATCCCGCTTTTATCGAAACAGCCATTACGAAAAGCGCACAGTCCGCTGGAGCCACTATACTTTTTTCAAACTTCCATCGGTTTTCACCCGAGGGTGTCTCAGGCGTACTGTTATTGGCGGAATCTCACATCAGTATCCATACTTGGCCAGAGCACAGCTATGCGGCATTAGATGTGGTTATGTGTGGCCGGGCCCGCCCCAAAGAGGCTATTGCCGTTCTGAAGGAAGAGTTCAAGCCGATCCGTGTCGTCGAGTATTTGCTTGCCCGCGGCAGAGCCGACAATGCCGACCAATACTCTCAACCGGATCGGATCGACTCCGAACGTTGGCTCAAGGGGCTTGAGCGCTAATTTTCGATTCATCAATCGCGCGTCGTCGATCTCGTGCGTCAGGCGCCCGTGATTTCGGGCACTGCATCCCGGCGGCCGCCAAGGCGAAGAAAGATCAGAGCTGCTCGATCACCGTAAAAGTGGGGAGTAGACGCTATGGGGCGAGCGGCGAGAGTGGGGCACCTTAGGCGCTGTTGGATCCACCATCAGAAGGAGGCACCCCATGTCGCAGTCTTTTGACGCGAGCCGGTCCCTTACCGCTCTTGAACAGGATAACACGGTCATCGCCGTCATCGAAATGAGCAAGGCGAAGTGGCTCGTCGCCGCGCTCGTACCGGGTCTCAAGCGCCAGCCCCTCAAGAAGATCGATGCTGCCGCACCATCACTGTTGAAGCTGCTGCAGCGCTGGCGCGACGAAGCCGGGCACACGATCAAGCGCATCGCCGTCACCTGTGAGGCGGCCGGCGTCGGCTTTTGGCTGGCGCGTTGGCTGTGGGCGCGCGACATCGAGGCCTATGCCATCCATCCCGCCAGCGTTGCGGTGTCGCGTGAGCACCGGCGCGCCCGTCTCGCCCGTGGTGACAAGGCGCCACAGGTGAGCGGGCTGACTATCTGCTGGAAGCGTTCTCAACGACCCCCCGCCACCACTCTTGCTGGTGTGGCGGGCAAGCTCGACGCTGTATTGCGTAAGGGCGAGGCTGGGAGGAATGCTCCGAATTCCCCTGGCCGCAAATCCGTTCCGCGCTGAACGATCTGGTGCGCTTCGGAAAGCTCGAACAGGGGCTTTCACGGTAAGCGGCGCTCTAGCCGGCAGGGTGGCAGCTGCTGCCGCGCCTGAAATACGACGATGGAGGGGAAGTCCGAGCAGCGCAGCGATTCGCAGGCGGCAATCGCAAAGTTTTGTTCACGCTGCCTAACTCGCTGAGCAGAAGACGATTGACGGGTGCCACTGGTGCCTTTCGAAAATTTCCCTGTGGATATTGCCTCTGTGACGAATTGGCGTCGTACCCGTTTGGTGGATGTTGAGTAGAAATAAGCAACTTGGGCTCGGGGGAATCATGAACAAGTTGCTTGTTGGTGCGGCAATGCTTGCCGCAGGCGTCTTCG
Organism: Mesorhizobium sp. M0923; assembly: GCF_040319365.1. Lineage (NCBI taxonomy): Bacteria > Pseudomonadati > Pseudomonadota > Alphaproteobacteria > Hyphomicrobiales > Phyllobacteriaceae > Mesorhizobium > Mesorhizobium sp. M0923. Next base: position 19,565 of record NZ_JAMYNW010000021.1, on the reverse strand, counting down.
GCGCGGATACATCTTTTGTTTCTTATATTAGAAGCTCTGCAGGGATGGCGGCCTTTGCGCAGGAGGCGCAAGGGACTTCGCCAGATGTTGGCGCACCATCGGACGGCGGCTTTGGTAATGGCGGGGCAGCGCTGAGTTCGGGAACAGCCTCCGGTACGGATGATGCTGGTGCAACGCCGGCGGCAAATGCCACGGGAGATGCCGCGCCCGCGGCCGAGGCTCCCGACGCGGCGGCCGAGGTAGGAACGACAGATCAGTCGACCGACAGCCAGGCCGCGCCCGAGGAGCCTGCCGCGACGACGTTGGCGACGACGACGACCTCCGAAAGCGGCGATCCAGAGGCGATCGGCACGCCGAAGGTGGATCTGCCGAAGAACTCTGGCAACGGCAATCTGGGCTATGCCATTGGCATCGACCTTTCGGACTTCCATGGCATCGAGCCGTCGATCGCGCTCACCTACGATTCTTCGCGCCGAAACAAGCTAGGTGCCCTCTACCAGGGCTGGCTGGGCTATGCCTGGGGTCTCGGCGGTTTCGATGTCATCGAGCGGGCAAGCCCGGGCTATGGCATGCCGGCCTTCGATGCCGCCTGTACAGCTCACCTCACCCCTGCCAAGCACCCTCTTTGCGTAGATCATCCATCGTCCGTGAAATGCCTTCGCGCAGGATCGCCACCGTGTCGTCGATCTGCTCTCGGCTGATGATCAGTGGCGGCGACATCACGCACATGTTGATCAGCGGCCGCACCAGGAGGCCGAGCTCATAGCAATGGGCATCGATACGTTTTCCGACATCCTTGTCGAGCTGCAGCGGGTCCTTGCTTTCGCGGTCGGCGACGCATTCGACACAGCCCATCAGTCCCAAGCCCCTCACCTCGCCGACCAGCGGCAACTCTTCCAGCGTCTTCAGCTGCGCCTGGAAATAGGGGGCGACCGCCTGCGTATGCGCAAGCACGCTTTCTTCCAGCAAATCGAGGTTTTTCAGCGCCACCGCACAGCCGACGGGGTGGCTGGTGTAGGTCAGCCCATGACCGAACATCGCATCGGGATGGTTCGAGCGGCGCAGTTGTTCCAGCAGCCGTTCCGAGATGATGACGCCGCCGAGCGGGAAAATAGCCCGAGGTGACGCCCTTGGCGAAAGTGATCATATCGGGATCGATGCCGAAGACCTCGCCCGAGGCGAAGACATGGCCAAGCCGGCCGAAGCCCGTCACCACCTCGTCGGAGACATAGAGGATGTCGTTGTCGCGGCAGATCTCGCGGATGCGCTTGAGATAGCCGTCGGGCGGCACGATGACACCGCCCGAGGCCTGCACGGGCTCACCAACGAAAGCGCCGATTCTGTCGGCGCCGACCCGGGCCACCGTGTCGCGGAACTGCTCGACCAGGAAATCGGTGAAGGCGGCAAGGCTCATGCCTTGCGGCCGGCGGAAAGGATCGGGCGAGGACAGCTTGATCACCAGCTCGTCGGCGCCATCCATCCAATCCCTGTCGCGCGGGCGGCCGTTGAGCGAGGCCTTCATCCTCAATTGTTTACGGCGGGAGGGCGAGCTCAGCCGCATGGAAGTAGCGGCGATGACGGGCCTCAGCCCAGCCGCAGTGTCTGGCGTTGCGGGCGAGTTGATCGAGGAAGGCATCGTTGTTGAAGGCAAGAGCGCGCAAAGCAGTGGCGGCCGTCGCCCGATACCGCTCAGTATCAATTACGCAAGGCATTGGTCCATCGGCTTCAAGCTATCGCAGCACCGGCTAGAGGGTACGCTCACCGACCTCTCCACCCAACCGATCGGCACTTGCGAGTTGCCGCTCGCTGACCATGAGCCGGCCACGGTCGCTGCAGCGGTCCAGAAGGGCGTCTCCACACTCCTGCGGAATAGGCGCGAAGGTCGTCAGAAACTTGTCGGTGTTGGCATGGCGATGCCCGGGCTGATCGACGTGAACAGAGGGATTTGCCTGGTATCGCAGCGCTTCGACTGGAGGGACGTGCCGATAGCGGCACTTATTGCATCACGCATCAGTGTGCCGGTCTGGGTCGACAACGACGTCAATGCATTCGCAATAGCTCAGCAGCTGTTCGGCCACGGGCGTCGGCGCAACTCAGTGCTGGTGCTGATCATTGGAACCGGCGTCGGGGCGGCGTTTATCTTCAACGGTCAGATCCATCGCCGTGCGCGTTTCGCTGCTGGCGAGATCGGATTCCCGGTCAAGGAAGACGCCGGCTCGATCGCCACCGAGGAGCGGCTGAGCTGGGATCGACGCTTGTCGGAACCGGCGATAGTCCGCGCTTGGCAGGAGATCCGCAAGCGCTCCCCCAAGACCCCTGTCGACCTTCAGCAGGCCGCAGCGAAGTGCGACCGGCTCGCATTAGAGTATCTGCGCGAAGTCGGTTGTGACATCGGGCGTCGGGTAACCGCAATGATCGATCTGGTCGATCCGGAAGTTGTCATCGTTGGAGGCGAGGCGGTCCGCTTCGGCCCTGCGCTCGTCGACCCCCTCGTGAACACTGTCAGAGAATCCTCGTTTGAGAAACCGCCAGCGGTCGAAATCGACTGGGACAACAATGTGTGGTCACGCGGGACAGCAGCCCTGGCCATCCAGCAGTTTTTCGACTTTGAGAGCACGGCCGGATTTGAACGAAAAGCCAACGCGAGATGAGCGAGCCTGAGGACCCTCTCATGATCAAGGTAAGGCAGCTAGCCCACGAAGCGCCAAGCCGACGGCACCGAGCACCGCATCATTCTCCGCCAGCTTTCCGATCATGACGCGGGTGCGCATCGGGGAAGGCACATCGCGTGCCTTCATCAGCGTGTGCTTTTCGTAGACCGCAACGAGAGGCTTGAGCAGCATGTCGCCTGCTCGCGTCATACGCCCGCTGACGATGACGAGCGGCGGATTGATGATCGTGCCGATAAGGGCGAGCCCTCGGCCGGCCTGTTCCGCCATGTCCTCGATCATTCGACGCGCGCCCACATCACCCTGGGACGCCATCGCCGACACGTCGTAAATAGTGATGATGCGCCCATAAAGCCTCGACATCTCTTGCAGGGAGCGATCGACGCCAATCTGAACTTCGAGGCATCCACGGTTGCCGCAGCGGCACAATCCGCCATTAGGCTCGATGCTCATGTGACCGAATTCGCCGCCCCCTCCGGCGACCCCAGTGATAACTTTGCCGTTGCGAACGATCGCGCCGCCCACACCGAGATCGAGTTTCAACAGGACGAAGTCTTCATAACCGGCGGCTGCACCCCACATCATTTCGGCCAGCGCCGAGCAGTTGCTCTCGTTGTCCGCGAAGACCGGCTTCTCCAACACGGCGCCGAAAATCTGCGAAATGTTCACTCCCGCCCAGGTTGGCATGCCGTTGGCGCGCTGCACCATGCCCCCAGGGCTGACCGGCCCGCAGACCGAGACGCCGACGCCGAGCAGGGCCGAGATGTCCAGCCCGCAAACCCCGTAAGCCACGGTCACGATGTCCCTCACGACGGCCGCCGCGCATTGGGGCGAATAGCCCGGTTCAACTTCGATACTTTTCTCCAAAATTACTGAATGTGAGACATCGGCGATCGCCAGGCGGATGTCCTGCTGGTTGAGGTGAACGCCCACGCACGTGCCGGCACGCGGATTGAGCGTTAGCGGGGTCGCCGGTCGGCCGATTGCCCTAGGGGTGCTATTGGTCGCAGGTCCCTCAATGACAATTTCCAAGAGCTTCAGCTCCCCCACCGCGGTTGACACGGTAGAGCGAGCAAGTCCGGTGAGCCGGGCAACCTGTGCGGCCGACAGTGGCCCGCGCTCACATAGCGCCCTCACGATTTGGCTGGTGACGAAAGCTGACGTTGCGTTGCCCAGCAACGATCTCAGCGCATTCTCATTCAAAATTTCGCCTCACATCCGGCGCCTCTGCGCAATTCGTTTGTCTCAAAAATTTCCCAGCCAAGCTTAGGCCTCCTGACCGATGATGTGGAGGGAGTGCCCTCACCGTGCTTCACCCTACAACTGGCAAGGTCCGCGACTTCACAATGCTCCGCAAGGTGGCCATTCTGGATACGGCAAAGCTGAGATGCCATCGCGTCGATTCTTCTGTTTGTGGACATATTCCAACGAAATCGCCTCCGTGCCTGCCGGAGAAGGCGTTTAAGGCTGCCACTTGGTCGTCTGCGGCCACGATGGCCGAGATCTGCAAAGTTCAAATCAGCGAAAGCGAATGAGGCCGCCATCCGATGCTTGTAGCCATGTACGCCAACGCCGCCTTGCGGAAGTCCCAATACTCGGCAGCCGCGACCTGTTAACGAAGATGGCGAAGCTCGAAGGACAATCGCGGCTCGCTCTGTTCGCTTCGTAGCTTGCCGTCCGCACCGCGAGCAACACGAGAACTGCCAACACCGCCTGAAACGCCTCGGCCATCATATCAAACAGTCTCGCTAGCAGGTACGCCCGTGCGAACCATTGACATCCGCGATCATCCTTGAAGTTGCTGCATAAGCGTCGAGAAGTCCGCAACTTCCCAATGCTCGGCGAGATGCCCATTTTCAATTCGGTAGAGCCGAAACGCCATTGTATTGATCTCTCTGCCAGTGGCCTTGACACCGGCGAAATCGCCTTTGTGCGTCCCGCGGACGGCATTCAGGACAGCAACCTGGTCGCCTTCGGCGACGATCGCCGAAATCGGTAGCTTCAGATCAGCAAACGCTGAGTGAAGCCCCGCGAAGTACTGCTTGAGCGCCTCGCGCCCCCGACCTTGCCCAGCCAGATGGTCGTCATAATCCTGCGTAACGATCTCGTCGAAGACGCTGAAATTCCCGCTTTCGATGGCGGCGAAGAATCGCCGCCCCAGTGCTTTGTTCCCTTCTAAGTTTGAGGACATACCGCCTTCTCCAATTCAACCTTTCGCTGCCATCGTGGCGCGTGCTGGTCATCCGAGTTGAACGAATTCCTGGCCGGAAACACCACCGCCGAACTGCTGCGCACGGCCGCCTTCAGCGATACCGCCCAGATCGACGGCGGCGAAGCCGAGGCGCTCGACAAGGTCCACGACAGCGAGCCGAGCCGATGGATCGTCACCCGAGACGAACAGCACACGACGGCCGCCGAGCACCGCCGGGTCGGCCCCGAGGATTGCGGCCGGAAGCGTGTTGAAGGCCTTGACCACACGCGCACCCGGGACGGCGTCAGCAACGATCTCCGTCGACAAACGACCCTTGAGGTCGCGCGGCGAGAACGCCGGGAAGTCGATCGCGTTCGTGGCGTCGACCACGATGCGGCTGTCCCATTCAACATCCTTCACTGCATCCTGTACTGCGTCGAAAGGGATAGCCAAAATGACGACGTCGGCCCGGAGAGCTTCGGAGGCAGTCACAGGCTTTACGATGGGCCCAAGTTCACTAACCAAACCAGCCAAGCTCTTTAGGCCCTTCGAGTTGGCGATGGCGATGTCGATTCCGTTGGCAACGAAACGCCGAGCGAGCGCGGTGCCGATCGCTCCCGATCCAACGATGGCGTAGTTCATCTTTTCGCCCTTCCTGATTCGTCAGCTTTCGCGGTCGGAGGCGGCTTTGCGTAACCGTTTCCCTTTCAGAACATTCCATTTGCATTGGCGCGAGGAATGTTTGGCGCGATCAACGGGGCCGAGTTCTGCGGATCGCCGACCACCTGCAAGGTGTCCCAATGCTCGATCGCTTTGCCGTTGGCATCCATTTTGTAGATGTCGACGCCGGCGATCCCGGTGTCATTCGGGTCGTCGTTGAAAAGATTCAGAAAATTCACATGGGCCCAGACGTAGTCGTCGAGGGCGATGATTTTGTGGACCACGACGCGCGCCAGAGCGCGTTCCTTGTTGATCTGGCCAAAAAACTGCGCCAGGGCGACTGGCCCATCTGCGATCAGGGGATTGTGCTGGATGTAACCCGGCGCGATGAACTTGGGCACATATTCTTCCGCCTTCTTCTGGTTGATCACCAGATCATAGAAGCCAAGGATGTTGTCCTTATTGCGAACGGCACGGCTGTCGTTGCCGTCTACGAGCTCAAGCATGGGGTATCTCCTTCTTATGAAGTGTGGATTTGCTGGAAGGCCCTAGCTCAGGCCGGCGACTTGAAGCCGGAGCCCATCCAGTTCAGCGTCGGACTTCTCGCGAGCTGCGCGGAGCATTTCGTCGGCGTCCTGTCCCACCGGCGCGCGGCTCGGTGCAGGTACCTGTTCGGCCAGTTCGACGATACGCTTCGCGGCCGCAGCCGACTCGAGCCCACTGCTCTGCATGCCGTTGAGCGTGTTCGCGAAGGTTTCGAATGTTTGACCGTATAACTCGCGCTGTTCAGAGGTCATATCGTCCGCGACCCGCTTTAGAGCGGCAGCCGTTTTCGCCGGTCCCCCAGTCTTCATATTGCCTGCCGCAGCCACCACGACATCGATGCCGAAGCGCTTCAGCTCGGCACGGTAGACGGCCGCAAATACCTCCAGGGCGACCTTCGATGCGCCTGATGGCCCATTGAACGGGAGCGGTACGCTGGCGGTCCAGGTGCTCACCTGGACGATGCGACCGCGCGCCTTCCTCAATGCGGGCAGGAACGCATTCATGACCGAGAGGGCGCCGAACACGTTGACGTCGAATTCGCGCCGGATGGCGTCGAGCGGCAAAATCTCGATCGGGCCGGGGGTAAGGATCCCTGCGTTGTTGATCAGAAGATCGAGGGCGCCATCGCCGAGCGCGTCGGACACGTCGTCAGCCCAGGCTTTCACGGCCTGTTCCTTGGTCATGTCGCAGACGGTCAGGCTGACGCGTCCACCGGAGGCGTCCTTCAGATCCTGGACCTCTGCGGCGGACATGGCCGTGCCGAAAACAGTATAGCCCTTGGCCGCCAGTCCGAGCGCGATGTCGCGGCCAAGGCCACCGCCAGCGCCGGTGACTGCGGCGGAGCGTCTCAAGTGTTCAGAAGAGTTCGGCATTTGAGGTCTCCTTTTCAGTCGGTGCCCCGTGCTTTGACCGCGCCGCGCGGACGATCGGCGCTACTTCGGTTCCGAGCAGCTCGATCGAGCGCTTCATCGCAGCGGTTTCGAGGGATGCCGTGCTCATTTGGAAGGTGATCCTCGATACGCCGCCGAGTGCGCTGTCGGCATCGAGCATCTTGCTGGCGACAGTGTCCGGATCACCGATCAGAAAGGCGCCCTCCGGGCCGCACATCGCCTCGAACTGCTGGCGCGACGGTGCAAACCAACCGCGTTCGCGGCCAATCGTCGTTGTCAGATGCGCCCAGCCGGGGAAGAAGGCATCCTTGGCTTTTGCGATGGTCTCTCCGACGAAGCCCATCGCATGGGCACCGACTGTGAGTTGCTCAAGCGCGTGCCCGGCGCGCAGTCCGCTCTCGCGGTAGAGATCGACGAGCGGGCGGAAGCGCTCAAAGCTGCCGCCGATGATCGCGACCATCAGTGGGAGGCCGAGCGTTCCGGCGCGTGCGAAGGATTGCGGCGTACCTCCGACGCCGAGCCACACCGGCAGGCGCTGCTGATGCGGCCGGAGGAAAACGCCTTGCCCGGTGAGTGCCGGGCGGAAGCGCCCCTCCCACGCGAGGTGGGTCTTCTCGCGAAGCTTGAGGAAGAGCTCGAGTTTCTCCGCAAAAAGATCGTCATAGTCCTCCATCCGAAAGCCGAACAATGGATAGGCCTCACCGAAGGAACCGCGGCCAACGACGATCTCGGCACGCCCCTTCGCGATCAGGTCGAGGGTTGCAAACTCCTGAAACACCCGCACAGGATCGGCGGCGCTCAGGACCGTGACGGCGCTCGTGAGGCGGATACTCTTGGTGCGGGCAGCCGCGGCCGCCAGAATGATCGCGGGTGCGGAATCGAGGAATTCGGCACGGTGGTGCTCGCCGATGCCGAACACGTCGAGGCCGACGTCGTCGGCAACCTCGACCTCCTCGAGGAGATCGGCCATGCGGTCGGTTGCCGAAGGCAGTTTGCCCGTCGCCGGATCAGGGAGGATTGCCGCGAAACTGTCGACACCGATTTCCATAACACCTCCTTGCAATGTGTTGTCAGCCGCGGGGCGCAATGCGCAATGGGTCAGGAGGCAGCGGGATGAACTCGGTCTCGCCAGCGATCTCGGGAAAGCGCCCCTGCCGCCAGTCGTCCTTCGCCTGTTCGATCCGGTGCTTGGAGCTCGAGACGAAGTTCCAGTAGATGTGGCGCGGCTCGGGAAAGGGTTCTCCGCCCACCATCATCAGATGGGCGCCGCTGCGCGCTTGCAGCACGATCTCGGCGCCGGGCTTGAAGACCACGAACTGCGCTTCGCCGAAGCTGCCCGTCTGGCCCGCGACTTCAATCTCGCCCGAGACGACAAACATCGCGCGCTCGATATGCTGGGCTGGGACCTGCAGGCGCGCGCCGGGCTTGAGCACGACATCGACATACATCAGGTCCGAATAAACCGGCACCGGCGAGCGTTCTCCGAAAGCTTCGCCCGCAACGATGGTGAGCGAGACTCCGTCCGCTTCGAGCGCAGGCAAGAAGTCTTCGGCATGATGGGAGAAACCCGGCTCCATCTCTTCCAGGGCCTTGGGCAGGGCGACCCAGATCTGCTGGCCGAACATCGCCCCGCCCTGCGTCTGGAATTTCGCAGGCGAACGCTCCGAATGGACGATGCCCCTGCCCGCCGTCATCCAGTTCACGTCGCCGGGCCGGATTGTCTCGACATTGCCGGCGCTGTCGCGATGAACCATCTCGCCCTCGAGTAGATAGCTCAGCGTCGAAAGGCCGATATGCGGATGCGGCCGGATCTCCGGGCCGGCCCCGGCGCGGAACACGATCGGTCCGAAATGGTCGAGGAAGATGAAGGGACCGACCGTCCGGCGCTGCGCAGACGGCAGCGCGCGACGAACCTTGAAGCCATCACCAAGATCCCGAACAGGTGGAAGCAGAACCTCTTCCACCGCTAGGTCGACCGTCGCACTCGAAATGGTCATTGCCGCCTCCTGTGCGTGGCGTGGGTCAGGCGGCTTTAGCGAGCGCCTGCATTGCACCCGAGAGCGCAGCCTCGCGCGCTTCAGGCCCGAAGCCGATCTTCTCGGCGTGGATGAAAGTGACATCGGTCAGCCCGATGAAGCCCAGAAGGGTCCGCAGATAGGGTTCCTGGAAATCCATCGCCTGAGCGGGACCTTCAGAGTAAAGACCGCCCCGAGACTCGATGACGAAGACGCGCTTGCCGGTCAGCAGCCCCTGCGGACCCGCCTCCGAATAGCTGAACGTCTCGCCAGCACGCAGAACGTAATCGAACCAGGCGCGCAGGCCGGTCGGGATGCTGAAATTGTACATCGGCGCGCCAATCACGACGGCGTCCGCGGAGCGGAGTTCGGCAATCAGTTCGTCCGAAAGAGCTCGGGCGGCGAGTTCCGTGTCGGTCGCGGGCTCGCCGCGGACACCCGCCACATCGGCGGTGGTAAGATGCGGAACCGGCACGGTACCAAGGTCGCGACGAATAACGGTTGCGCCGGGGCTGGCCTCCAGCAAGCGGTGAACAGCTTCCTCGACCAGAATTTTGGAAACGGACCCGTCGCCAAGAACACTGCTGTTGAGGACCAGAATACTTGCCATAACACTCTCCTTGGTACTGACCGATCCAAGATGCTGTTCAAAGGCGCGCGACGGTAGCCTCGCACAGCGCCAAGCTGTGTCGCGAAAACTGGAACGGCTGCGTCGGACGTAAACCTAGATCGAGGCGGCTGCGTATTCACCGCAGCGGCGTGCCGAAGGCTGCATGACTATGCCCGTATAGCCTCGCCTGCCTGTTGCTTCGGTATATCGAGCGCGGTCACCGCTCGCTTTCCGCTTCCCGCCCACGGCCATGATCACCCGCGTGCGGCGCCTCGTATGTCTCCCAACGGCATCGACTGCACTGAAGCCAAGAAGGCCAGAACCGGATCGCATGATCCGTCGTTTCGTCCGCGGCTTTTTACTTCCGCAGCGTATTCCACGGTGCATCGCTGGAGACATCGACCACCTCGTACCCTGTCGGTCTGACGGAGGGTCCGAGGATTGCGGCGATCTTCGCGGGCTGGTCGCCGGTATTGAACGAGGCGTGCACGACATCTGCCGGGATGAAGGCGGAATCGCCGGGACCGAGGATGCGCTTCTCACGATCGATCCACTGCTCGACCTGCCCGGCAAGGACAAGCACCACCTCTTCTTGGTCGGGATGCTTGTGGAAACTGTGTCCTTTGCCCGGATCGAAATTGACCTCGATCACCGTGAGTTGCTTGGCGCCCGTACTGGGCGGATCGCTGAGCCGCCGGGACGATCCAAAGTCATCGACCTTGAGCTGGGCTTCATTCGCGATAACGAATCTACCAGGCATCGGATTGCTCCCCACATTTGTTCTCTGATTTGGCAGCTCTTGAGTTTGACCGAATGCCGCATCAAACGGCAGAGCGGCGCTCAATGCTCCACGCGCGCTAAGCGCAAGGACGTCGCTTCTCGTCTCCGTCATTGCTGCTCCTCCGGTGGAAGCGAGGCGCTTAATGTTGATGGTATCGCTCCGACCGTGCGATGCGGTAGCCCTGCTGTTGGCCAAGCTGTGTCGCGAAACGCGGAACGCTAATGTTGGACCTTGAAGACCTACAAACGGGTGTCGACGGGGCGAGCTTAACAGGTCCTCGCCTTCGGCGCTGCATCACGCGTCGAACGGATATGTTTCGATGGGCCGGCGCAGCCGGAACGCGGAATTGTAAAACGCGGTAGCCTCTACGGCTCCGGCGATCGGCAGTTGATGCACCGCAGAGAACGCCGAAGCTCCGGTAAACATCAGCGAGCCGTCCCCGGACCAGATTTCCCCAGCGTAAAACTCCAGTGCCGACCGCACGAATTCGCACACGGCCAGGGGACCGCCGGGAACCGCCGAGCCGATGACCCGCAATCCGAACGCCTTGACGACCTGCGGATTGTCCGCACTGATTTCGCCGACCAATTGGCTGGGGCGGAAAATCCCTTGCGCCAGCACAACGTCGGCCGGTCGCGACAACCGGGCCGTGACCAGCCCGTACACATTGGACTGGTTCATGTCGAAATCGATCTCGCCCAGCAGCTTCGGATACCCCTCTCTCTCCCGCCCGGCGAGCATTCCTCGTTCGTTGGAAATGAAGATGTGCGGACAAATCCGACATTTTCGCCGCGGAAACGCGCGTGGATGATGTGGATGTATTCCCGGAACGGACCGACGCTGCTGAACCCGTAGGACAGGAACATCACCGACACTTTGGTGTCTTGTTCGATTTCCAGGTCGGGAGGCAGCAACGCCGCCGCCGCCTCCGCATTCGTCCGATAGCTGAACGTCACCTGGTTCACGCCCCTGAACGACGCGTTTGTGAAACTCAGAGGGTCTGCATGTACTGGCATCGTTTGTGCCAGGATCCCGAGTCAGTTTGCCACGCATTGTCACGTGGCTCCTTCCGCCAAGTTTCCGATCCCCAGGTCGAGCCTGCATCGAGAAGCGAGCCCCGGGGGCGTCATTCAGAGAGCCGAGGCTGCCTGCGAGGAGATCACTCGGTGGCGCCCGCAACTCGCCATCAGCAGCCAGTCATGGCGCATCTCGTCAGGGAAAACGCTGCGGCCTTGCGAGCTTCTGAGCCTCGGGCATGTACCACTTGATGACGTCCCGGACCGGGTCGGCGAGCGCCGACTTCCAATCGCGGAACAGCTCGGTGACTAGCGCGAGAGACGTATTCGGGACCGCACCGGCTGCCGTCAGGCGTTCGATCGCGGTGCGGTGGGCGAGCTGTGACATGCCGCCAACCGCGTCGACGACGAACATGGCTTCGTAGCCATCGTCCATTGCGTCGATGACCGGGAATGCCAGACAGATCTCGGTGTAGAGCGCGCCGAAGATCAGCCTCTTCTGCCCGTCTTTTCGACAGCGGCCCGGAATGCGGCATCTTCCCAGGCATCCATCGAGCTTCGGTCGATGACTTCGACGTCGGACAGTTCGTCCCTGATCGAAGCTCGGGTCGGACCGTTCACGCCCATCTCAACGCCGACCGTGCTCAGCACCACAGGGATATTGAAAGCTTTGGCGGCCCTGATCAGAAACCGGACGTTCAGATCGATCTCGTCCGGTGTCGTCTCGGACTTCACCTTCTCGAACATCTCTTTCTGATAGTCGATCAGGATGAGCGCGACCTGTTCCGCAGTCCAGACACCGTGGGCTTCACTCATAACGATTTCCTTTGTCTGGGCGTGAGTAGGACACGCGACCGGGTTTGCTGATGCCCGGTCGTCCCAAATCATCGGCTGGTTTGCTTCAATGCACGGGCTGGGTCCGGCGGGCATCCAGGCTTAACGAGCCCGCGCCGAAGGCAGCGACCTGAAGCAGACCACCGGCAATAGCGATGTTCTTGAGGAAATGGATCAGTTGGTTCTGGTCCGCGAGATCATGGTGAAACGCCAACGCGGCCGCCACGCTAAAGCCCGCCAGGACCAGGGCGATGATCCGTGTCTGATATCCAATCACGAGCAACACCCCGCCTCCGACCTCGACGATGATCGCGATCAGGTAGCCGAGAAGCGGTGCCGGAAGACCCGCCGAGGCGATATAGCCTTGTGTCATCGCGGGGGCCGCGATCTTGCCGAGGCCGCTCAGAAGAAACAGAACGGCGATCAGCACACGGCCGGCAGCCGCAAGTGTCGTGGTTTGATTTTGCATTCGTGATACCTGCGCTGTCTGAAAAGGGTGGTCAGAGGCCCATCGGCCTCCACCAATCCACACACATCGTTCCCGAAGGCGATGTGGTAGTGTTACATCAAGGCAAGCTGTGTCGCGAAAAGTGGAACGCTCATGTTGGACCTTGAGGACCTGCAAACATTTGTCGAAGTGGCCGATGCTGGCGGCGTCTCGCCGGCCGCCCGCCGGCTCGGGGTCTCCAAATCCATCGTCAGCCGGCGACTGTTCCGGCTGGAAGCGGAACTTGGTGTGCAGCTTCTCGCACGGACCACCCGGGGCGCCGCGCTGACCGAAGCCGGCGTCACGTTCCGCGACCACGCGGCCCGGGTCTGCGCCGAAATAGATGTCGCGCGGGAGACCATCCTGCCCGCTGGCGAGCTGCGCGGGCGCCTGCGGATCGCAGCGCCGCTCTCCTTCGGAACAACACATCTGGCGCCGGTGTTTGCAGAACTTGCGAAGCGCCACCCGCTGCTGAGCGTGCATGCGTCTTACAGTGATCGCTTCGTCGATCTTGTCGGAGAGGGTTTCGACTGCGCCATACGTGTCGGCTACCTTCCCGACTCCGACCTGATCGCGCGTCGCATAGGGCCGATCTATGGAAGGCTCGTCGCGAGTCCGGATTACATCAAGGAGCATGGAGCTCCAGAGACGCTTGACGACCTTCCGATGCACCAAGCCGTGTTGCAGGGTACGGAAGCTTGGCAACTTATCGACGCAGACAAGACTGTTACCGCTCACCCGCAGGGACGGTTCAAGGCGGACAACGGCGTCGCGCTCGTCGCCGCGGCAGTGGCGGGCCTAGGGATCGCCGCGCTGCCGGATTTCCTGACCGAGGACCATTTGGCTTCCGGCGCCTTGGTCCCGGTGATGACACGCTATCGGTTTCCTGAGGCCGGCATATATGTCGTCCGACCGCCGGGACAGCACCCGGCGCGGAAAATCCGGGTGCTCACCGAACTGATGATCCAACATTTCGGCTCGGCGCCGGGATAGGGTAAAGGCGAACCAAGGCGCACCCGTGAGCATCGAGATTGATCGCGGCCTCCACCGGCGCGCCGATTACAAGTCAGCTCCCGACAGTATCGCCGGCACTGCAACAGGCGTCTCCAGAGTGTTCAGGACGAAAAGCAGTTGCCGATCTTCCGCTTCATCTAAAGTTCTTGGATGGCAAGAGCTGTCAGGAATCGGGCGACATAGGGGCCAAACGCTACATTTCGCATCGCTCATGCGAGTCCAATGTCACGGCGATGCGGTGATGCCGCCGTAGACGTAGACGTAGAGCGTACGGCCGTTGATAAAACCTTCAGGCATCGGAGGCGAGGAAGACGCCGCCACCGCGCCCTTGCTGCGCGGGTCCTGACGACGCTTCGCTCAGGTCCGTACCCTAAGGGCTTGCTCCAGCCGATCGGCAATCTGTGTGACGATATAGGCAATAACCATATAGATCACGACGGCAATTACGAAGGCTTCGAGGTAGTAGAAGTTCAGCGCGGCGGTCAGCTGGGACTGGGCGAATATATCGACGACCTCGATGGCAAATCCGAGTGAAAGCGCCTTCATGATGACCATCATCGAGGTTGTCAGGTCGGGAATTGCGTGAGAGCCACCTGAGGAAACAGAATCCGTCGGAACATTTGGCCGACGATGGCAGATGCGGCTCCAATTGGTGGAACCTCCTAGTGAGAAATGGAGGTGCCGGATACTGGCCGCTCAAATTTCTATTGTAGCTAGCTTAACTTTAAGTATAGTTGATCATCTAAATTTCTCTGTAACGCCGGCAATTCTCGGATGGGGTTTATGCCTTCCATTCGAGGAAACGCGCGGGCCTTGTTTGCCGATCACGGCAACTCCGTGAGTGCCATCGATGAACTGATATTCCCAGTGCCAAAAAGCTTCTGTTTCTAGCGACGAATTTACTGTCAGGACGATAACATGCGGGTCGTTAGTGCCATTTGGATTTTGCTTCGTCGACTGCCACGGCCCTTGCTGTCCGTCACGCTGCTGGGCTGGGCTTTTATGGTCTGGTCAAAGATGGTTCCCACAACACCTGATCTTTGTTTAAGGGGAACATTCGCGCAGGCGCTTACGGCTAGGGCTGAAGCGGCGGTTGCAGGGGTGACCTGACGCTGGTCGCGTTATCGTGGTGCGCTATGCTGATGGGGATGATGGCCCCGCTGCTGGCGGCGCCGTTGGCCCATGTTTGGCAGCAGACCATTGGGCCTCCGCGGTAGCACGCAAGTTTGCTGTTCATGTTTCCCTACCTCTTGGTCTGGCTGGCAGTCGGCGTCGTCCTGATCCCGATTGTGGACCTGATCCAGGTGTCATTCTTGCCAGCGCTCTTCGGCGGGGCCATCGCTCTGATTCAAAGGCCGCAAGCGCCACATCATTACCGACACCGAGGGACACTTGGTCGGGCTGACGGTGCACACGGCTAACATCCAGGACAGGGATGGGGCAGTCGGCGTCAGCGCCTCCATTCGACGGCTTTATCCCTGGTTACGCCATCTGTTCGCCGACGGCGCCTATGCCGGAGAAAAACTGTCGCAGGCTCTGGCCAATCTCGGCACATGGACCATCGAAATTATCAAGCGCTCCGGCGCGGCCAAGGGCTTTGAGGTGGCTCTTCTCCGCTCGACGATGTGGAAAGGATAGGACTGGCATTCGCGTCGTGTAACTTAGACGTCCGCGCCTTAATGCGGCAAGACCGGTCGCATCTATGTTTGAGGGCATCGCGTTGAAACACCAAGAGCGCTAAGGGAGAACAAGCGGTGATTTTGGTGGGCGATCGCTATGATCGCTGCCCGGGTCGCCCGCAGTCAACTGTGCCGGCCATGGGAACGAGTTAGGAGCGCCAAATCCGGCTATTTAGTTGCGCGCGAGGAACATGAAAGCCGCGATCAGCCTTCGGTAGTTCCGGCCTGTCTGGAGCACCTATCAAATTGCTCTAGTCGACTGGAATCGCGCCAAATCACCAGTACATACATCGGCTACTTGAGCTTCGCCTCAAGCTTTTCGTCCCCAAAAGAATTACCTCCCAGGTGTGGCTCGATATCCGAAGCTTTATGATCCTATCCCACATCCGAGATATCCCCTCCGATCGATAATAGTGTTGCAGACGCGCCACTGCAATTGCTTACCGCGATCACTTCCGAGGATTGCTGATCCCGAGGACGTACATCAATAGGGCGTGGCGAGGATCGACTCGCCTCAGCCAATCGGACCGAGCGTACATCCGATCAGTGATCCTGAAGCGATCGCGCGCAGGAACTGCTGGAGAGAGCCATCCAATTCGTCGCTAATCCGGCGATGCGGCAGCGCGTTGAGCGGGATTTTCAGATAACGCAGGCCATTTTCCTCGACCTGAGGCAGCTCTCCTCCGCGAATATTGACCTGGAGGGCATGCAACATGAGCCTTGGCATCGGCAATGCCCTGTCTCGCGCCTCTCGAAGCCTGATGAACGCACTCCGAGATTGACCGGCGACGTGCTGGTTTTTCTCTTTCTGCTCCGCCACCGAACTCTCCCACAGAGCCTGGCGCCCTCCCGGCCTGTAGTCGTGACCGGTAAAGAGACGGGTCTCGCCGGGTAAGCTCAAAATGTCCTGGATGGACTGCCACAGATCAGCTGCGCTGCCGCCTGGAAAATCTGCACGGGCGGAGCCGCTATCGGGCATGAAAAGTGTGTCGTGAATGAACGCTGCATCGCCGATGACATAGCTTATCGACGCCAAGGTGTGTCCTGGCGAGTGCGTGACGCGCGCTTCCAGCTCGCCGATGTTGAAGGTCTCGCCGTCGCAAAACAGCCGATCCCATTGTGAGCCGTCACACGGGAGATCCGAGAAGTTATAGATCCGTTGCCAGATCCGCTGCACTTGCTTCACGCGCCCGCCGATCGCTGTCGGCACGCCGGTTTTTGCCTTGAGATAACCCGCGGCCGAAAAGTGATCGGCATGCGGATGGGTGTCCAGGATCCACTCGAGCTTCAAATTGTGGCTGTTGATGTAGTCGAGGATCGTGTCGCATTTGTCGTTGCCGTCGAGCCAGACTTTTCGTCGAAATCGAGCACTGGGTCGACGATGGCGCATCTTCGCGAACTCGGGCATGCAACGACATATTGGATGCTGCCCGTCCGTGCATCGTAGAAGCCGACGACTTCAGGCTGCTGCATGGGCGATGCCCTCGACTGCGGCTCGCGGGAAAAAGATCGCCCGGCCAGGGTCGAGGTCGTAGTCACGCTCGAAGTCCGTTGCGTCGGACGCAATCTGCGCCACGGCATCGAGTATGAACTGCACCTTCTCGTCCGGCAGCAGAACGCTGAAATTCAACCGGGTGAATCCCGGCTTTTTCATTTCGTCGCCGGAGAGAATGGCTTGCCTGATTTCCTCGGACTGCTCGTCGTCGATCGACAGCAGTCTGTGAACATACGGGCCGGCACAGGCGCAGCCACCGCGAGCCTGGATCCCGAATCGGTCGCTAAGCATGCGCGTGATCAACTGCTGGTGGACGTAGCCGCCCTTTCCGTTTTTGACCCTAAAGGAATAGATCGGAAGCCGGTCAGGACCCGACAGGCCGAGGAGCTCCAGCCGCGGCACGTCTTTCCATGCGCGAAAAGCACGACGCGCAAGCTCGCGATTGCGCGCTACCGTCGCATCAAGTCCGATCGCATCTTTGACGATGAAGGCCAGCGCGGCTCGTATGTCGCCGATCACGTTCGGCGTGCCGGCTTCCTCGCGTGATTCCAGGCTATCGCTGTAATCGTGTGTTTTGGGTGAGACGAACTTCACCGTCCCGCCACCTGGCCACGACGGCTTTGTCTCTGAAAGTCCATCGCGTCGAACGATCAAGATGCCGGAGGCACCGGGGCCCCCGAGGAACTTGTGAGGCGAAACGACTATCGCGTCGATCTCGGCATCAGGGGCGGGCGACATGGAAATCGGCAGATAAGGACCTGCGCCGGCATAGTCCCAGATCATCTTTGCGCCGGCGGCGTTCGCCATCGCGGTGACGGCCGCGACATCGCTCGTGATGCCCGTTACGTTCGAGGCCGCGGACATGGTGCATATCGTCAGAGTTGGCGACCGGTCCGCAAGCGCGTCCTTGAGGTGAGACAGGTCAGGCCCGCCGGACGGATCCTCGGCGATTTCCACGATTTCTGCTCCGCTCTCGCGCCAGGGCAGAATGTTGGAGTGATGCTCATAGGGACCGATAATGATCCGAGCGCGCTTGCCCGCTGCCACGGCTTCGGCGACGCCGAATAGCTTGACGAGGCGGTTGATCCCCGACGTAGCGCCGGAGCCGGTGAAGATCACAGCATGCCGTTCGGTGGCCCCGCAGAATTGACCGACCAGGGCGCGCGCTTCCCGACGCATGCGGGTCATGAAGCCTCCGCAATAGGAGGCTTCCGTGTGGCTGTTGGCGTAGTACGGCAGGACCTCCTCAAGCACAAAGCGCTCGATCTGACGGAGTGCGCGGCCTGACGCGACATAGTCGGCGTACACCAGGTCCTTTTGCCCGTAGGGACCCACGATTTTCGCCGTCGATCCCACAAGCCCATCCCGGAGGTCGGCGGTGACGTCAGCCTTTTTCTTCAGCCCCTGGCGGAACTTTGACAGAGGGGTCTCGGTCTGCCCTGTCGTCGGGCGAGCTGCTTGCACGGTCATTCTCCCCGGCTCGGATGTTGACTCGGATTGTAGCCTGCTCCACGGTCGAAAAAATTCACCTATTTTCTGCAATTTCTTGCAAAGAGCGTGTCAGATGATCGAAGATCGGGCGAAAATCGATGTATTTGATATGAAGATTTTGACGGCCATGCAGATCGATGCAAGCCTTTCGCAGCGAGATTTGGCGGAGAGGGTCGGCCTGTCCCAGAACGCGTGCTGGCGGCGGATCCAGCGCCTGCAGTCGCTAGGTCTTATCCGGGGGTCGCACAGCAATATCGATCTGCGAGCGCTGGGTCTCGACCTGACGGTTTTCGTAATGGTCCGCACTCGCCACCATTCCAAGGAGTGGAGTGAGGCGTTCCGTGCCCATGTTGAACGGTTGCCGGAGGTGATCGATTTCTATCGGATCGGAGGGGACTGGGACTATCTGATCAAGGTCGTGACGCAAGGCATGTCCGGCTACGATGCGTTCTACCAGAAACTGATCACGAACTTCGACCTGGCTACGGTGACAGGCTTCTTCTCGATGGAAGCGATCATCAACAATCGTCCAGTGGATCTGACCAATCTGCGATAATCCGGCGCGCAATTGGGACGCGCCGCTGGCCGTCGAGCAAGCCTTCGGCCGCAGGCCCCGCCAAGGTGTCTATTACAAGCCCACAGATCTGGCTGCGAGCTGGCCCCGCACGTCGGCTGTTTGCAGGCTCTCAACAGAGCCTTGAGTTCCTCCGCCTTGATGCGCGGGTTCCGACGACGCTTCGCTCAGGTCCGTACCCTAAGGGCTTGCTCCAGCCGATCGGCAATCTGGGTGACGATATAGGCAATCACCATGTAGATCACGACGGCAATCACGAAGGCTTCGAGATAGTAGTAGTTCAGCGCGGCGGTCAGCTGGGACTGGGCGAATATATCGACAACCTCGATGGCAAATCCGAGAGAAAGCGCCTTCATGATGACCATCATCGAGGTTGTCAGGTCGGGAATTGCGGTGAGGGCCACCTGGGGAAATAGGATCCGTCGGAACAGTTGGCCGCTTGTATAGCCGAGCGAATGGGCGGCGTCCGACTGACCGGTGTCGAAGGCGTTCAGGGCTCCTTTGATGATTTCCGCTTGGAACGCCGCAACGCAGCCGGTGACTGCAATGACAAGGATTACCCAGTTGGGCGTTTCGTGGGCGTTGAAGTTGATCGCGAGCAACGAGAGCAGGA
>NZ_JAMYNW010000020.1:0-119870 GCF_040319365.1 Mesorhizobium sp. M0923 | reverse complement strand
TATTTGCCTTAACGGCATGCGGAATATATTCCTATTTTGCGGGATGCCGCACCCTCGCCGACACGAAGCCGTTTCCGAATATCACCTCGCCAAAATTGAACGATAGGCGTGGCTTCTGACGGTAGAACTCCGCGACGCGCAGTTGTCGCTCAAGCCATTTGGCGAGCATTGGGAAGCGATCGACCATCTGCATCGGGACATAAAGCGGGCGCTCAATCTGCTTAACAATAGGCCGGCGGACTACGAAGAACCACATTTCGCGCCTATGTCGCGAGGGTGAAGAACTAGCCTGTCAGTTTAGTGAAGTCGTGGCGCCGCGCGCGAACATGTGCCAGCAAATTCGTTTCGTTTACGACCCCTGATTGAAAGAGATTCAGCGTGGTCGAGGCCAGAATCTGACCGTCTATCGGGGTGCTGTACCATTTGGCGTCGGCGGTTACCTGGTCGACAACCCGCTGGCAGATCGCCCGATCTTTAGGTCTAAGGAACTGACTTTTCGGTGCTCGTAGCATCTCGACGCCTTGAAACGGGGAGTCACTGTCTCCCGCGCGATACCCATGCGTGGTCTCCGAGCATGGACCCTAAACGCATTCAGACGGAAAATTGCCATTCGTTTGAGTGGTACCGATGTCGCGTGGATAAGTGGCGGTCCGCGAGCTAATCCACCATGTCGCGCAGCGGCTTCTTGCGCTTTGGCGTCCTGTACTTCTCGACCAGCCTGACCTTGTCGATGTCGATCGTCACCAGTGGTCCCAGATCGACGGTCACCCTGCCGCCTTCCTCGTCTACGCGCGTGATCTCTCCGGTAAGCTCGATCTGCTGCCCCTTCTTCACCTTGGTATGATCGATGATCGAATGCGGAAAGCTATAGCTCGGAATCGAGACGTTTACGCAGTGCTGAATGACCCGTTTGCGAAGGCGGCCGGGATCGCCACCTCGTCACGAATGGAAATTCCGCGCGCCGTTCCATGAGTCTGGTGCGCTCGGTGCCTTACTCAAGATATTGCTAATTATGGATGAGCCTGCTTCCTCCAATCGATGGATGAAGCCGATCGTGGGCCGGTGCTATTTTGATGCATCGCGCGACTTACCCGACAAGAGCTGGCTCCAGGGGCAAAATATGAGCAAGACGACTCTCATTGCTATCGCAATCCTCGCGATCAGTGTCGGCTGTGCCGAAGCCAAGGACCGTAAGGTCGAAACCGCGACGCTCGGCACGTACGCCAATTCGAAGAACCTGCCGGTTTGTACCGCGTCAAGCTCACCCTTCGAAGTCCTCGGTGATGAATGTTTTCTCGTCACAGGTTCGATGATCTATGGCGACATCGCCGAACTCTCCCGGACAATCACTTTGAGTTGGTAGCCGAGGCAACAACCTCGCAGCGCATTCTCCGGTATGAAGCTGCGTCGCAGGGGCTGCCTTCGCCCAGATATCGACCCAGTCTTCGCGCGTCGCCAATACCGGCGCAATCCCCAGTCACCACGGGCCTCTCCAAAATTCTTATGCCGTCCGCACCTGCGGTCGAGCGTGTCGCGCCAACACAGCAGCGCCTCTGCATCGTTTGGGCAACCCAACGCATAGCTTCCGGTCCGGAAACTCGCTTACGCGTCTCATCGTCCATTCGGCAGCGGAAAATTAGGCCGATTTGGCAGTGCTCAGAATCGCGTAGCTGTCCTGCGATCCGCTCGGAGAGGATGGCGAGTGGTTGCGGCAACTGCGCCTCAAGCTGGCTGGCGACCGCCGTCTGCAGCGCGCTGCTGCGGAGCAGCGCTGACGCTGCGTTCGTCCGGACCGTCGCAAGACCGCTTGATTGTATCCGGCCTGGAGACAGACAAACGCCGGCGCAATCTCACCCTGAAACCAAAAGACAATATCGATGACCTCCAACAGCTATGCTCCCAAGGGTTCAAGCGCCTGCAAACATTCACCATGCCAATTTCGCCCGCTTCGATAATGACGGCGCCATCAATTTCATGGCGCAAGCCGCTTCATGAACCGGCTAGAAGACCCCACCCCAAAAGCCGCTGATCGATTTGAGCCGCAGTAACGAAGTCTAACCGGGTTCCCAGTACAAGAAGCTCAAACCGCGCAAGACCGCTGATCGATACGGCCACGATCTTCAACGGTCTTGCCCAATGGAAGCCGCCCCAATGGAAATCGCCACGAACGGCCATACGACTAGCCATCTGATGACGTCACGGCGCTATGCGCCTCTCTTCTGGACGCAGTTCCTTTCCGCCTTCAACGACAATTCCTCAAGAACACGCTGGTGTTCCTTATTCTGTTCACCCTGGCGGCGGACAAGCACTTACATGGCGGATTGAAGCGTCGTCATGCGTATCCTAGTCCCTTCATGCGCTGATAGGGTCCGCTCCCACTGCTCGCACAATGGCGTGTCCACAGCCGGTATCAGGGCTGTTAGTGATCTTCACACGCGCACCAATGCGCCTTGTGGCAGTTCTTCTCCCTCGAGATGCAGCTATCGCCGCACGCCTTGCCGGCGGAGCACGTCTTGCAGCAGCCCTCGACCGGGATTGTCGACCAGGGTATTGCGGATCCGGGCGCATGACGATCGGCGCCGTCAGCATCAGAATGCCGGCAATCGCCGCAGCGGCGACGAGTCGAAACATGGTTGCCCCCTCCCAAGGAAGGAGGATCAGAGCATTTGTGATGGCTCAAGTCGAGGGAGGTGCAAACGTGATGAAATGCAAGGTTTTCGCCCACTGCCTCACGGTGGAGGGCTCTCCTTTCATCGTGACATCCAGCCGTCCGGCCCGTTGTCTGAGCGCATTGTCTCGTTGAGTTGCCGAAGCCGCTCTTTTCTCGCCGCCTCGGCCGCGGTCCGTAGCGGGTGAAGGGAAAAGCCTCGAGCTTGGAGGCAGAGGGTCACCGCCTTATGCCAGCGAGGCCCTCGCCGGGTCCACATCTTGAGCTGCTCAAGGGCTTCCTTCGCATTGTTGCAGCCATGCCTGACACCGGTTTCAGTCTTCACGAACACCGGAGGGACGAACCAGATGGGCGCCATGATACCTCCTACTCAGGGGAGAGATACACGTTGGCCTCCTTGGCAGCCGCCTCAAAGGCTTCACGCACCTCTTGGGGGGAGGCGCTGCCCTGGAACGCATCGACGCAGGATTGGACCGCCTTGGTCCACTTCGGGCCCTTTGTGTCCCACCCCATGAGTTCCTCGGCGGCTCCCTCGACGTGGCTGACCCCATTGCGAATGCCCGGACGTTTCGTCTTCACGTAGACCGGGGGAGCGAACCAGAGGGGACCCATAAGGGGGAACTTAGAGCGCCAAGAGCCCGCTGACCAACCCCGCTTTAGCCGCAGCTAAGGAACGATGTAGGCCCTCGCGGGTTTAGAACTCGCAGCGGTCCTTCTTGGATGTGCAGCCGCTGTGGGGGTCCGTCGCCTTTCTCTCACGGGCGGCGGGCTCCTTTCGCGAAGGCGGTGTTGGTCAGAGAACCTTTACCGCAGTTCAAGTTAGCTGGTTGTCATTGGGGGGAGTAATGTCCCCTCCTCTTTTGCAGCGGCCAGGAATGCCTTCCGTGCCTCCTCAGGTTCCATCTCGTCGGCAATGCAGGCCATGCAAACGCGCACCGCGAGGTCCCACCAAGGGCCACGCTTGGTCCACTTCATCAGCTCCTCGCCGGCTGCCTCGGCGTTGTTGACGTTGCGGATGATCCCGGGACGCTCGGTCTTGACGGGGACCGGAGGGTTGAACCAGTGGCGAGCCATGAAGGGGCCTTAGGGCGGCTAGCGGGTTTCCTCTCTATGAACCGGCTCAGCGACGAGGACGGCTAACCATTTGTTAGGGATGGTCTGAGTCCGTGACGGGTGTTTCCAAACGTTCATCGACGTTTATCCGAGCGGTCGGTACGAAGCCGGTATGCATCATCTTCCGGTGGGTGTCGCCCTAGTCATTTCGCTTGTAGTCGGTCTAGCCATTGCGGCGATCGCCTCAAAGGACCATTCGGAAATCTGCGGCATCCGATGCTTATTCGTCCTCGGCGAGAGCGTTAATGTGAGGGCTGTCACGCCAAGGCCGGAATGTCGAGAATGAATGGCAGCACACGGTCGCCATTGCCAGGTCACGACAAGCGAAGTTGGCTGACAGCTACTCCTGGGCGTCGAAAGCCACGCAGAGGCCCATGGCAGTTGCTGCCTCGACGATTGCCTCGGTTAGTTCTTCGTCGGAGGCCACCAAATAAGGCGCAGTCTCCCGAGCTTCGCGTAGTGCCGCTTTGATCGAGACCGTGTCGCGACGGTCCGCCCTGTTGAGGAGTACAGTAATTGCTTGTTCTAGAAACGGACCGACCCTTCGCGCGACGCTCATCCAGCCCTCCCCAGGGACACGCCGAAGGGTGACTCTACTCCCTACCTGAGCGGCATCAAGGCCATGTACGAATTGTACAAATTGGTACGGCGCTGGGCCGCCACAGTCAGGAATGTTTGTAGAATTTCTGTGGTGGGGATCGGACACCGGCTCGCGAAGACCCCCATGTTCCTCCTCGATCCTATTGACGCGCCTCGAGCCGCCTTTCTCCCACAATCCCAGGTCGGTCTGTCCTGACGTACACCGCAGGGGAGAACCAATGGGGTGCTACGAGGCTATTCGCGAATGTCGAACGCAACGAACATGCCAAAGGCTGGGGCAAGGTCGACGATAAGCTCCACCAGCTCGCAGTCACTTTCCACCAGATGTGGCCCGTCTCGGCGCACCGCTGCGATAGTCTCTTTGACGGAGATGATTTGGCCGCGACGGGCTTGTAGGATCAGCTCGTGAACAAGGTGTTTGGCAGTCACTTTGTCGGGTCGGCAGTTCGTCCAAACGTTCATACAAGGCCTCCCACCTCAGCGAGAACCCAAGGGGAACATTCATGATCCTCTGTCGGGAAAAATCAAGAAGAATGTTTGATAGACTTCTGAGTGGGAATCAGGGGGACAAGCCACGAAGCGAGCCTCTATACTCTTTGACCTGACGCCCAGCCAGCCGGCTAGGGACCTTCTTCCGTCGGGCCCTGTTTGGCCCGATCAATAGCCGCAAGTAATGACTGTAGGGTGGGCGGCAGTTCTGGTTCGACCTCCAGATTTAAGAACGTTTGTACGTGATGACGATAGCCTTCGGAACGGATCAGTTTCCGAAACGCTCCGGAGACAGACTGATGGTCTGCTTTGTTGCTCGTTGTCATGTTCGGGAAGTCCGTCCCAATGAGCCGCAACTCGCCCGCAACGAATGGGTTCCATCAGGAGGTCGGAATATTTGGTAGAAATTTCTGAGCGGGAGACCGGATAACTGGCTCGCGCGAAGACCCCCCGTTGCTCGAGCGCATTACCTTCACCAACTACTTCTCGCGCGAGATTGCGTTGCCGGTCCGTCTCGACTTCGATGCCGATTTCCGAGACATGTTCGAGGTGCGCGGCACCACGCGTAGCCGTCGCGGTCGTGCCCCTGACGCGCTGATTGGTGAGGCAAGCGTCACATTTCGGTACGAAGGGCTTGATAATGTAGCGCGCCAGTCGGTCATTGCGGAGCCGGATCAGGTGCATTCCAGTTACGCCGAGTTCCGCATTGTCGTGCCGAGCCGTGACCGCAGGATCCTCCATCTGGATGGTCGGTCACGGCGAAGAGATTCCGTCCAGTGACCGGTTTCGTGCCGCCGCTGCGCGAGCGCGATGTGCGATTCGCTCAAAGCGCCGGCAAGGCGCCACCGTTTTCAGTTCCGGACGCGTGTTCAATGACTGGCTGGCCCGCATACGTACCGACATCGCGCTCCTGACAACCGACCTCGAGACGGGACCATACCCGTATGCCGGCATTCCATGGTTCTCAACCGCCTTTGGTCGCGACGGAGTCATTTCCGCCTTGCAGATGCTCTGGCTCAATCCCGAGCTTGCCCGTGGCGTGCTGGCGTTTCTCGCCCGCTACCAATCGACCGAGACTTCCGTCTTCGGAGACGCGGAGCCAGGCAAGATCATGCACGAAATGCGCAAGGGCAAGATGGCCGTGCTTCGCGAGTTGCCGTTCGGCCGTTACTATGATGGCGTCGACACCACTCCGCTGCACATCTATCTGGCTTCGTCCTACGCCGACAGGACCGGAGATGAGGACTTTGTCGATCGCATTTGGGAATCACTGGGTGCTGCCACGGCTTGGATGGAAGAGGTCGGAGCCCGCAACGGGGAGGGGTTCGTTACCTACAGCAGGGCAGCGGATACGGGCCTCTTCAATCAGGGCTGGAAGGACAGTGCCGATGCGATCTTCCATACCGACGGCACTATTCCCAAGGGACCGATCGCCTTAGTCGAGCTGCAAGGTTACGTCTTCGCAGCATACCAACCGCGCTGAACGCTCGCACCTACCAAGCCGGACAGCGCTACTGGTCGCTGCATGTTGCACCGGAGCGGAAGAAGCTCGAACGCCGAGGCTTTACCCCAAGCCAGATCGACGCCGAGATCAGCCGCTATGCGACGGCGATCAGCCGCATCCTTCACTCTCAAAAGCAATATGGCTCAACACCGGATAGTGCCGCATGAGCGAGGGAGCGAGCATGTCCGTCCGCGAAGCGGAACGGAATGGGGGTGTGGGGCCTCAGGCCCCACGTCTTGGCGCCGCGCGCGCGATGGCATTTCGAGGCAGTGGAGCGCATGCCCGATGACAGGTTCCTCGCGAGCACCAGGCCGCGCACCATGAGCTGCGCTCGCCGTCTGTCGACCTGGTTGCCGCCGTGCTCGAGCGCGAGTGGTGCCGGTGGCCTGAAGGTCGCGACGAATCAACCGCCGGCCCAGTTCAACCCGCGCGACGTCCTTCAAAGCTCGGGGGATCGATCTTCACCAAGCGGTCTGCGGCCTCGACCGCAGTTCGTATCCTGCTGCACAGCGCAAGATTTTCGGCCAGCATTTCTTCAGTGCGTTGAAGTGCGAGCTCGGTCCGGTGGATGCGCTGCCTGGCATTGGCAACTTCCGATGTCAAAAGATCGGCCGCCATCCCGTGGCCGTGGGGTTCCATAGTGTCCATGGGTTTCTAATACATGGGGGGCGATATCGTTCCATGATGTCGGGCGAAACGGCGGGCCGCAGAAAAGCGCGATGGGCCGAATGACCAATGCGCTCCCTGTCAAAACAGCGGACGCTGAGGAAGATCACAAGGGAAGCACTAAGGCGCAACTCAACCTCAAAGCGAACGGTCCGTTTTTTTGGAACTTTGTGGGCTGGTCGACAAATTGCACGACGTTCCCTGATATGACAGGCACTCTGACCCTGTCGTTCCCAGTCAGGCGAATGTCGCTGTCGTCTCGACGGACCAAAACCATCACCTTTCGGACCGATCACGTGACGATTCGCGACGGCATGAAAAGATGGACGGCGGCACCCGCTAGCGGGTGCCTTGTCGGTGCTGCAGGCCGCAGGCCGAAGCAAGGGGGAGGCCGGTTTTCTGCTTGTGGGGGAACAGCGCCTTTTATTACCCCTGCCCAATACCGAGCAGGTGCGCGACCAACGCAGGCGTGATGAATGCGAGCAGTTCCACACGAGCAGACCGACCCCACCAGCGCCGCATCCTCGCGACGACTCGGACCGTCTCGAAATGCACGGGCACTGTTTAAACCATCAGGACGGTGGAGAGGGCGAGAGCAGTAGCTATTCTGAAATCTCCAACGATGGTCGGCAAACCGATAATGGAAGCGAGCAGTCAGTCGGCGCCAGAATGGTTGTCGGCCACCTAAGTCGAAGAAATTCTGGAGGAGGAACAAGGCGTCCAAAGGACGGGGTCAATCACCGCCCAGCATACGGCTACGAGGTGTGGTTCAGGGGATTTAGCCGTAGTGCCAGTGCGGCTTTGGCTCGGTGCCGGTGAACATGACGCCGATGCGGTCTTCGCGACGCCAACGAACCACCGCCTTGTAGGCGATGCCGTCGGTCGGCACATAGAGCAGGAATTCGTCGGGGACGCGAGCGTCGATCGAGGCCTTCAGTTCGGCGCCGCCGGCATGCATGTTGCGCACCGTGCACGTGACCTCGGAATGGGTCATGCCGGTCAGGATTGTTGCGCCCTTGAAGACGCGCTGCCTGCGTTGGCGCCTCTGTTCGTCTTCAGCCATTTCGCCTAATTCCCGGCGTCTGTCGCTTCGTGTAGTTTTTGGTCTGCCAGATAATTGAGCTTGGCTGATGAACATAGCGTTATCGTCAGAGGCGGCGTGACATGCGGGATCGGTTGTGGAAGTACGTTTCAGGAGCATGCCGGCCTCCTACCAAAGGGCTTGCCAAGGCCGCCGGCGACCCCACAATGGGTCAAGCCGGGGATCAAAGCCCGCGTGAAGCACCTTGCGGCAAGGAAGAGCTTCGCTGCAGGTTTTTTGATGGAGAACTAGCTGCGGCGTCCGACTAGAATGAGCCTTATGTTCCAATCAACGGAACCGTGACGGTTGTCGCATAATTAATCGGATACCGGTCGAAATACGGGAATTCAATCACGAACGCATATTTGGCGGTCAGATGGGCCATTCGAAAGCCGCCGCTGGGGGCGTCGATTGCTATTGTTATGTTGACATCGCTTAATCCCAAACTCAGCAATTTTGCCGTGGCTATCGCTTTTATCTCGGCTTCGGTCAGCGAGTTCTTCATTTGCAGCGCTCGTGAGGACGTTTCCAGAGTATAGCGAACACTCGACATGGCATTCAGAGCCCAGCCGAATGCGAAGATGCCGATCAAAAGCATTATCAGAATAGGCGCGATCAGCGCGAACTCCAATGCGGCTCCGCCTGATACCCCACGTATGAAGGCTCCCGCTTTAGCGGACACGAATCACCTGTTTGTGGCTGATCCCGCGCGAGAGGGAAAAATCGCCAAAACTGAAGGGCGGGAACCAGGTGGCTGTCGCCTGGATTTCGACGAAAACCGCGGGAGCTTTCAAACTGTCGCACAGGACAGATGGATCGACCACGGTGATCCCGCACATATATTTCCGGCTCAGCGTCACCTGCGCGTCATCGGGATGATTTTCCCAGCTCGAAAGGGCGACGGCTTGGGTAGCCGCGTCGTCGGCCGCGCCTTGCATCACGAGGTTCGCCGCCGTTTTGACGCCTGCACGCATCGACAACGCGCTTGATACGAAAGACCAGCCGTTAATAACGCCAAGAAGTACCAGGCAAAGGATCGGCACAATCAGCGCAAACTCTACCGCAGCAACACCCGAATCGCTCCGGAACATCCGGACGGATCGCCGTTCCACGAAGATTACTCCACAAGCCGAACGGATTGCGTCGCCGGAATGTCGCGCATTCCGAGGCTCGTGCAATCCTGGCTGATGCTCGTGTTGCCGGACCACTGCAAGGTACCGGCGACGACCTGCGTGCAACCACCTTTGCCAGAGAAATTGCCCAGAAAATTGACATCCTGGGTTGGAAAATACAAAGCGCCGGTCAAAAGCGAGTCCGCCGTGCCATTGAACGTGTTCGATCCCGCCAGGTTGCCTCTGTTGCCGTAAAACAGCACACCGGAATACGTGCCCGACGTCGGTGCGCTAAGCTTGACGGTGGCGTTGCCGTTCATGCTGACGCTCGATGTGCCGGCCAGATAGATGATGACTCCGTCGCCGGAAATATTGGCGTTCGCGTTCGCCTTGAAATCACCGCCTTGAATGACGTACACGCCGGGCGCGAGCGCAACATTGCCGCTCAAGCTCAGCCCGCTGCAGTATGTCCCGGGGTTCAGGGTCGACAATTTCGAGTTTTGACAGGGGGTTGTGGCTGGTGGCGCCAGCAGGTCGGCAAAGGGATCACCAGCGGGTAAGGCCTGGGTTATCGGGCTGGCGCAAACAGTCGTCACGGGGTTGTTCAACGAAACACCGCCGGCCGATATCAGGCAGTCGGCCTGAAGGTTTGCCGATCCCTGAAGCTTGATCGCATCGGCGGCAATGGAATTGGACATGACGGAGCAGCCCGTCATTTTTATGGTCGAACTGCCGGAAAACAGCGCCGCTCTCGGGGCGGAACGATTGAGCGACAAAGCGCAGGCCTTTGAGGCGTCAGTGATAAAAGCCACCGCTCTTGCCCGTGCGCCGATCGCGTTTTGCGTGAATATCGATGTGAAAAACCGATCGAGGGTCTGATGAACGATGACCTCGACGGCCTTTTGGGCGACATTCGGGCCAGAGGACGGGGGAGTGAAGATTTCGATTGTGCCTGTTGACGGGTCCCAGCCGTTCGTCGTCGCTGACAGTGTCGCGGCGGCGACTATCGTTGGCTTGTCAGATCCCGAAACCTTTTCCAAAGCGCCAGCATAGGCTGCCGCATCCGCCACCGCCTGTAATTTCAGGCTGCTAAAGTACCAGTAGGAGGTCTCGATACCGAGACCCGCTGCGCCGACGACAATCGGCAAAGATAGGGCAAAAATAGTAGCAACGTTGCCGCTCGTCCCGACGCCTCGTCGCAAACACCGAACCAACCGCCTCGATATGGGGCGCCCCATTTCCATGGGGTATTTAACGAAAGATGGATGAAGGAATGGCTAAGAATTGCGCTCCATTTGATATATCCGCTCCTTGGCGCGGCCGGCACAAGTTCCCGCGGCCGCACTCGGCGAGCACGCTGCTGGTCGCTGGCCCTCTCTTCAACCGGCGGCGCCAGTCGCGTATCGGGTTAGCGTTTCCAGTCTCGATGATTGACTTTGCGAGTGTTTCGCCCTCGTGGGTAGGCTAACGGCCATAGCCGCGACAAATGAAATCAGATTTGCGCCAGCGCAAAGCGTGCACGGCAAGCAGGCCTCACCTGCACGCGCTCCACTTTGACAACCCTAGGCGCCAATTGCACGGCGCTTCCAGGAGTTCCACCTCGAGCTATGTGCGCTCTCGCGCGAAACAGCGCGCCCCCTTGCCAGGCCTTCGAAGCAATCCGTCGCTGAGAACACGCGCGACTCACGAGCGTTTCAATGGAGGGGAGTTGGTTGCCACGCTCGATGTGGGAGATACTTTCCAGTTGCGGCCGATGCGATCGGCCATTGGTTTGGACGCGTACATGCCGTTCGCAGGCGGCTTGTGGGCGCGACGTGAACGGAAAAGAAACGTTTCCAATATTAGATTCCGCGATTCGAATGAATCTCGCCTGTTCGGCATAGTCGCAACGCGGTGCTGGGCTAGTCGTGCCAACAAATCAATTAGCGCCCTGGCGGAACTGAGCCCGATGAACAGCTTGACGATACGCCGCCGCATACTCGCCAGTTTCGCGGCCGTTCTGGTTGTCATGTCGGTTATGGCCATCATTACATACGTTTGGTTTCTCCAGACGGAGCAAGAAGCGACCAGCGTGGAAAAGGAAACTCTTCCGGACCTCTATCACAGCACCCAGATCATGATGGGACAGATGGATGCCCATAGTCTTCTCCAGGAATATGCTCTTCAGGACAATCCTGCCGACAAGCGGGCTTTCGAGACTACCATCAAGGCGAACCGCGACGCCCTGCAACGGTCGATGGACGAGTATGAAGAGACCATTGAGTCCGATTTGGACAAGCAGAACTACGCTGTCGTCAAGGACCTCGCCGATCAATTCCGCCAAGCCGAAGCCGCCGTACTGGATGCCAGTCGTGCCGCGTTGGCGAAGGGAGAGATCCCCAACGAGCGCCCGGCCATCAAGAACAATGTGGAGCCGATCTTTCGGAAATTGCAATCGGCTCTGCAAGCCATGGTCGAGGACCATAGAGGAGAGGCAAACAGCTCGACCCAAAAGATAGGTTCGATCGTCCGCACAGCGAAGTTGGGCCTGATTGCCGGGTTCCTCGTAGCACTCGGTTTGGCCCTTTTGTGCGGCTATCTTCTATTCCGTGCCGTTAGTGTCCCGCTTGGCCGATTGGTCGATCTCGTCCGTGTAATGCGCCTGGGCGACTTCAGCGGGCGCCTCGATTTGAAGCGCAAGGACGAGTTTGACACGCTGGCTGAGGGCTTCAACACCATGGCCGATGATCTCACCACGCTGATAGGCCAGGTTCAGAAATCCAGCATTCAAGTCAACACATCGATAACCGAGGTGGCCGCCACCTCAAAGGAACAGCAGGCAACCGCAAATGAGATCGCGGCCACTACGACCGAAATCCGAGCGACCGCGAAGGAAATCTCGGCAACCTCCAATGAGCTCGTACGAACGATGAGCGAAGTTTCTGCGGTCGCCGAGCAAACCGCCACGCTCGCCACCGGCGGACAAGCAGGGCTGGCACGCATGGAGGCAACCATGCAGCACGTCATGGAAGCCGCCACCGCGATTAATTCCAAACTTGCGATCCTGAGCGAGAAGGCCGGCAATATCAATCAGGTGGTGACCACGATCACCAAGGTTGCCGACCAGACCAACCTTCTTTCGCTAAACGCCGCAATCGAGGCTGAAAAGGCGGGCCAATATGGGCGAGGCTTTGCGGTCGTGGCAACGGAGATCCGGCGGCTTGCCGACCAAACCGCCGTCTCGACATACGACATCGAGCAGATGGTCAAGGAAATTCAATCCGCCGTCGCAGCCGGCGTCATGGGCATGGACAAATTCTCCGAGGAGGTCCGACGTGGCATGCAAGATGTGCAGCAGGTCGGCGGCCAACTCTACGAGATTATTCAGCAGGTCCAGGGCTTGGTGCCACGCTTCGAAGTCGCCAATGAAGGAATGCAGGCCCAGGCAACGGGCGCAGCGCAGATCAGTGAGACGCTGATACAATTGAGCGAAGCCGCTCAGCAAACGGTTGAATCCCTCCAGCAATCCACGCTCGCGATCGACGAACTCAATCAGGTTTCGGGCGGGTTACGCAGCAGCATTTCCCGTTTCAAACTGCGGGCGCTACGAGAGGTGCCTGCGAGCTAGGACGACTATGCTATTCCTCGGGTTCTGTATAGGTGGCGACCGGTATGTGCTGGACATGGAGCAGGTTGAAGAGGTCCTGCCTTACATTGGCGTGAGAACGCTGCCGGGCGCGCCGAACGGCGTAGTAGGCCTAATCAACTGCCGGGGCTTACCCGTTCCCATGATCGATCTCAGCCTGCTTGCGCTTGGCCGCCCCTCGGCGCTGGTGCTGAGCACACGAATCGTTCTGATACGCTATCCAACCAAGGATGGTGAGAACCACCTGCTTGCGCTTGTTGCTGAACGAGCGACCGATATGCTCGAGCGGGATCCTTCTGACTTCGCGCCGTCCGGGATGGAGGCGGGAACTCCGCCCTACTTGGGCCCCGTGGCGTCCGACGATAGAGGACTTGTCCAGTGGGTCAGGGCCGAAGCGCTGCTATCGGACGACATTCGCAAAACGTTGTTCCGTCAGGTCGCGATGAGTTCATGATGTTTGGTGCGGTCGAACAGCTATTGAGGGAAAAGATTGGACTGGACAGCGGCACTGTCGGTCTGTCGGTGATCCGTCACGCGCTCCGGGAGCGGATGTCAGCCTGCCGGATCAGCGGGCTTCAAGATTATTGGCAGTTGCTGGCTGGCTCCCCATCCGAGCTCCAGGAACTGATCAACGCGGTTGTCGTACCGGAGACATGGTTCTTCCGAGATCGTGAAGCTTTCACTGCAATGACGCGTCATGCACGGGCGCGCATGCGGCCGGGTCAACCCATAATGCTCTTGAGCCTACCATGTTCGACAGGCGAAGAGCCCTATTCGATGGCGATGGCCATGTTCGATGCTGGTTTCGGAGCACAGGATTTCAAGATTGACGCAGTCGACGTGAGCACGGGCAATCTCGCGGCCGCGGAGCGCGCGGTCTACGGGCGCAACTCATTTCGCGGCGATTTTCTCGAATTCAGAGGGCGCTATCTCGAAGCGGCCGAAGGCGGACTACGGCCTGAGGTGCGGGTCCTGAAGCAAGTCCGGTTCAGGCTTGGCAACCTGTTTGATCCTGCGGCCTCGTATGGGCCGGCACCGTACGACATTATTTTTTGCCGCAACCTGCTGATCTATTTCAACCGAAACCTGCAAGACCGCGCGCTGGTTTGTCTGAAGACCCTCCTCGCGCCAGATGGCCTGCTGCTCGTCGGTCCAGCGGAATCAGGCCTTCCGATTCTGCACGGCTTTGCTTCAGCGCGATTACCGATGGCATTTGCGTTCACGAACGTGGAGCCGGCTAAGGCGCCCCGGACGGTTGCCCCCTCCAAGTCGCGCTTCGGTCCGGCCACCCCTGCTCCTATCTCTGACGTCAGCAAAGTGCTGAGCCCGATCCGGCCGGCCTCCAGTAATGCAGCGAAAGTGGAGCGCTCCTTCCACCCTTCCGAGCGGGCGGCCCAAAGCCTCGCTTCTGTAGAACGCACCGCCAATGCCGGACGAGTTGCGGAAGCAAAGGAACTCGCGCTGACGCATCTCGGGGAATACGGTCCTTCGCCGGAAATCTTCTATCTGCTCGGGCTAGCTCAGGATGCAGAAGATGCGCGTTCCGAGGCGATCCAGAACTATCGCAAGGCCCTCTATCTCGAACCCCGCCATCAAGAAGCCCTCGCGCATCTTGCGCTGCTGCTTCGCAAGCAGGGTGACATCGCCGGTGCCGAGGCACTCACCGGGCGGCTCGGTCGGATTGGGAAAAGGAGCGGCACTTGACGTCAGCTGAGCCCGGTAGCGCATCATCGGTGCCGGACATTGCCATCGGCGACTGCTGGCGGCAAATAGGCGTTCGTGGTGACAGATCGTGCCCTGAACTGGAGCAACATCTCCACTGCCGGAACTGCCCGACCTATAAGGAAATCGCACGGAACCTCCTGAACCGTCCGCTGCCGCCCGGCTATCGGGACGAGTGGGCCCGACATTTTGCCCAGGCAAGGACCGATGAAGCAGTCGGGAATGCCGAGAGCAGTGCATTTCAGACGGTCGTTGTCTTTCGTCTCGGCGAGGAATGGCTGGCGCTTCCGGTTGGCTGCTTCCAAGAAGTGGCCGAGCTGCGTAGCATTCATTCGCTGCCACACCGCAGGAACAGTGCGGTTCTCGGCATTGTCAATGTTCGAGGCGAATTGCTGGTTTGCATTTCGTTGGCCAAACTGCTCGGAGTAGACGACCGCAAAACGCGGGTACAGGACACGCGGACCAAGGCATTTCCGCGTCTTATCGTCGTCGGCAACAGCGACAAGCGCGTTGCTTTTGCTGTGGACGAAATGCACGGCATTTATCGATTCAAACAGAGCGACAAGCTTGCCTTGCCTGCTACCGTTGGCAAGGCGTCCTCGACCATGACGGCAGCCATGGTCTCGTGGCGAAGGGGCGCGGTCGGTTGTCTGGACGAGGCGCTGCTGCTGGCCATGCTCGATCGAGCTATCGCATGAGCGGCGCGGACTACAGCCAATTTTCGATGCTCGACCTCTTTCGGGCCGAATTGGAGACGCAGTCGCAGGCCCTGACGTCCGGTCTGCTAGCGCTCGAACGCGATCCCGTGTCCGCCCAGAGTCTCGACGCTTGCATGCGGGCTGCCCATTCGCTGAAGGGGGCGGCCCGGATCGTCGATCTGACGCCGGCGGTGGAAGTTGCGCACGCGATGGAAGAGTGCCTGGTCGCCGCACAGCGGGGGCGTCTCAGCCTGAGTCGCGAGCACATCGATACACTTTTGAAAGGCGTCGATCTCCTCGGATCCATAGCGAGTGAGCCTGCCTCGGCCGATGAGAGCGCCAAACTGGAAATAGCCGGTTTTCTGCTGGCGCTTGAGCAGGCATCCTCCCCATCGACAGCATCAGAGACGGAGCTCGCCGGCTCAAATGCTGCCCCGCAGGAGGCGCCGTGGGCCTCTTCGGCGAAGGAGACGAGCGTCCTCGCTCGATCGGAACCACTTCTTCAACCTTATGGCGGCGTCGGTTCCGACCGTATGGTGCGGGTAACGGCCGATAGTCTAAACCGCTTACTAGGGCTTGCCGGTGAGTCCCTGATGGAGGCTCGTCGCCTCAGGCCGTTTACGGGCGGCCTACTTCGACTGAAACGGATTCAGTCGGATCTGGCCATTGCCTTCGACGTGCTAGGCGACGCACTGGCCGAGATTCCTAAGGACGATCGGGCGGTGCAAGCACTGGCAGAGGCGCTGCAAAAACTTCGGCTGAGCCAGACGTTCCTCGCAGAGCGCCTTGACGAATTGGACTCGATTGACCGCAGAGCCACTGACCTTGCGAACCGACTCTATGACGAAACGCTGGCGAGTCGCATGCGCCCCTTCGAGGATGGCGTCCGGCACTACTCAAGGACGGTGCGCGACCTTGGCCGAACCTTGGGGAAGAACGTGCGGTTAGACATCGTCGGGGGCTCAACTGGCATCGATCGCGACATCCTGGACCAACTCGAGGCACCACTCGGCCATCTCCTCCGCAATGCTGTCGACCATGGGCTCGAAACGACCGACGAACGTATAGCAGCCGGCAAATCTGAAGAAGGTGTCATCAGGCTCGAAGCACGGCACAATGCGGGCCTGCTGCAGATAATCGTCGCGGACGACGGAAGGGGAATCGATCTGAACAAGCTGCGCGAGACGGTCGTGGCGCGCGGCCTGACGACAGAGGAGACCGTCGGCAGACTTGCCGAAGCGGAATTGCTCGAATTTCTGTTTCTGCCAGGCTTTTCGATGAAAGCGACGGTTAGCAACATCTCCGGACGCGGCGTGGGGCTCGATGCCGTACAGGCGATGACCAAGCAGGTCCGAGGCCTCGCAACCGTCTCCTCAGAGTTCGGCTTCGGAACCCGATTTCAACTACAGCTGCCGTTGACCTTGTCGGTGCTCCGCACGCTGCTCGTCGACATTGACGGAGAGCCATACGCCTTCCCGCTCGCAGGCATCGCCAGCACGATAAAGTTGCCGCGCACGCGCATCGAACTGCTCGAAGGCCGGCCGCATTTCCGCTTCGAGGATCGACAGATCGGACTAGTCACCGCGCACGAGGTTCTTGACCGCGCTGAGCCGCAAGCAGACGCCGATGAACTTTCAGTCGTTCTGATTAATGGTGATCACGGTGAA
The DNA here is from genome assembly GCF_040319365.1 of Mesorhizobium sp. M0923. Classification (NCBI taxonomy): domain Bacteria; kingdom Pseudomonadati; phylum Pseudomonadota; class Alphaproteobacteria; order Hyphomicrobiales; family Phyllobacteriaceae; genus Mesorhizobium; species Mesorhizobium sp. M0923. The sequence goes on along the minus strand of NZ_JAMYNW010000020.1, from coordinate 102,925 downwards.
ACCCACGGGTTGATTGTCGACCGCTTCCTGGGCGAGCGCGAGTTGGTGGTCCGGCCGCTAGATCCTCGCTTTGCCAAGGTCAAGGACATCAGCGCGGCGGCGTTGATGGAAGATGGTTCGCCCGTGCTTATCGTTGATGTCGACGATCTGATCCGATCAGTAGACAAGCTCGCGTCATCCGGCGGCCTACGCACCTTGCGGCGTGGTACTACCAGCCCCGATCTTAGGCGGCGCAAGCGCGTTCTGGTGGTCGACGATTCTTTGACGGTACGTGAGCTCGAACGCAAGCTGCTGGACAATAACGGCTATGAGGTCGAGGTGGCGATTGATGGTATGGATGGATGGAACGCCATACGGTCTGAACCATTCGATCTTGTTATCACCGATGTTGATATGCCGCGCATGGACGGCATCGAACTGGTGACCTTGATGAAGAAGGACAGCCGGCTCGGGAACACCCCGATCATGATCGTGTCGTACAAAGATCGCGAAGACGATCGCAGGCGAGGTCTGGACGCCGGCGCGGACTACTACCTGACTAAAGGGAGTTTCCACGACGAGACACTGCTCCATGCAGTCGTCGACCTGATCGGCCAGGCGACAGAATGAGGCGCAGCGTGTGTATCCATCAATGAGGATCGCTATCGTCAACGATATGCCTCTTGCGGTCGAGCTTCTGCGGCGATTGGTTGTATCAACCCCGGAACATCAGGTGGCCTGGATCGCCGTTAACGGGCGTGAGGCAGTAGAGGCCTGCCAACGAGACCTCCCGGACCTGATCCTCATGGACCTGGTGATGCCGGAAATGGATGGCGTCGAGGCTACGCGCAGGATCATGGCGAAGACGCCATGCCTGATTCTGCTGGTCACGGCGAGCATTGAGGCCAACATTCCTGGTGTCTATGAAGCAATGGGGTATGGCGCGCTTGACGCGGTCGACATCCCCTCGATCGGCTCTGACGGCCCGGGGTCCGGACGGTCCGCACAGCTTCTCATCAAGAAGATAACGACGATCAGCAAACTCGTACGTGATGCGCCGTCTTCAAATTGGGGCACACGGACATTGCCCCCGTCTGTGTCATCGGCACAGCACCTTATTGCCATCGGCGCGTCTGCGGGCGGGCCCGCAGCTGTTGCCGCGATCCTCGGCGCATTTCCGAGCAATTTCACGGCCGCAATAGTTCTCGTACAGCATCTCGATGCGCAGTTCGTACCCGGTTTTGCAAACTGGCTCGGCCAGCATGCGGCACTTCCAATCCGTCCGGCACGCGAAGGAGATGAGCCCGAGGCCGGCACCGTTCTAATTGCGGCCACGGCTGATCATCTCGTCTTCAAGTCAGCCCACAAGCTCGGCTATACCCCGAAGCCGCACGACAACGTCTACCGTCCCTCCGTAGATGTATTCCTTGAGAGCGCCGCGCAGTGGTGGCCGGGTGTCGTGATCGGTGTCTTGCTCACGGGCATGGGTAGAGATGGTGCCCAAGGGCTCAAGCTGCTACGCGACAAAGGGCATTTGACAATCGCTCAAGACAGCGCGTCGAGTGCGGTCTATGGGATGCCCAAAGCCGCCGCTGCCATCGGTGCCGCTGTCGAGATCCTACCGCTTGACTCAATCGCCCCGCGCCTAATCGAGGCGTGCGGCCCATCTTGCTGAAAGGTTATTCTATGACGGGCAAATCCAATCTCGTCTCACCCCTGGCAGACAATTACTCGTCAATGGTTCTGCTGGTGGACGACCAGATAATGATCTGTGAAGCGGTCCGGCGCGCGCTCGCAAACCAGCCGGACATAGATTTCCACTTCTGCACCGATCCGCTCAAAGCGACTACAGTTGCCGACGAAGTGAAGCCAACGGTCATCCTGCAGGATCTTGTCATGCCGGGCGTTGATGGGCTGGACTTGGTACGGCAATACCGAAAGAATTCCTCGACGCATTCTGTCCCCGTCATCGTGCTGTCAAGTAAAGAAGATCCGGCCATCAAGGGCGAGGCATTCGAGGCCGGAGCGAACGACTATTTGGTCAAACTGCCGGACCGTATCGAGTTGGTCGCTCGTGTCCGTTATCACTCCCGGGCCTATCTTGACCACGTTCAGCGAGAGGAGGCATACAGGGCCCTGCGAGAAAGCCAGCGGCAATTAATGCGCGCGAATCTCGAGCTGGAACGTCTCACACGGATTGACGGTCTCACAGGTCTGGGAAACCGGCGCTACTTCGATGAATATCTCGCGGCGGAATGGAAGCGCGCGGTCCGCACGAAGAGCCCGCTGTCGTTGTTTATGATCGATGCCGATCACTTCAAGCGCTACAACGACACCTATGGCCACATGGCAGGCGACGAGGTGCTGAAGCAGGTCGCCAGTGTAATCCAAAGCAGTTGCAACCGCTCGACCGATCTCGCGGCGCGCTACGGCGGCGAAGAGTTCGTCGTGGTGGTGGTCGATATTTTGCAGGCGCAGTCGGGCGCTATGGCCGAGCGGCTCGTGCAGAGCGTGCGAGCCTTGAGCATTCCACACGGTTCTGAGCGGGTGACAATCAGCGTCGGTGTTGCAACCATGGTGCCTGATGAGAACCACACGCCAAATGACCTCATCAAGGCGGCCGATCTGGCGCTCTTCCGCGCCAAGTCGGAAGGACGGGACCGTGTCGTGTATTACGACTAAAGGTAAGGGTGCTTTACGGACGGGCTTACAGCTCGTGCAGTTTAAAGGCTTGGTGATCGCCGAACGGGACCCCTCGATTGTCAACCGGGCAAGCGAAACAGTTCAAAGTCAGTTCCATTTCTGGATAACTGCTGTTCCGCGGACCGGAACCTCAAACACGAGTTCGTTTTCGACGGGTACGCCTCCGACGCTTATGCGGCTGGTCCAGTCTAATCTAGGACATCCCTCGCCCCTTTTGGCGCGAAATAGACTTGCGCAACGCGCCCGCCCGGATACGCCCACCGATCTCCTTGCGTGAAGGTGATCCTCACGTCAGGGTATCGGACGCCGCAGCCGATGCGGGAGGCTGGTGCGATGGAGGACCACTGCTGGCGAAACCTTACGATCACACGCTGCTTGTCAATTGATCAACCGCCTGCTCAGCACGCGGGAGCGTCTTCGAGATAGGGGAGCCGCTTGAGAGCAGTGACTAACGAGCCGGAGGAGTGTGCCCGGCACGAGTAGGGGGTCGGGCGGAGCATCGTGCCGGGCCTGGGCAATCCCCAGCAAGCGCCGGCTCCATGCGCCTATCTCAAAAGGTGACCGTCACAACGACAATATCCGTATAGGTGCCGGACGGCGGCGTCGACCATCCGCACCGCTATTTGAGACTGTAGTGCACCCTGCCAGAGATATGCTCGATATCAAAAGCCCGATGGCCAATGCGTTGCTTGCGAATGATCGCTGAATGCCAACCTGATTCTGTTTCATACCCGTCACCTCAACTGACAATAGTGCAGGCTAGATGGGGATACGGCGCGAAACAAGGGAGCGCCTCTTCTTTGGTTCGGCCGATCGCTTCTAGTCAGCAGCCGCGGGCCAGCCGCATCGCCTGCAAAGCCAAATCGTACGTGATAGGCTGATCGCGCGTAAGCGGTCAGCCGATAACGTCAGGCCTAAAGTTCCAAGGCATGAGCATTTCGATCTCGGATGCCGGCCAGCCTTGAGCGATGCGGGTCAAGGTCTGGGAGAGCCAGTCGAGCGGATCGACGCTGTTCATTTTGCAGGATTGCAGCAAGGTGGCTACCGTAGCCCAGGTTCGTCCACCGCCTTGGCCGCCGGCGAATAGACTATTCTTTCGCGTGATCGTCTGGGGCCTGATTGCACGCTCGACGATATTGGAGTCGATTTCGATGCGACCGTCCATCAGAAAGCGTTCCAGCGCCTCCCGCCGGGTGAGCGCGTAGCGGATCGCCTCGGCGGTCTTGGATTTTCCGGAGACCTTGCCCAGTTCCGCTTCCCATAGATCGAAGAGGCTCGCGACAATGGCCACGGACTTTTCCTGACGGAGCGCGGCGCGGCTTCCGGCATCCTTGCCGCGAACCTCGTCCTCGACCTTCCACAATTCGGTCATGGCGATGATCGAATCCGTCGCGGCCTGCGAGATCCCGCTGATGTGCAGGTCGTAGAATTTGCGCCGCAGGTGAGCCCAGCAGCCGGCGAGCCGGATTGTTTCATTGCTGCCGGCTTTGGCCCGTGCCTTGACCAGGTTGGTATAGGCCGAGTAGCCATCCACTTGCAGGATGCCGCTGAATCCGGCGAGGTGGCGCGCCACGCAATCCGCGCCTCTGCTGTCTTCAAAACGATAGGCAACCATTGGCGGACTGGTTCCGCCATAGGGTCGATCATCCCGTGCGTAGGCCCATAGCCAGGCTTTCGTGGTTTTCCCCGCTCCGGGGGCAAGGGTGGGCAAGGTCGTCTCGTCGGCGAAGACCCTTTCGCCCTCCTTGACGCGCTCAAGGATGTAATCGGCGAGCATCTGCAACTCGAAGCCCAGGTGCCCCATCCACTGCGCCATCAACGACCGGCTGAGTTCAACGCCATCGCGCAGATAGATCGTCTCCTGCCGGTAAAGCGGAAGGCCGTCGGCGTATTTCGACACGGCGATATAGGCGAGCAGCCGCTCCGTCGGCAGGCCGCTTTCAACGATGTGCGCCGACGCCAGAGCCTGGACCACGCCGTCACGGCCCCGGAAAGCGTATTTGGGACGGCGCGTGACGATGACCCGGAACTTCGGCGGCACGACGTCCAACCGCTCGGATCGATCCTCGCGGATCAGAACCTTTTCCAGCCCCTCGCAGTCGCCCGGGATTTCCGGCTCGATAACTTCCTCGATGCGTTCGAGATGAGCTGCAAAACCCTTGCGTGGACGCGCTGCGCGCTTTGGCTTGCCCTTGACTGCGTGATCGAGTTCGCTGCGGATCGCAGAAAGGCCGGTCTCGACCTCTTCGAAGGCAAAGGAGGCCTGCTCGTCGTCGATGGCCAGGCGTAGCCGCTCGGAACGCGTGCCATGTTGCGTGCGCTGCAAAACCTTCAGGATCGACGTGAGATTGGCAATCCGCTCGTTGGCGCTCTTCTCGACGGCCTTCAGCCGGGCGACCTCCGCCTCGGAGGCTGCGATCCGAGCTTCGGCGACTACGATCCGGGCCTCGCTCGCAGCCTGCTCGCGAGCCATGGAAAGGATCATCGCCTTCAGCGCATCAACGTCGTCGGGAAGGGCAAGACCCGGTAGAACCATGGCAGGCAGCAAAGCACAAAAACAGCCGCTTTCCCAACCGTTCCAGCCGCATGATTCATCTTGCCGCAGGCCGGTTTCAGCCCGTCGATAACGGCCGCCTGATCCTGGCCGGACGGATCTTTTTCCAGTCTAACCCGGCCAGAAGCGCCATCAGCTGGGCGTGGTCGAGACGCATGCGCGCGGCCGATATCGCAGACCAGCAGAAGCTGTGATCTTCCAGAGTCTTCGAATAAAGACAAACCCCGCTGCCGTCCCACCACACGATGCGAACCCGGTCCGCACGCTTCGAACGGAATACGTGAAGCGCCCCCGAGAACGGGTCCAGGCCACCATCCCTGACCAGCGCCATCAAAGCTGCCGCGCCCTTGCGGAAGTCGACCGGCTGGCACGACACGTAAACCACCACACCGGAAGCGATCATGCCTTGCGAGATCGACGCACGATGTTTGCACAAATGTAATGGCCGCTGCAAGAGTGATGCACGATGGACAGTGGTGGGGCACGCGTTGACGAGATGTCAAGCAGTCAGGATTTTCGCTTCCTTGGCGGCGTTGAGAAATGCCACGCGCGCTACCTCCGGTGCGCTGCCGCCGCCGAGCACCTTCATGCACGCCATGCGAGCCTGGATGCGGCGCCCGGTTTCTCCAATGGGCCAGCGGTAAAGCAGCATTTCGGCGGCTTCGCGGGTGCTCGAAACACTGACTTTGCCCGAGGACAGCAAAACGGTCACGGGCTCTTCGAACGTGCCGACGTCTCGTTCGCAGGTCATATGCTGGTCTCCTTTCGCAATCTCCCCAAGACCTTACGGGTGAACCATCCGTTCCGTTGCGTCACGTTTGGCCCGGTGGGCGAACATTCTGTGAGGATGGGACCTCGTCCAGAGCGCGGGCTTGATCGCTCAGACTAGACTCGCCAACCCGTTGCGGTCCTCAAATGGCGAGAACCGTCCTTATCGTTACGAGCCCGCTATGCCTTGGTCAGTTGCCGGCGCTGATATCGGAAACGAAGCGCGGAAGGGCACTCTGCCGCCCAGAGTAACCGGCCTGCACGGTGAGGACGAGAAGGACGCTCTTCCAAGCGCGGAGTTCGAATCCTCCCTCACCGCCATAAGTCATTGTTTAGATCAATAAAAATACAAGAATAGGTTGGGCGCCCGCCATAAAGCCCGCCTACCGAAAACGGGTATTCGCGGCACGTCAGCTTACGACACAAATATGCGGGGTCGATGGTTGGACCTGGTAGATGGCAGAGATCAACTTCGGCCTCGCTAAGCGAAGTCGTGGGGTTCATGCGACAGCGGAATCAGGATACGCGACGAGCACCCCGTGCCGGGTCAACCTCGCCGTCGGGAAGTACCGACCGGTGCGGAACCAAGCGGATTCACGCTTGTCGGCAGCGGACGCCGGCGGTGGCGATCAGCACCCGAGCAGGCTCCTCATTAGCGAGACAAACGTCCAGAGCGGAGGCCAATCTTGGCACGCGACCGCGCCATCCTGAACGACCGCTCTCCTCGGCTTAGTCAAGCATACCTGCGGAATGAAGCGCCTGGCCTGTGACAAATGAATCTCTGCTGGACCGCCGATGATATGGGGAGGCGCTCGCAAATCGCGCCCTACGCGCGGGTTGATCGGTTGATTAACATCAAAGCTTGAATATGAGAAATGCGCCAACTGTGACGGCGGTGGTCACCGTGGCTCGAGTGTCAGCAGATGTGGTAAGGTTGAGTGTCGGCGAGTGGCAGAGGTCCAGCAACAATGACTTTGAGACGAACCAGAGCTCACGGCGCGTCCGGCTTGGTTCTAGCGGTTTGCACTGTGTTTGCTTGGCAGAACGCCACTGCCGCTCAAAATTGCGACGCAGCCGCGACGCCTGGCGTCAATTGGCACGAGTGTGACAAGAAGCTTCTCATCCTAGAAGGACAGGACCTGAGCGGGGCGAACCTGTTCGGTGTTGATTTCACTTCGACCGACCTCAGGAACAGCAATCTCCTTGCGGCAAATCTTGAGAAGGCAACGCTTGTGCGTGCTTCCCTGGCCGACTCGACCGCCAAAGGCGCCCGGTTCGACAGAATCGAGGCCTACAGGACCGACTTCAGCCGTATGGACGCGCAGGGCGCTGTGTTTGCGAGCGCAGAAATACAGCGCTCGAATTTCCAGGGCGCCAATCTGACCAATGTTGATTTCACAAAGGCAGAATTGGGGCGTGCCCAGTTCCATGACGCCGATATCAGCGGCAGCCGCTTCTCGTTTGCCAATCTCGCACGGGCGGACTTCCGGGGAGCGACGTTCACCGCGCCGATAGACTTTGACCGCGCCTTTTTCTTTCTGACCCGTATCGAGGGCGTCGACCTTTCCAATTCGGTGGGTCTGTCCCAGTGGCAGCTCAACATGGCTTGCGGAGACGCCCGGACCGAGTTGCCTTCTGGCTTGACGAGGCCTGAAGATTGGCCCTGTCAATTCCAGCAGGAATAGTTGTCGGCAAGCGAACTGCGGCAATGCTGCGCCCGACAGGATGAAACTGAGAACCCCTATGTCATCGTTTGCGCTATACAACTTTTGCGACAGCCGGGAGCGGATGAATGGAATCGGGCCGTATTTCTCCCACTACCCACGCGGTCCGAGGCGGCAGAAATGGGGCCGAGCAGACCGTCCGCCGCTAGGGTACCCAGCACGCGAGCGGACATGTGAGAGCTCGGTGCGAAGGTCCGGGATCAGGCCCATTGCGGACGTACGTGTTGGTTCGCCTGTTGGCGCTGAAGCGCCCATTTGGGCCGCTAGCCGCACATGTGCGGCGGCTCAAAAAAGCCGATTGTCATGCGCCAGCGGAACGCTGTGACAAGCGAACACCAGCGCCGCCACCTTCTCTGGAATGAATTCGATCCCGGACGCTTCGAAGACTGCACGAATTTCGGCGAGGGTTGAATTCTTTAGCTGTTCGCCTCTTTCCAACCGCGCGATGGTATCGGGAAATACGTTTGCGTTTAGGGCTAACTCTCGAGTTCCCCAGCCCAACGCGACACGTGCCATTTTGCACTGAACTGCATTCATTTCGTAACCGTGATACGATTCTTGTTGATCCATAGCCGCTTTTTCAATATCGGCGTCGGCTTTCCTTGTGCGACCGTCTGCGTGCCCGAGGGTGAGGACGTGGCGGTCCACTCGATCGAGGCGCTCAATGAAGTGCTCGGCGAGGGGCCGGATATGGCAGCTCTCCGCGAGAAGGCCGAAGCTGATTTTGCGGCACATCAGGCTCGCTGGGATGCAGCTGCCGAGGAGGCTGGTTACACCGCCGCGCTCAAGGCCGAGTGCGAGGCTGGCGACCGGGCACAGGATCTGCTGGAAGCGTTCTCAACGACCCCCGCTACGACTCTCGCCGGTGTGGCGGGCAAGCTCGATGCCGTGTTGCGCGAGGGCGAAGCCTGGGAGGAATGCTCCGTGTTCCCCTGGCCGCAAATCCGCTCGGCGCTCAGCGATCTGGTGCTCATCGCCGAGCAGACGATGCCGGAACAGTTCATTCGCGGCGAGCAGCGTCGCAAGCTCGGCAAGCGGCGGGCTGGCTGCTGTTTCCGCGCCTGAAAGACGAAGAAGGAGGCGAGCTATGAAGCCCATCCAACCCAACTTCCGGCGTCAGCCGAGAACCCCTCAACTTGCGGCGAAGCGTCTGCCTCACGTCACCCTTCAACCGCCATGGAATTGCCAGCGCAGAGCACTCTTGCGGCATCTCACCATCCGGCGGTGAGCGATCCCGATCTGCTGGATGCCTTCAACCGCGATGCCGCCGTGCAGAAATGGACCGTGCCTGAAGCTGCAGAGGCAGCGACAGCCCTGTGGGGAAAGCCAGCCGCAACCGCAATCGCCTGGTGCGCCGTGTCGGCGTATTGCGACGGGCGGACACAGGAGTATCGATTCTGGTTTCGGGTATTCGCCCTCTTCAAGCGGGTTCGCCCAATGCCGTGGCGGAAGCAGCGTCCGGCAAGGCTCGTCCAGACTCTTCCCGATAGATGGGGAGATTATGTCCGGCAAGAGAACTGCCCGCTTGTCGAGAGAACGCCGGACCGAAGTCAGCCCGTCAAGGCCAGAGCCGCATCGCTGTGGCGCGTGCTGCGCCAGCCTTGACCGGCAGTCTTCGGCCCGGCGGCCGCTTTGGACGCAGGCAAAACTCCGGTACGAGCCGTACCGCTCTACCCCTCGGGGTACATTACTCCGGCAATTCGTCGCCCTTGATCGGCGCCTTCCCTTTGCCGGCCCGTTTCAGGATATGCAGCGCCTTGGGAAGGTCGGCACGGGCAGCGCGTTCCTGAAAGTAACTTTCCGTGCGCAGCGCCGAAAGCTTCTCAGCGACTGCCACGTTAATGAACTGGTTGAGCGGCACGCCTTCGCTCTCCGCCACCTTGCGCGCCTCATCCAGAAGCGAGAGCTGAAGCCGCAGTGCGAAATTGCTTCTCCTCATGTCTTTCTCTCCAATCGTCTCAGCGCCTCGCCCGGCGACAGGACCAAGATACCGAAGCGCTCGGCCACTTTGCCGAAGTCGCGTAGGTTGAACGTCACTATAGCATCCGCCAGTCCGTTTACCGCAGCTTCCAGCACCATGTCGTCGTCCGGGTCGCGAACGGCGGGTCGCCAAAGGAAGACAAGGCGAACCGGCTCGGCGACGGCCGCCACCGCATCGAGCAACGCGTTCACATCCCCAGCCGACAGGCAGGAAGCCTCAAGGTGCTCAGGCCTTGTCATGACCGCCTGGTACTCGATCATCAACGGCACCGAAGCGATCAGCGTCAGCCGGCGCTCCAAAGCTGCCACCAACAGTTGGCGCGAAGCGCCGGCATCGCTTCGGATCGCCGCCACCATGGTCGCCGTATCGAGAAGCAGTCTCACGCAAGCATATTGGATATTGCGTGCGATATTGCAAGAGGCTCGAGCTTTGGCAGTTTGGCTTGGTTTCGGAATTCCCAAATCGCAGCGCGCAAGTATTTGCACGCCACCGTACGACCGCGCCGCAACTGAACTTGTCTTGCTGATCATCACGCCGCTCAATGCCCTTGATCTACACAGAAGAGCGGGCATGCCATGGTGGACGAGGCCAAACCTGGGAGCGACAGCGCAAGCCATGACTACAGGGCTGAGATGTCGGCACGAGACATGGCTGAACGAGCCGTCCTGTCGATCGCCCGTTTGTTGGGTCGGCGGGTTGCTCGGGAGCATTTCGAGGAATTGCAGGGGGCCAACGACAACAAAGTTCATCCTCTTGAAAAAACACCGTCAGAAGGGGAGGGTGGGGACGGCGGCGGCCATTAACAAAGAGAGGAAGAGGAGCGGTTCATGACCCGTGTCGCGCTGTATGCTCGTTACTCATCCGACAACCAGCGCGAAGCCTCTATCGAGGATCAGCTGCGGCTTTGCCGAGAGCTCGCGGCCAGGGAGAGGTGGACTGTCGTTGAAACCTATGTCGATGCCGCGATATCCGGCTCAAGCGTCATCCGTCGACCAGACATCCAGCGGCTTCTCGCCGATGCTCAAAGCGGGCAATTTGAGATCGTTCTAGCCGAGGCACTCGATCGCTTGTCACGCGACCAGGAGGACGTAGCCGGCCTCTTTAAGCGACTGCGCTTTGCCGGTGTCAGGATCGTCACTCTCTCTGAGGGCGCCGTGGACGAACTGCACGTGGGCCTGAAAGGAACGATGAACGCGTTGTTCCTGCGCGACCTAGCCGCCAAGATCAGGCGGGGCCAAAGCGGCCGCATATTGAACGGCTACAACGCCGGCGGCCTCTCTTACGGCTATCGCGTGGTCAAAAAACTCGATGAACGCGGCGAACCGATCCGCCGTCTGCGCGAGATCGATGAGGATCAAGCCGAGGTCGTGCGTCGGATTTTTCGGGAATTCGCGGCTGGTCAATCGGCGCGTACGATAGCTGCAGGCCTCAACAGGGAAGGTATCCCATCACCCTTTGGGGGTGCGTGGGGCGCCTCGACCATCAATGGCAATCTCAAGCGGAGAAGCGGCTTTCTCTACAACGAAGCCTAAATCGGGCTGCTCGTCTTCAATCGTCTTCAAATGCGCAAGGATCCCGAGACTGGGAAGCGCATCTCGCGGCCGAATCTGCCGGAAACCTGGCAGGTCGTTGAAGTGCCGCATCTGCGTATCATCGACGATGAGCTATGGGATGCAGTGCAAGCCCGCAAGAAGCTTTATGGAGGCATGAAACTCCATCACCGCCGACGGCCGAAGCACATGTTCTCGGGGCTCGTGCGGTGCGGCTGCTGTGGCGCTTCCTATACGGTGAAGAACAGGAACCAGCTTGCTTGTGCCGCGCACCGTGAGAAAGGCACTTGTACCAATAACAGAACGATCCGTGTTGGCGAGCTTGAGAAGCGTGTGCTGGAAGGCATCCAGCGGCGCTTGCTGGCGCCAGATGCCATTGCGGGCTTCCTTGCTGAATATCATGCTGAGCATAAGCGACTGAACGCCATGAACCGCGAGCGGCAAAGGGAAGTCGAAAGGCGGCATGCCGGCATCGACAGGCAGATCGCTAACGTCGTCGATGCTATCGCTGACGGTGTCGCGACGACCAGCATGAAATCGAAGCTACTGGACCTCGAGCGCGAAAAGGAGAATCTAGCCCGAGAGCTACAGGCGATGGCGGCCGCGGAAAGCATTGCGGAGTTTCATCCGGCTGCGGTAACGGTTTACCGTCGGCAAGTATCCGAGCTCCAGGACGCGTTGCAATCCGACGAGTGTGAGCGGCACCAGGCGGCGAGGATCATCCGCTCACTGGTCACGGGGATCGAGATCATTCCGACGGAGGGTAGGGGACAGGTTGAGCTGAAAGTTCGCGGTGCGCTGGCGGAGCTTCTCAACCTGCCAAATCGTAAACCAGGAACAGCGCCTAGCGCTGCAGTGATGGTAGCGGGAGAGCGCTACCGCCTTCCCCACACTCATCGAACTCCCAGTTACAATTTCGCTGCTGCGGCTGAGCGAGGCGCGCTATCCTAATTGCGGCCTGGCGGGTGACGGCATGGGGCCCAGAAGCCGACGTTCACGAAAGTGAAGTCAAGTTTGGACAGCCCCATCAATTTCCAATGCGATACGCATCAGCTGCTCGATAAAGTCGCTAACTACTCTCGATGGACGTCGGTTGGGTGGCAACAACAGAAGAGTTCGGAAGGAGATTCCCGGGAGAAATGGACGGAGGCTGAGGTTTCCGTTGAGATAGGGAAGGGCAGTTAAAGGATTGACCATTCCGCATCCAAGCCCCGCATTGACCATCGAGCAGATGGTGGTGGAATAGGGGGTTTCTAGAACCACTTTGGGCTTGATGCCGTGATCAGCGAAGATGGCCTCTGCTTCCCGTCTCGTAGTGTCCTCCGGAGCCAACGCGATGAAGGCCTGCCCATGGAGATCGGCGGGACGGATCACTTCCCTCCCCTCTAGCGGATGGCCCCTGGGCATGGCGATCGCGACCCGGTAGTTCCGGAATGGGTGGGCTTCGACGCCCGCAAGATCGATCTCGTCCGCCGCCAGGCCGACGTCGAACTGGCCGGAGGCGACGAGTTCTTTGACTTCCGAGGATAGCCTTGCCTGAAAGGTGATCGCAACGTCAGGGTGACGGTGTTGAAATGCCTTTAATGCCTTTGGCATTACATTCGTACTTAATGCGGAGAGACTTGCGATCCGGATTTCCCCCGAACCGAAGTCGCGAATCCGCGCCGCGGCCCCTTTCAAATGGATGAGGCCGGAGAATGAGGTCTCCACTTCCCTGAAAAACAGGTTGCCTTCTGCCGTCGGCGACATCCGTCCTTTGATGCGGTGGAAGAGCGCGAAACCGATGTCGCGCTCCAGTTCTTGGACGGCCTTGCTCACCGCAGGTTGTGAGATGCGTAGTATCTCCGCGGCGCGTGAGGCGGTTCCAATCGTCATCACGGCGTGGAAGACCTCGATCTGGCGAAGATTCATGGCGCACCTATAACCTGAGAGAATAGCACATCCCGATCTTGATATTGGACGGAATAGGTTTTGTCATGCTGTAACTGTCTCCAACACATGAGGAGCAAGCATGAACGATCTCACTCAATGCGTTGTGACCCCCAAAGTCAAAACAGACGGCTTCGAGGCTCTGGGTGCAGCCGTCCATCGGGCTTCGACGATCGTATTCGCGGATGCCGCAGCCTACGCCACTCGCGGCCAGCGAGGGCCTGACGGCTATTCCTACGGCCTCTACGGCACCCCGACGACGCGTACACTGGAGCAAAAGATCACTCAGCTCGAGCAGGGTCACCGGACGCTTCTCGCGCCATCGGGCCAGGCCGCAAACGCAATCGCAATGCTCGCCGTCCTCAATGCCGGAAACAAGGTACTGGTGGCGGACACGGCCTATCCCCCGGTCCGTGATTTTGTGAACACCGATCTGGCAAAGTTTGGCGTCCGAGCGGAGTACTACGATCCCACTTCGCCCGAGGGGCTCGAACATCGGATCGACGGGAACACGAAACTGGTGTGGTGCGAGTCCCCCGGCGACCATGGAAGTCCAGGATCTGCCGCGGATTGCCGAGATCGCGCATCGGCACGGCGCGCTCGTCGGATTCGACAACACCTGGGCGACCCCTCTTAACTTCAAGCCCCTCGTACATGGGGCCGACATCGTGACCGAAGCGCTCACCAAATATATCTCGGGCCATTCCGACGTGCTGATGGGATCGATCACGGTGGCTTCCGAGCAGCTTTTCAACGCGCTCAAGGCGACTATGGGGCGCGCCGGGATCGGTGTTTCCCCCGACGACGCCTCTTTGGTGTTGCGGGGCATGGAGACTCTTGGCGTGCGAATGAAACACGCGCACGACGGCGCGACGGCGATGATCAACTGGTTCCGCGGCCACCCAGCCGTCGAGCGTGTGCTCTACCCCGCCCTGCCGTCTTCTCCCGGGCACGAATTCTGGAAGCGCGACTTCCTCGGCGCGAGCGGAGTGTTCAGCGTGGAATTGGTTCCCGAAGCACTGCCGCACGTGCCGGAGGCGCTCAATACGCTAGAGACGTTCGCCATCGGCGCCTCGTGGGGTGGGACACGCAGCCTCGTTGCCCCCATGCCCGTGAAGAGCAACCGCTCCGCGACGACTTGGAGTGGGCAGGACCTCCTTCTGCGGTTCAGCGTGGGGTTGGAATCGCACGACGATCTCATGGCCGATCTCGAGAAAATGTTGGCCCAAATCCAAGCACGGATCGACGACGAGCGGTTCGGCAAAGAAAACATCCGGCAATCAATGCTGTGAGTGAACACAAAAAGGGGAATGACAATGAACAACAACAACGAATTTAGACAGGCGCTCCTTCCTGGCGGGCGTCTCAAAACTGCTGGGAGTTTCGGCGATATCCTCCATCCTGCCGTCAATCGTTGCGGCATCAGAGGTTAAGGACACGCTTCGCATCGCGATCGCCAAGCCCGCCGGGGATATCAATCCTCACAAATACACCGGCCTGTGGGGCGTTCAGGACGTCGTTTTCGAGCCGCTGGTTAAATACGGCCATGACGGTAAGATCGAGCCAGGGCTGGCGACCGAATGGTCGGTCGAAGACGGGGGCAGGCTGCTTAAGCTCACCTTGCGCAAGGGCGTGACTTTCCACGACGGCACTCCGTTCGACGCCGCGGCGGTGGAATGGAACCTGAAGAGGTGGATCGGACTCGAAGCGAACAACTGGATGAATTCGTCCCGGCTTTACGCCGGAACGGACATCGTCGACGATGATCACGTCAACGTCCGGTTCAAGGAACCGGTCCTCGGCCTGCTCCAGGAGTTCGCTTACGTCCGGCCAGTCAGGCTCCTCAGCCCCAAGTCGGTCTCTGGGGACGGTAGCTATAAGGCACCCGTCGGCACGGGACCGTGGCATCAAGCGACTGCCGGGAATGAGGGCAGTGCCTTCGAGCGCTTCGACGCCTACTGGGGTGACAAGCCCTCTTTCAAATATCTTGAGGTAAAAGTCCTTCCGGACTCGCGCGGCCGCATGGCAGCGTTGCGCGCGGGCGACGTGGATCTGATCGGCGGAGCGTTTGTGTCGCCTTTGACCGCAACGGAAGCAGAGACGCTGAAGGGAGCGGGCATCGATGTCGTCATCGATCCCGGCACCACCACAATGATTATGGCCTTCAACACTTCCCGCGTCGAAGCGCTGAGGGACCCGAAAGTCCGCAAGGCGATCAACCTCGGCATCGACCGGGCTGCGATCTCGCAAGTGCTTTACCGCGGTCTGGCGACCTCCACTGGCAACCTGTTCTCCGAAACCGTTCCGTATTCGGGGAAGCGCTTCGATGTGCCTAGGCGGGATACCGAGACCGCAAAGTCGCTGCTCGAGGAGGCAGGCTGGGTCGGGGGGCCTGTCAGGCAGAAGGACGGCAAGGACCTTGCCATTGAACTGGTCGTTAGCGAGGAGCAAGTACCGGGGTCCCGATCCGTCGCGGAAGTGATCCAGTCCGAGCTCCAGGAGATTGGCGTCACGCTCACGATCCGCTCGGTGGATCATGCGTCGCGGCACAGCGACATTCCGGAGCGCAAGTTCGATCTCGCTTTCTTCCAGACGTTCGGCGCGCCATACGAACCTTTCGGGACTGTGGTGGGCCTGTTCCTATCCACCTATGACAACGGCGTGGACGGCAAGCTCTTCATCGACCCCGAGCACCTCGATCCGTTGGTGCTCGCCGCGATGTCAGCGCCCGAAGGCGAGATGGAAGCAGCTCTGCAGAAGGTCTATGACTGGCTGCACGACAACGACGCCATCGCGCCGCTGCTCTTCGTTCCGGGCATATGGGCGCATGCCGCTCGGGTGAAGGGCTTCCAGAGCCCCGCGACCGAGTACGACATGCCCTACGAGAATATCACACTGGCGGAGTAGGATACGGCCGTGTTCGCCTTCATCGCTAAAAGGGCCCGCAACGCAGTCTTGTTGCTGTTTCTGGCGTCCGTTCTATGCTTCGCGCTCGTGGTATCCGCTCCGGGCAACGTGGCGATACTCATCGCCGAGCTGCGGACGCCGACGGCCACCAAAGCCGATATCGCCAAGGTCGAGGAGGAATTGGGGCTCAACAAGCCGCTTCTCGAACGCTACGGCTTCTGGCTGAACGGAGCGATCCACGGCGACTTCGGCATTTCCTACAAGACGGGCGAGGCGGTCGGCGCGTCCCTCAAGAGCCGCCTTGCCGCGACCGCCACCCTCGTTGCGGGCGGAGCGGTCGTGGCTTTCTTGCTGAGCCTGTTCGTCGGCTTCGTAGGCGCGCTCTGGGCACATAGGGCGCCAGACGTGGTCACCCGAGGGAGCGCTCTTCTGGGCGCTTCGACTCCGTCCTTCTTCGTCGGAGCACTGCTGGTCTACGCCTTTTCGGTCACGTGGCACGTCTTTCCGACCTTCGGGTTTGCCGGACCCGTCAGTTGGGTGCTTCCATGGCTCACTCTGGGATTTCTTCCCGCAGCAGTTCTGAGCCGCGTCGTCCGAGTTGGCTTCGAGGAGGCGATGGCCAAACCCTATGTCCTAACGGCCATGAGCAAAGGACTGTCAAGGACGAGTATTCTGGTTCGCGACGCGATCCCGAACATCGCGCCGACGTACTTGAACGCCTTGGGAACGCAGATCGGGACGATGGTCGTGGGCGCGGTCGTTGTCGAACCTCTGTTCGCTTGGCAGGGCATCGGCGACCTCTTCCTGACCGGGGTGAGATTCCGCGACTTCATGGTCGTGCAGGCCTGCCTTCTGGTCTTCATCACGTTCTTCATCATCCTGAACGTCGTGGTCGACATCTGCATTACGCTGACCGATCCGCGCCTTAGACTTCAAAGGAGCTGAACATGCAGCCAGTCAGACCACTCCTGAAGGCCATTGGCGCCTTCCCGCGCTCGGCGGTATTTACTATCGGCGCGTTCGTTCTGTTGGGACTGCTCGCACCCTACATCGCGCCACATGATCCCAATGCGCAAGACCTGCTGATCGCTGGCCAGGGCCCGACGCTCGCCCATCCCTTCGGAGTCGACCATCTCGGGCGCGATACATTGAGCAGGTTGATTGTGGCGGCTCGGACGTCGCTGGTCGGAGTCTGTCTCGTCCTTGTGTGCGCGCACGCCATCGGCATCGCCATCGGCACGATTGCCGGATACCGGCGGGGCTGGACGGACGAACTGCTGATGCGCATCGTTGACGTCGGCCAGGCAATCCCCAGCCTCATCGTCTCACTTGCGGTGATCGGCATTGCCGGAGTCAGCTACTGGAACATGATCCTCGCGCTCGCGCTCGCCTGGTGGCCGGGTAGCGCCCGCATTAGCCGGGCCGTGGCTGTCAACACCATGAACAAGCCCCACATGGAGGCCCTAAGAGTATTGGGCGCAAGTCCCGTTCGCATTTACTTTGTCCATCTTCTTCCCACGACGATCGGGGCGGTGCTCGTATATGCCACGGCCGACGCCGGAGCAGTCGCGCTCGCAATCGCAACGTTGAGCTTCCTCGGGCTGGGCATCCAGCCGCCGACGCCTGAATGGGGACAGATGTTGGTCGACGCGCTTCCATATCTCGAGTCCGATCCGCGCCAGGTCATCCTGCCGGGACTGACCCTGACTTTAGCTGTCATCGGATTCAACATCCTCGGTGAAGCGGTCGCCCTCAACAGAGTTCCGAAGCCGCTGACCTCCCGGATGCTCGCGGCCCGCCGCCGGGTAACCGCATTCTGGGCCAAGGAGGCACGGCCATGAGTTCTGAACCGATACTCCGCGTCAAAGATCTGACCATAGACCTGCTGACGGCGCATACCGTGGTCCGCCCAGTCGACGGAGTAGCCTATGAACTGAGCCGCCGAGAGACCCTCGCGATTGTGGGAGAAAGCGGTAGCGGCAAAACGGTCACCTGCTTTGCGCCTCTCGGCCTGATGCCCGTGGGCGTCCAGGCGGATATATCGGGCACCATTTTGTTCGACAGCCGCCAGCTCGTCGGATCGGACAATGAAACGCTTCGCAGCCTGCGCGGAAAATCCATTGGCTTCATTTTCCAGGACCCGATGAGCGCGCTCAATCCCGCCCGCCGGGTCGGACGGCAGATAGCCGAAGTAGCCGAGCTTCACCTCGGCATGACCGCAAGAGCTGCGGAAACCCGGGCGCTTGAACTTATCAAGATGGTCGGGATGTCCGACCCCGAAATACGCCTCAAGCAGTATCCCCATGAGCTTTCGGGCGGTCTCCGACAGCGTGTCATGATCGCAATCGCCATTGCCGCCGAGCCGACACTTCTCGTAGCCGACGAGCCGACCACCGCGCTCGACGTGACGGTCCAGGCGCAAATCCTCCGACTGCTGAAGGAAATCCAGTCCAGAATGGACATGGCCATGATCTTGATCACGCATGACATGGGTGTCGTGGCGGGCTCGGCCGACCGCGTAATGGTGATGTACGCGGGGCGCCACGTCGAAACCGGACCGACCGAGCGTGTACTCTCCCAGCCGCAGCATCCCTATACGATGGGCCTCATCGACGCAATTCCGAGGAAACAGGACGCAATCGGATCGCGTTTCCGTGGATTGCCGGGCGTTCCGCCCATCCTTGGCGCGCCGATCACAGGGTGCGCTTTCATGCCCCGCTGCGGATACGCTGTGGATGCCTGCGGCGAGCGGCGACCGCCGTTCTTGCCGACGGCAGTTCCGGGTGTGTCAGCCGCCTGTCCCGTTCTGAATATTCGGGCGAAGGAGTGCGCTTAATGAGCGCGGTACTCGAAGTCGAGCATCTGGTCACCAGCTTTCCAAGCGCCAAACGTGGCCAAACGATCAAAGCGGTAAACGACGTCTCAATCCACCTCAATCAAGGCGAGATCGTCGGCTTGGTGGGGGAGTCTGGCTGCGGCAAGTCCACGCTCGGCCGTTCGATCGTCGGCTTGGAAAAACCCCAATCCGGACGTGTCGTTTTTGATGGCATCGACCTCGGCTCCTTGAGTGGACGCCGTCTGCGGGAAGCGCGTCGGGCAGTTCAGTACGTGTTCCAGGACCCCTATGCATCGCTGAATGATCGCCAAACTGTGGGCGAAGCCATAAACGAAGCCCTCATAATTGCAGGTTTGCGTTCGCAAACGGAACGCGAGGGGAGGATCGCTGAGCTCCTCAACCAAGTCGGTCTGGCGACGACGGTCCGGGACAGATTCACCCGTGAACTCTCAGGCGGCCAGAGGCAACGCATCGCGATCGCGCGCTCGCTGGCCGTAGAGCCGCGGGTTTTAATCTGCGACGAACCGGTCAGCGCGCTAGACTTGTCTATACGGGCGCAGGTCATGAACCTATTCCTCGACCTCAGAGAGAAGCTCGGCGTGTCCTGCCTCTTCATCGCGCATGACCTCGCGCTTGTCCGGCAGGCGGCGAGCCGGGTCTACGTGATGTATCTCGGCAAGGTGGTGGAAAGCGGTAGCTCGGAAGAGGTCTACCGGAATCCGAGCCATCCCTACACCCAACTCCTTCTCGCGTCTGTCCCCGAGGCTGATCCTGCCACCGAACGTCGGCGCAACCCTCCGTTGATCACGGGCGAAATCCCAAGTCCGACGAATCCGCCCTCCGGCTGTTTCTTCAGGACGCGGTGTCCCCTTTCAGTGGAAGCTTGTGCGGAGGCTGAGCCTGTGTCGCAAGAAGTAAGCTCAATGCACAAGGCGGCGTGCAGGTTCGCCGGCGACCTATTCGCGAAGCGGGTCTCGGCCGCATGATTAAACGTCAGATCTAGCTGAGCGTGCGGGACCTGATGCGTTGCGCATTCTGGTGGCGAAGCAGAGATTTGCGCTCCTTCCTTCCGGTACCGGGCCGGCAGTGAGTGGGAAAGCGCTCTGTCGGCAGCCCTGGTTACTCAGGCGGGCCGAGAGGAACCTCTTGCCGGTTATTATTCCGCTTCTTGTAGCGTTGGCTTAAGTGCCTGCCATTGCTCGTGAGACATGGTTGGCAGGTCAAACTGGTGACCGCGCTCAGACAGATATGAGATTCTTGCAGTTGAGGAGGGGTTCTCCGTAACTCGGGTTGCGAAGCTCGAATCATAGGAGAACCCCATGCAGGTTTTTGGCCTGCCCGGTATATTATACGCAACGCCGGCCGGGCGTCGCGGCTTCTCGGCGCGAAGACCCCAACTATCGAAGCAGAGAGAAGACGCGACGCGGTGGCGCGATGGCGGCGCGCGATGCGGGACGGACTGGATGCCGGGCAGGCAGCGCGGGCCGTCGGAGTGCCGCGTTCGACCCTCTATCGCTGGGAAAGCGCATTGAGGCCGACCGCCGCCGCATCATCCTCGCAGGCGACCCGCCGAGCCCGAGCAATCCACCGCCGGGCTGCCGGTTCAACACGCGCTGTCCGGTGGCGATGGATATCTGCCGGCTGGACGAGCCCCAACTGCGTCCCGTTCCTCATGGCGGCGTCGCCGCCTGCCATCTGGCTGAGAGTGATCACCGCCCGGTGATCTGACAACGAATGGCAGTTGGTCTTCCGAGAATAACGTTAAGCGCCGTCTGCCAGCGTCTGATCTCGCTGCGACGGGATTAGATTGGCCTACCACCACCCTCGCAAGGCGGGGAGACCGGAGCGGACGCGCGATTCGCGTCCGGGTGTGAAAGGTGAACTCCTGCGTGTCCAACAAGCCGTAGCGAGACGCGATGTCGTAATAGCAAGCGGCCTCAACGCTGGCGGCGGCCTCTGCTCCACCGATGCAGGCCACCGAGCAATCCGATCTTGAAGATTACGAAAAGGGCCACGAGTGCAATCACTGTGTAAGAGATCGGATTTGAGGCGTCGCTTAGACCGCGCCACGATAGCCACCAGGGCGCGCCTGCGTGCATGGCGATCAGCGCGACGATGCCTAGCACCAGGCCTATGGTGTGCAGGTGGCTCATGGCTGCAGGCCGTGCCGGGCCTGAGGGTTCTTCCGTGCCGAGAGCGACAAACCTATCGCGAATACGGGCAACGTCGGCGGCCGCCGTGGCTAGCACGAACTGCAGGTTCTTCGTGCCAACCGCGCCGCTAGCGACGATGTTGAGACCCGAGTCCCGGAATTCCGTTATGATGTCGTCGACTGTGCTGACGCCGTGATGGTGGAAGCGATCGATGAAGCCTCCATCCTGTGGCGCTTGCACGAAGTCGACGGCGAGTACGCGACCGGATGGCTTCAGGACTCTGTGTATCTCATGAGCCATCTGATTACGTCCATCGGCAGAAAGATGATGGAGCATCAGCGTCGTCGTTACGACATCGAATTCGGCATCCCGGAACGGTAATGCCTGGGCGGCGGCCTTTTCAAAGGTGACCTTCAGACCGACTCTTCGAGCCTTCGCACCCGCCCTGGTGATCATTTCCGGTGACGCATCGATCCCGTGCACGGTGCCCGTCGGCCCGACCTGCTGCTTGGCAAGTATAGCGAGCGTTCCCGTCCCGCACCCTATATCGAGGACGGACTCTCCAGGTTCGAGCTGCGTCAACCGGAGGATCTTTTCGCGAAAGGCGCGTTCGCGGCCTAAGGTGAACAGCCAAGTCATCAGATCGTAGCGTGCTGCCCAATGTATGATGCGGCCGGGCGCGCCGGCTCCGCTGTTGTTATGCCCATGTTTTCTCATCAGAGACTCCTTGGCCACTCTCGCCGGTTGATGGACATCATGTTCGGAAACTGACATGATATCCGGGAACGCGTCAACGACCATTCGCGGCAGAATGTCCGGTACCGCACGGTCCTCTGCCATCTGACCGGAAAAGCTCATGGTAACGGAAAAGACGATAGACCGCCGTGTCGCCCGGACCCGGTCGACTCTTCACCATGCGCTGATCACTTTGATCCTGAGAAAGGGATATGAAGCAATTACCGTCGAGGACATCTGCAATGAGGCAAACATCGGCCGATCGACCTTTTACGCGCACTTCACCAGCAAGGACGACCTCAAGCGCAGCGGCCTGGACGATCATCTGCGCGCCATGCTGGTCGAACGCCAGCGGCATGCGCTTGCAGCGCCAGGCGAGCTGAAAGATCGCAGCTTGGGGTTCGTGCTCGGTATGTTCGAGCACGCGCGTGAACATATAGATCTCTACCGAGCTCTGGCCGGGGGCCGCGGTGGGACTATTGTGCTCGGCAGCATCCGCGAGATTCTATGCGATCTCGTGCGCGCGGAGCTTGCCGCAAAGAAGGACAGGAAGCTCCCCGATGTCGTGCCGAACGAACTGATCGTCCAGTTCGTCGTGGGTGCCTTTCTGTCGGTGCTGATCTGGTGGCTCGACGGCGGCGCCAAATTGCCGCCGCAACAAGTCGACCAGATCTTCCGGCGTCTGGCCACCGAGGGCGTCCCGTCGGCTTAGATATCAGGCCGAAGAACTGTGAAGCAGTCAGTTGCAGTGCCGGCGTTGCCAATTCACCAACCACCGGCTTTGTTCGACGCATGTCCTTGAGGTCGCGATACACCGCCGTGAGGTCTGTCGACCAACGCCTCCGATACGTGGCTTGCGGCCGTCAGACGGCCGTCGGCGTGGACAGCAGCCACAGCCCGAAAACCGTATATCCGACCATAAAAACGGTCAGCGGAAATTGGCTGAGCGCCGCGCGGCTGCGCGCCGGATGCAAACGGAACGCCAGCCCATGCGCGACCAGAACGGCAAGTATATGGCCGCCGATGATCGCCGCCGCCTGAAAGTTCCAGATGATCCACGCTGCATCGGAGCCCATGATCACTCCCGCCCCGACATTCATGTGCGCCGTGCCGAATAGGTTCCATCCCCGATCAAACGGATCCGAAATAGCGACGAGCGCATTCTGGCCGTTCACCAGGAGGGCCGTCAGATAGTGGGAAAAATGATAGGCGAGCGCGATCGGGACGATCGACCAGACAAGGAGCCCGACCGCTTTTCCGAAAGAGATGCTCCCGGCCAACCGCTCACCGACAAACACTGCGGCGAAGAACACGGCGACAAGTGCGATAAACATCAGCACAAGACCGGCGCTGTTGATTCCGACTAATGCCGAGCGCCCCGGAAATTCGAGCGGATTGACACCATTCGCGCCCAGCCAAGAGAAGGTCTTCGACAGACCGTCGAAGGACACCGAGCTCAACGTCAGCAACAGAAAGAGCATACCGCTCGCCGGCAAGGCTTGCGCGCTCCACAATTTCGCTCCAGGCCACGCCCCCCGCTTGGGTGGTCCGGCGTCGTTTCGACGATGGCGAAGCGTGACACCATGCGGAAGAACGCGGACAGAAACTCGCCGCGCCGGCTCCAGCCTTCGTAGCCGAAGATGATCATGCAGACGAAGGTCGAGAGCCAGTAGGCCATGAGAGCGAACGCAAGCCGCGCCGGATCTTCGGGCGCCGGATAGATCAGCTCGAACCAGGCGAAGCTTGCAAACAAAATCAACGCCGGCCAGTAAGCCAGTCCTTGTGGCATTGTGCGATCGCGGAATGCCGGGAAGACGCTGGAGAAAATGCGCCACGGCCCGTACCACGGGTTTGTCCACGACCAAACATTGCCGAATACGCCCTGAAGCAATGTCAGTCCGACCCAGACCAGCGTCCACACCGTTAGCGGAAGTGGATTCGACAGCGGATCTCGGCTGCCGAGAATTCCCGCCGCCACGAGTATGGCGAGAACCGCGAAGGCGAGCGTGCTGATCCAAATGCGCGCGGCGTCGCCGAATTGACCAATTGGCAGGCGGGATGCCGAAATGCGTTCGAGCAGCCTGGGCGGGAGGACAGCCAGAACCAGAAAACTCGCGGCTACGGCCACCGCCCCGCCCACGACATAATATCCGGTCGGCAGGAGCATGACATAGCCGCGCTCGGAAGCATGGGCAAAGGCTGGGGTTGTGAAATGCGGCACGAGGGCAGCAGCTGATAATGCGATGCCCAACGCTCTCGCAGAGATGCTTTTATGTTCGCTGTCCGCCGCCATCCATCCGTCTTGCCACATGGCATTTGCGAAGGAAAGCGGACTACTGCTCGCGCAAGTGGAGGTGCCAAAGTGGGTGCCCGACTTCGTGCTAGCCCCCAAAGCCCGCTTGGTGAACAGGCCATATGATGCAGCTACGACTTCGAGTCGAGAGTTGCGTTGTGGACGACGTTCTCGTCCTCTGCCGTCTGCTGCAATACGTGGCAGCTGTGCCTGCGCCGGCCGGCGGCGCATTATCGTCGAAACAGGACCGGAGCGCCCACCGCCAGGCGCCCGGATCGTCGACGTGCAGAAGTTGTGGGCCGAACATCTACCAATGGCCGGAACTCGCGGCGCTGTCGATCCTGTTTCGCGAACGCCTGGTGTATTCCTTCGAGAGTCGGCCGCGCTTGTTCGACATTATCTCGCGCAGCATCGAAGGCGTCGCCGGCCTGATCCTGGGCCGGCGTCGCGGTCTGGCAGGTCGCTGCGCGCTGACCAGGCCCCGGATGGATTTCTGATTTGCGTCTGCCCATCCGGCCGGCGCATGGGCTGGCGGGAGAGGTTCGCTAGTTCAGGATCTGGGCAAGAAACAGTTTGCTGCGCTGGTGACGCGGATGCGAGAAGAATTCGGAGGGCGTGTTCATCTCGACGATCTCGCCCTGGTCCATGAAGACGACGCGGTCGGCGACCTGGCGGGCAAATCCCATCTCGTGCGTGACGCACAGCATCGTCATGCCATCGTCGGCCAGCGCGACCATGGTGTCGAGCACTTCCTTGACCATTTCAGGATCGAGGGCGGAGGTCGGTTCGTCAAAGAGCATGATCTTCGGGCTCATACAGAGCGCACGGGCGATGGCGACGCGCTGCTGCTGGCCGCCGGACAACTGGCCGGGATATTTATGCGCCTGGTCCGGGATCTTCACCCGCTCCAGATAGTGCATGGCGGTCTGCTCGGCTTGCCCGCGCCGCATCCTGCGCACCCAGATCGGCGCCAGTGTCAGGTTTTCCAGAATGGTCAAATGCGGGAACAGGTTGAAGTGCTGGAACACCATGCCGATGTCACTGCGGATTACGTCGATCTGCTTCAAATCGTTGCTGAGTTCGACGCCTTCGACGACGATCTGCCCCTGCTGATGCTCCTCCAGCCGGTTGATGCAGCGGATCATCGTCGACTTGCCCGAGCCGGACGGACCGCAGATCACCAGCTTCTCGCCGCGATGGACGGTCAGGTTGATATTCTTCAGCACATGGAAGTTTCCGTACCACTTATTCATGCCGGTCATTTGGATAGCGGGCGGAGCGCTGGGATCGGTCATGGACGGAGCGCGCGTTGGGGCGGACGATAACATCAAGGCATTTCCTAGTGAGCGGTCGGGCCGCGCCGCTCCAGGAAGTCGGCGAAGCGGGCGAACGAGAAGGAGAGCGCGAAGAAGATCGCGCCGATGAACAGGAATGTCTCGGCCGCCGGCGACGGCCAGTCCGGGTCAGCCAGCGCCGCTTTACCGGAGCTGATCAGGTCGAACAGGCCGACCACCAGGACAAGGCTGGTGTTCTTGATCATGACGATGATGGTGTTGGCCAGCGCCGGGATCGCCACCCGGATCGCCTGCGGCAGGATGACGAGATATTGCGTGCGCCAGAAGGGCAGGCCGAGCGCTGCCGCAGCCTCGTACTGGCCATTCGGGATGGCCTGCAGGCCGCCGCGGATCACCTCGGCGAGATAAGCCGCGGCGAAGATGGTGAGCGCGACCAGCGCGCGCACGAATTTGTCGGGCAACAGGGCCTCGGGCAGGAACAGCGGCATCATGATCGACGCCACGAACAGGATGGACAGCAGCGGTAGTCCGCGCACCGATTCTATCAGGACCACGGCGCCGATGCGTATCGCTGGCATGGTCGAGCGCCTGGCCAGCGCCAAGAGAATGCCGACCGGGAAGGCGACGCCGATGGCAACGACGGTGAGGATGAGCGTCACCGGCAGGCCGCCCCAGGACGAGGTCGGAACCTCGGTCAGGCCGATGCCGCCGCCCATCAGCCAGAAGATCAGCACGAACGCTGCCACCCAGAGCGCCAGCAGCCGCAGGGCCCAACTGGCGGGCCGCACCGACCAGGCAAGCAGCGCCAGGATGAGCAGGCAGACGATCGCCGGGCGCCAGCGTTCGTCGAGCGGATAGATGCCGAACAGCAACTGCCCGGACTTGGCGTAGATGAAGCTCCAGCAGGCTCCGGTGGCAACCCGGCAGGCGCCTGGATTGGGGTCGAACAGCACGGCGTCGATTATTAGCCAGCGCAGCATCGGCGGTACCGTGGCGACGAGCAGAACGCCGAACAACAGCGTCAGGGCGGCATTGAGCGGCGTGCCGAACAGGAGCTTGGCTGACCGCCGCAAGGCGCCGAAGCGGATCTGTCCTGGCATTGGCTCGGCCGGAAGGGAAAGAGACACGGCCTTCATAGTTCAGCGCTCCACGATGGCGATGCGACGGTTGTACCAATTGGCCGCGCTTGACAGGCTCAGGTTGAGGGCGAGATAGACGCCGAGGATGATGAAGACGCCCTCGATCGAATGGCTGGACTTGCTGATGATGGTGTTCATCACCGCAAGGAAGTCCGGATAGCCGACCGCGATCGCCAGCGTCGAATTCTTGACGACGTTGATGTATTGGCTGTTGAGCGGCGGGACGATCACCCGCAGCATCTGCGGGATGATGATCAGGCGCAATATTTTGCCGCGCGGCAGGCCGAGCGAATGACCTGCGTCCCACTGACCGCGGCCGACCGAAAGCACGCCGCCGCGCACGATCTCGGCGACGAAGCCGGTGGTGTAGATGGTCAGCCCGATGAGGATGGTACTGAGTTCGGGCGTCAGTTCCCGGCCACCCTTGAAATTCGACCCGGTGAAGGTCGGCCAGTCGACGGAGAACTTCGCGTCGGCAAGCCATAGTCCGGCAACGCCCACCGTGAGGATCGCCGGCGCGGCCAGCGGCGGCAACCATCCTCGTCGCGCCGCCGCCCAGCCGGCGGCCGCCAGTGCCAGGGCGAGAGCAATGACGAGCAATCCCTGGGTGGCGACGTCCATGCTGACGGCCGGCACCACAAAGCCGCGCATGGAGGCGTAAACACCGGGCAGGGGATTGAGCGCTTCGCCGACCGGCGGCAGCACCTTCCACCACAGCGAGTAGAGAAAGATCAGAAGCACGATCGGCGGTGAATTGCGTGCAACCTCCACCCATACGCGGCAGGTGCCCGCCGCCAGGGGATTGCTGCTCAGCCGGGTGATGCCGACGACGAGGCCGAGCGCGGATGAAAAGACGATGACGACCGCGGAGATGAAGACCGTATTGGCGAGCCCGGTCGCGATCGCCCAGTAATAGGGGTCCCGCGACTTGTAAGTGAGGATTGCTTCGGAGATGACGATCCTTGACGGCATCGTCAGGAAATCGAAGCCGATCGGGATGCCGCGTGCCCTGAGATTGGCGAAAGTCGTGCTGACGAGCAGGGCAGCGAAGGCGGCAGCCACGGCCACCAGGGCACACTGGATGATGATCGATCTGGTCTTGGCATCGCTCAGCATTTCGACCTCGACGGTTCGCGGCGTTGGCAGGGAAAGGGAACGGCGGGCGCGTCCCCTTCATGTGCAGCTCAATCCCAAGGGAAAGGATAGTTGAGGCCGCCGTCCTTCCACAACGCGTTCAGGCCGCGCTCGACCTTCAGCGGGCTGTCCTTGCCGAGATTGCGATCCCAGATCTCGGCGTAGTTGCCCATTTGTTTGATGACGTTGTAGGCCCACTTGTCGTCCAATCCGAGCGGCTTGCCGAAACCGGGCTCCTCACCCAGCACGCCTTTGACTTCCGGACTGCCCGAGGCAAGCTTTTCATCGACGTTTTGCGAGGTGATGCCGTTGGCCTCGGCCCAGAACAGGGCATTCAATGTCCAACGCACGACGTCGAAGAGTTGATCGTCGCCGCGGGCGACCGCGACGCCATTGGGTTCGGCGGCTTTGCCGACCTTGATGATGTCGTAGTCGTCCGGGTTCTTGGCCACCGCGGCACGCTGTCCTGCTGCCGCGGTGCCGTCGGTGACGTAGGAATCGCAGCGGCCGCCAAAGAAGGCGTCGCGCGCCTGAATGGTCGAGTCGTAATAGACTTTCTCCATCGCGATCCCGAACTCTTCCTCGGTTTCCTCGATCGCTTTCTCGGTCAGGCTACCACCGCCTTGCAGGCAGACGGTCTTTCCGTACAGCAGTTTGGGCTCGGTAATATTGTCGGCCTTGCGCACGAGCATGCCGTCCGTGTCGTAGAGATTGATCCAGACGAAGCGGACAACCGTATCGCGACTGTAGGTGATGGTGGATGTGCGCGACAGAACGTCGATCTCTCCGGTCTGCAGCGCAGGAAAACGTTGGCCTGCGTTAAGCGGCACGTAACGGATCTTCTCCTTGTCGCCGAGGATGGCGACCGCGAAAGTGCGGCAGATATCGGAATCGAAGCCGCGATAATACCCCTTCTCGTCGGGCCGGGAGAGACCAGGCACGCCCTGGCTGGCGCCGCAGCTGACATAGCCGCGTTCCTTGATCTTGTTGATAACCGCCTGCGCGCTGGCGTCCACGGCGCCCGAAGTCAGGCTGGCCAATCCTATCGCCAGACCCGTGAGCCATTTCAGAACTTGATGTTTCATAGTCATTCCCCTTCTCGTTGAGGTTCTAATCATTCGGCGGCCTTGGCGTCGGCTGCTGCGGTTCCGTTGCGCCGGGCTTCATCAAAGAGTTCGAAGGCCTGGGAAAGGTCGGCCAGAAGATCTTCGAGCGCCTCAAGGCCGATCGACAGGCGCCAGACCGGGCCGGGCTTCAGCCAATCGAGGCTGGCGCGCCCTTTGCGCGGATCGCTGACGGCAATCAGCGAATGCACGCCGCCCCAGCTTGCGCCGAGCCTGAACAGCCGCAGGCTGCGCAGGACATCGGATTGCAGTGGCGCCAGTTCCGGCCGCAGCACGAAGGAGAACACGCCCGCCGATCCGGCGAAGTCACGCTTCCAGACCGCGTGGCCGGGATGGCCAGGCTCCGCGGGATGCAAGATCTGCGCGACTTCCGGGCGTTCCGATAGCCAGGCGAGGATCTTGCGCGCGGTGGCGTCGGCATGACGCACGCGCACCGGCATGGTCATCAGGCCACGCTCGCACAGCGCGCAATCCTCCGGCGAGACCCCGTAGCCGAGGAAGCGCGCCGTGTCCTTCAGGCGTCGGAACAGCGCCTCGTCGCGCACTGAGACTGAACCCATCAGGAGATCGCCATGGCCGCCGGCGTGCTTGGAAAGCGCCTGCATGGAGATGTCGACGCCATGAGCGAGCGGCTTGAACAGCAGATGCGAGGCCCAGGTGTTGTCGGCCGCGACGAGCACGCCGGCCTTGTGGGCCGCGGCTGTGATGGCGGGCACATCCTGGACTTCGAAGGTGGCCGAGCCAGGCGATTCTACCCAAACCAGCCGCGTTCTGCCGTCGATCATGGCCGCGATGCTTGCGTCCAGCCTTGCATTGTAGGAAACCGCCTCGATCCCGAGGGGGCCAAGAAAACGCTCTGCCATGTCGCGCGCCGGGCCATAGAGCGTCTCCGGGATCAGAACCCTTTCGCCGCCACGGCAGACAGCCATGGTCGCCAGCGTCATGGCCGCCATGCCCGACGGGACGACGAGGGCCCGCAATCCGCCTTCCAGCACGGCGATATGATCCTCGAGCTGCCGGCTGGTCGGTGTGCCGTAAAGTCCGTAGCTGAACCCGTCGTACAGACGCTCGACGCGACGCTCGAACGATTCCAGATCGTCAAAGACCACGGTCGAGGCTCGCTCGACCGGCATCGCCACCGCCTGAAACGGTTCCTCGGAGCGCTTGGGAGGATGGACATGTGAAGTGTCGTCGCGTCGGTTCATGGGCGAAACTTAGCGGGCTCATCCATTGCCATCTATGACCGCAGCGATAAAGTTAATTCGCTTTTGATATGGGCTGACTATGAACCTGCGCGACATCGATGTCTTCAACGCGATCATGATCACGCGCGGCGCCGGCGCGGCGGCCGCGCTGCTGGATACCTCGCAGCCGGCCATCAGCCGTTCGCTAGCCAAGCTAGAGGCCGAACTCGGCTTCAGGCTTTTCGACCGCATTCGTGGCAGGCTGGTGCCGACACGCGAAGGGGAGTTGTTCCATGCCGAGGTGAAAGCCAACCTGGTCGGGCTCGACCGGCTCAAGCTGCGGGCGGCCCAGATCAAGGAGGTCGGCACCGGTACCATCCGCGTCGCCTCCCTGTCGGCACTCGGGCATGGGCTGGTGCCGCGCGCCATCGTAGCGTTCTCGCACCGGCATCCGCAGGTGCGAATCAGCTATCAGGTCCGCACCTCCAATATCGTGCGCGACCTGGTCGCCTCTGGCAGTTTCGATATCGGGCTCGCGGCCGACGAGGTCGATACCAGCGGCGTGCTGCACAGCATCTTCACCACGCCGCGCGCCGTCTGTGTAATGCCGAAGAACCACCGGCTGGCGCGGAAGCAGATAATCACGCCGGCCGATCTCGCCGACGAGGCCTTCCTGGCATTGTCGCCGGAAGATACGGCTCGGCTCGCGATGGACAAGATCCTGGCCGCGCATGGGGTACGGCCGCGCATCCTGATCGAAACGCCCTACGGCCTGACCATCGCTATCCTTGCAGCGAAGGGCATGGGAATCGGCTTGGTCAATCCCTCCGTCATTGCGGACGGCATGATCGGCGGTATTTTGGCCAGGCCATTCGAGCCGGCCGTCAATTTCCGCGCGCTACTCCTGCGCCCGCCGGACGGCATCAATTCGACCTTGATCACCGACTTCATTGGCGAACTCTATGCCGCCCGCAATATGCTATCGAGCGAGGCATAGGCAATGTGGCTCGCCGCCTAAACATAGACGCGACCGGTCTTGCCTCAGTAAGGCGCGGACGTCCATGGCCTCACGCAGCCTCGCACGGCGCAAATTCGTGTTCGCCCTTTAGCCGGCTTCCTCGTTTGCAAGAAACCGGACGATCTCGGCGAACGCGGAGCTATCCTGCCAGAGAAATAGATGGCCACCTTCGAACATGCGCAAGGTCGCCCTCGGGAGTCTTCCCACCATGCATTCCTGAGATGACGGTAGAGCGATCCCGTCGTACCACCCGCCACATATTAGAACTGGGCACCCGATTTGGTCCAGGCGCTCCCAGGGGCGTTGTCACGGTAACCGCGTGTCAGGGATCGCTGCGATAGATGCTGGGGACGAACACTTCGCAGATCAGCTACAAACGGCATCGGTTCCCACCCGAGATCATCGCCCACGCGGTGTGGCTGGATTATCGATTTCCGCTGAGCCTGCGTCGTGTCGAAGAAATGCTGCTGGAGCGCGGCATTGTCGTTTCCTACGAGACGATCCGTCGGTGGGGAAAGAAGTTCGGGCTGGACTACGCCCGGCGCCTGCGCCGCAAGCAGCCCAGTCGAAATGATATCTGGCACCTCGACGAAGTCGCCATCATGATCGCCGGCAAGAAGCATTGGTTATGGCGGGCCGTCAACCAGGACGGCTATGTGCTCGACGAGATCGGCTAGACCCGGCGCAACACTAAGGCCGCCAAGCGCGTGCTGACACGGCTGTTGAAGAAGCAGGGCCAGGTGCCGAAGCGCATGATCACCGACAAGCTCGGCTCCTATGGAGCAGCGCGGCGTCTAGTCATGACGGACATCGAGCACCGGTCGCACAAGGGCTTGAACAACAGAGCGGAGAATTCGCATGTGCCACTGCGAAAACGAGAGCGGATGATACAAGATTTTCGATCACCGGGGAGCCTCCAGCGTTTCGTCTCGACGTTCTCTGCAGTCCGCAATCTCTTCGTCCCGCCCCGTTCAAAACGCTCCGCCTTTCAAATCCATCTTCACCGCTTGAATGCCATGGCGCAATGGAAAGCTGCTGCCGGCGTGATCGCCTGAAATCATTCCCAAAAGTCACAACGACAGCCCATCTCCGTTTATGTGACATCACCTCTTGGGGTTGATGATGCTCCCGCGGGTCGAATAGAGGTCGCCAAAGAGGTAGCGGCGCCGTCTTTCCCGGCACAAACCAGCTCCTGCGCTCGTCGTTCCACCTCGCTCGCGGAAACGCCCCCGAAATCGCTCGACGGTCATTCGGTCATAAGGAAAGTTCGCCAAGGCACCGGGCGTGTCTTGTTTCTGAGGCGTAGAATGATGCTTGGATTCCTCCACGGTCGTGCCGTCAGCTGTTGGATCCGCAGAGCAACGTCCCGCCGGCCTAATGGTTCACACGCGAGCCAGAACTCTGGGCGCGCTGGGATTGGGCAGGCTAGTACTCCGTAATCATTCGGCGCGGCGGAGCGCAATTAGGAGTCTCACGAGTGCACCGTGGACTTGCGAAGCCCGTGAGCAAATCGCCGATGGCGGTAACGAATCCGGAAACTCGTCCCGGCTGCGTTGTTCAGCGCTGGCGCCTGATTCCTGGCCGAGGAACGCTTGCCGCGCCAACCCTGCAACCTAGATCACCTCGTGCTGCGCGACTTTATAGGCAGCACAGATTGCGCGAGCGATGGCCGAAAGATTTAAGGCAGAGATCTTGAAAACTTCCGCAGCTGAAATGGTACACGCTTACATTGCTAGACGGCACGCCTCCGTTCCGGCAAAGCTGCGAATCGCGGGGCCAATGGCAATCCGCAGGTCGGCGGGTTCGGGCAACGCTCATTGAAAAATGGGCCGCCGACTTTCCTTTTGGCTGTAAGCTCGCTTCATGGCGCTTGGACACGCTAGACTAACTCTAGCAATCAACTGTAGCGGCCACCTGAACGAGTAAGTAGCGCCATTACCGGACCCTCACCGCCGCTCTCAACAGCGGACCTTCGCTCTACGGCCGGAGTCGACCCGAAGACGACCTTGGCCCGCCGGGTCATGAATGGCAGCCCTACTCCCGCAACTGCCCTTTCCGACCCCCGCGCTGGATCCCCATATCTGCCACGCGGGCCCTTGCAGTTGTTGTCCGGCTGTTTGCGCATGTCACATGTCAATAGCCACAGCCGCGTGACCGCGATCCTGGTTCATTGAGGTCGAACCGTCCGGAAGAAACGCCCTCTCCGAATCGTTCTTCCGCGTCCTTAACGAAATAATTGACAGTCCAACCAAAACGGCGCTCCGTGGTTCGACGGGGATGGATCT
The DNA here is from genome assembly GCF_040319365.1 of Mesorhizobium sp. M0923. Lineage (NCBI taxonomy): Bacteria > Pseudomonadati > Pseudomonadota > Alphaproteobacteria > Hyphomicrobiales > Phyllobacteriaceae > Mesorhizobium > Mesorhizobium sp. M0923. The sequence continues at coordinate 69,634 of NZ_JAMYNW010000020.1, read as the reverse complement.
TGGCACTCTTGGCGATGCCGGACTTCGCCGTCACGATAGGGAGGATGCAATGCCGACAGTCATTGGCCACCATAACATCACAAAAGGAGCGAAGCACTGGCTCGACTCGCCGAAGCGCAAAGAGCTTTTTGGTCCGCTCGGCGTGACCAACATACGAACATTTGTAGATCCACAAAATCCGACCCGGGTGGCCGTTCTTATGGACGTTCCGGACATGGACGCCATGATGAAAGCTATGCAGAGCAAGGAAGCCGCGGATGCGATGGCCTTCGATGGAGTGGTGCCAGAGTCCTTGGTGATCCTGGTCGAATCGTAAAGGTGATTGCTCCGCTGGCCAAGGTTAGAAGGGTTTGCTCAGCGATTGCCGTGCGGTTCCGGTCATTCTGGAAAGCGCCCATTATTGGCGTAGAGCCCGCTGGGCACTGGCTTCAAGAGCCGGTCCTGCGCGTGAGCGCCGCCGTTGGTCTCGGTCGTGCCAAGATCAGCCGCTACAGCTTGCGCAACCTAATGCCGGCTCAGGTCCGCAAAGCAACTATTCCGCGCGTTCACGCTGGACTTCCGCTTGCCACCCCGAGGCTGCCATTGCGCGCATACGCAACGCTGCGAATTTGGCACTTCAACCGAACAGGAAAATGCCTTTCTCTGCGCGGGATTAAGATTACTTCATGGCGACTTCGAGCCGACCGGACCTGAGTGATATTCATAGAGGTGACTGGGTGGATCGCCGGCTGCCGCGTGCATGGCGGCCCTACACGCGGCTCGCGCGGCTGGATCGGCCAGTGGGCATATGGCTGACGTTGTTCCCTGTTGGGCCGCATTGATCCAAGCGGCACATGGTATCCCCGCCGTTCAGCAATTGGCGCTATTCACCCTTGGCGCGTTTCTGATGAGAAGCGCCGGGTCCACGATCAATGACATTGCCGATCGCAGGTTCGACGGCCACGTTGAGCGGACCCGCTTTCGCCCTCTGGCAAGCGGCCAGATCGGCATGGTCCCAGCAATCGCCTTTCTGGCAATTCCGCTTGCGCTTGCGGCGTCGCTCCTGCTCTTCCTGACGCCCTACACGCGCCTGATCGCCACTTGCGTATTGCCGAAGGGCTGGCGGTTTCTAGTTATCGCGTCCGGGAGCCCAGGATCCCGAGTCACGTTATGTGAGGAAAAACATTCCTCATTTAGGGTGAAATAGGCGAGAAATTGCTTCACTAGGCCAAAAAAGGCAACATTGATCTAAATTCTATCAATTCGGTAGATTTGACGCGAGTTCAACGGAGGCGGAAATGACCAAACCTCATTTCATGAAACTGCTCGGCGCACTGGTCGCCACATCTGTCCAGTTCGGCACGCTCGGTTTCGCGTTTGCCGATACCACCATTCTCAACGTGTCCTATGACCCGACGCGTGAGCTCTACAAGCAATTCGATGAGGCTTTCACCGCCCACTGGAAGTCCGAGACCGGCGAGACCGTCGCCGTCCAGCAGTCGCATGGGGGATCGGGCGCTCAGGCTCGCGCGGTAATCGACGGCCTCGACGCCGACGTGGTGACGCTGGGGCTGCAAGGCGACATCGACGCGATCGTCTCGAAAACGAAGAAGATCAATCCCGACTGGCGGACGAAGTTCGAGAACAATTCGGCGCCTTATACCTCGACCATTGTCCTCCTCGTCCGCAAAGGCAACCCCAAGGGCATTCACGATTTTGGCGATCTCACAAAGGACAGCGTCCAGGTGATCACGTCCAATCCCAAGACCTCCGGTGGTGGCCGGTGGGCCTACCTCGCGGCCTGGGCCTGGGCCAACACCAACGATGGCGGCGATGAAGCCAAGACCAAGGAATTCGTCGGCAACCTCTATTCCCATGTTCCGGTGCTTGACACCGGCGCGCGTGGCTCGACCGTGACCTTCGCGCAAAAGGGCCTGGGCGACGTGCTGATCGCCTGGGAAAACGAGGCCTATCTGGCGCTGGACGAGTTCGGCGCCGATCAGTTCGAAATCGTCATCCCGCCGACCTCGATCCTGGCCGAGCCGCCGGTCGCCGTTGTCGACGCCAATGTCGATGCCAAGGGCACACGGAAAGTTGCCGAAGCCTATCTGGGCTATCTCTATTCCAAGGAAGGCCAGACGATCATCGCCAAGAACCACTACCGTCCGGCGAAGCCCGACCTGGTGCCTGCGGAGGATCTCGCCAAACTGCCGGAAATCAAGCGGATCAGCATCGACGATCCAATTTTCGGCGGATGGATGAAGGCGCAGCCTTACCATTTCGGCGACGGTGGTATATTTGACCAGATCTATAAGCCGGCCCAATAGCATTTAGATCAGGACGACATGACCACAGCACGCCCGCCAAGGCGGGGTGGCGGTTCAGACAGCCGAGCGTCATTCCGGGTTTCGGATTGACGCTCGGCTTCTCGCTTGCCTTCCTCACCCTCCTCATTCCGCTGTCCGGGCTGATCTGGCGCTCGGCGGCGCTCGGCTGGACCGACTTCTGGGCGATCGTCACCGATCGCCGCACCATCAACGCGCTTGAAATCAGCTTCGGCACCGCCTTCATTGCCGCCGCTGTCAACGTCGTCTTCGGCACGATCGTCGCGTGGGTGCTGGTGCGCTACAGCTTTCCAGGCCGCCGCATCGCCGATGCCATGGTCGACCTGCCCTTCGCGCTGCCGACAGCGGTGGCCGGCATCGCACTGACCACGCTTTACGCACCGAACGGCTGGATCGGAAGCCTGCTGATGCCGCTCGGCATCAAGGTCGCGTATACGCCGCTTGGCATCGTCATCGCGTTGATCTTTATCGGCCTGCCTTTCGTCGTTCGTACCGTGCAGCCGATCATGGAGGAGATCGACAAGGAGGTGGAGGAAGTGGCCGCAACGCTCGGCGCCAATCGCTTCCAGATCATCAGCCGCGTTCTGCTTCCCGGACTGGCGCCGGCCATCGTCACCGGTTTCGCGCTGGCCTTCGCGCGCGGCGTCGGCGAGTACGGTTCCGTCATCTTCATCGCCGGCAACCTGCCGTTCAAATCCGAGATCGCGCCGCTTCTGATCGTCATCGCGCCATCTCGGTCGTGTCGGGCCACATACGCGGGCTAACCAACACCATGCCGCTGCATGTTGAAATCCTTTATAACGAGTACAATGCCGCCGCCGCCTTTGCCGTCGCTTCGCTGCTTGCCGGCCTGGCGCTCGTCACGCTGGTCTTGAAAACACTTCTCGAGATGCGCTACGGCGCCGAGATCGCCGCGACGCGCGGACACTGACAAATGCATGTCGCCCAAAAGTGTGTAGCGGTTTTTGGACAACGACATGCATAAAACAAAGATTTGATGTCGCCCAAAAGTGGGAACCGGTTTTGGGATAACGGCATGCATCAACTACAAAAGGGATTTGCATGGAAGTTCGCGTTGCCAACGTGCGCAAGGAGTTTGAGCGGTTTCCGGCCCTCCGCGACGTTTCGCTCGACATCAAGTCGGGAGAACTGATCGCCCTGCTGGGACCTTCCGGTTCCGGCAAGACGACGCTGCTCAGGCTGATTGCCGGCTTGGAGCGGCCGACCCGCGGAAAGATCTTCTTCGGCGAAGAGGATGCCTCTCAAAAGTCGATTCAGGAGCGCAATGTCGGCTTCGTCTTCCAGCACTACGCGCTGTTTCGCCATATGACGGTCGCCGACAATATCGGCTTCGGACTCAAGGTCCGGCACGGGCCGTCACGCCCGTCGGCGAAGGAAATCCGCCGCCGCGCCTTGGAACTTCTCAACCTCGTCCAGCTTTCCGGTCTGGAAAAACGCTATCCGGCGCAGCTTTCGGGGGGCCAGCGCCAGCGCGTGGCGCTGGCCCGCGCCATGGCGATCGAACCGGCCGTGCTTTTGCTCGACGAGCCGTTCGGCGCGCTCGATGCCCAGGTGCGCCGCGAACTGCGCCGCTGGCTGCGCGACATCCACGACGCCACCGGCCATACCACGGTCTTTGTCACCCATGACCAGGAAGAGGCGCTGGAGCTTGCCGACCGCGTCGTGGTGATAAGCCAGGGCCGCATCGAGCAGGTCGGCACCGCCGACGAGATCTACGATACCCCGAACTCGCCCTTCGTTTATGGCTTTATCGGCGAATCGAGCTCGATCCCGGTCAAGGTCGAGGACGGCCAGGTCTGGATCGCCGACCGCCCGATCGGGCTCTCCGCGCCGCACGCACCGCAAGGCGAAGCGACATTGTTCTTTCGCCCGCACGATGTCGAACTGGTGGACGAATGCAACGGCTGCATCGCCGGCACGGTCGCCGCCAGCCGCCGCGTCGCCGGCACCAGGCGGGTCGAGCTCGAAATCGGCGGCGAACGCCAGCGGGTCGAGATCGAATTGCCCGTCGACCATCCGGCGGCGCAGAAAACTCGAGTGGCTTTTAGGCCGCGGCGCTGGAAGCTTTTTCCGGCTGGTTGATTACGAGGCGATTACCAACTTGTGCACAACAAGACGTTTCGGCCCGCTCTTTCAACGCGCCTTAGCGAGAGCGCAAGGGTCATCGGATTTTTCGGGGAAGCCGCAAAGCCGTAGTGCTCGTAGAAGGCTTTCGCTTCGTCCGATATGGCATGAACAAGAAGGCCGCGAATCCCGAGGTCGTCGCGGCGTAACGCGTGCGCAGAACGGTGTCTTGCAACAGCGCGGCGCCTAACCCGTGCCTTGCCAGCTTGTGTCCACGCTGCTCGAATGTCGCGCGGTATACGTCGAGCAGCCTGATGGAGCAGGTCTGCACGGCCTTGCCGTTCAAGATGGCTTTGGTGGACCGCGATCACGTTCCCGGCGGAAACTCGCTGTCGGTTGTCTCCCATCCTTTGATGGGCATCCACGTCATCGACCGGAGCAAGCGCTGCGTCAGCGGATAGTGGTGTCGATCCACGCGTCTTCGCCACAGCGGCGCCAGGAGCCACCATTCCCGGCGCTTCTCCAATACTGACCTTCGCGCGCTACGGCTTGACGCGATTCGGAGCTGACCTTCAAAGATATAGCGAATTAAAGAAAACAGCGGTATTTTGACCGATTGAAATCTCCTTGGGGTGCTCATGGCTCTAGATGTCATTGGTGCAGGCATGGGTCGCACTGGCACATATTCGCTGAAGCTCGCGTTGGAGCATCTTGGGTTCGGGCCGTGTCATCACATGGCAGATGTCCACGCCAATCCCGAGCAGAAGGCGCTGTGGCGCGCCGCCGGCCAGGGACAACTCCCGACCTGGGATGCGGCATATGCCGGCTATCTTTCCGCGGTCGATTGGCCAACGGCGCATTTTTGGCGCCAAGTGAGTGACCACTACCCTCATGCAAAGGTTATCCTGACAGTTCGTGACCCGGAAGCCTGGTATGACAGCATGGCGCAAACAATAGGGCTCACGATGGATGCTGCTACCAATGATCCACAGTCCTTTGGTGTGGCGGTGGTTGGAAACGCTGTCTTTGGCGGTCGATTTGATAACCGTGATCACGCAATCGCTGTCTATGAAGCACATAACGCTTCCGTGAAATCAACGCTGCCGCCTGAACGCCTTCTCACGTATCAAGTCTCCGAAGGATGGGAGCCGCTTTGTGCCTTTCTCGATGTACAGTTGCCTTCCGAACCGTTTCCACGCACCAATTCGACTGCCGAATTTCGTGCTCGCATAGGGCGCTGAACGGCGGTTTTCCACCCCCGGCCGGACCTTCCCGAGCCTCATCAGGCAATCTGATCTATGAACGCGCCAACCGACCACATGCGCCAGTAGCAGTCATCCGATCGGACGAATCGAATGACCGCTTTGGCTAGTTCGGTTCGAAGCCTTAGGCTTCAAAGAGATGCGCTTAAACATCTTGGATTCGAACGCGCAGCAGTTTTGCCGAATTCAGGAACACCAGGACATCTGGCCCCAAGTGCAAAATCGCTGCCTGGATAGGACCGATCCAGCCCATCAGCGCTGCGGTAATGCCCAAAACATGCACAACACCAACGCCGACGAAGATATTCTCCTGAATTGTCCGGTAAGCGCGTCGCGCAATCGCGCGGGCGCTGACAATTCTTGCCAGGTCATCCTTCATCAATGCGATGTCGGCGGCTTCCAGCGCTGCCTGCGTGCCGCCGCCCCCCATCGCAATGCCGACATCGGCGCGTGCCAGCGCCGGCGCGTCGTTGATCCCGTCGCCGACCATCGCCACGCGATGGCCCTGCTTTTGCAATTCGGCGATGGCGGCGACCTTGTCCTGCGGCATCAGATTGGCACGCACTTCATCCACGCCGAGCTCGTTGGCGATGGTCCGCGCTGTGGCCTCATTGTCACCCGTCACCATCACCATGCGCTTGACCCCGGTTGCACGGAGCTTTGCCAGCGCTTCGCGCGCACCTGGTCGCAATGTGTCGGCAATAAAAATCACGCCAGCGAATTTCCCATCGACCGCGACGTGAACCGGCGTCTGTCCGCCCTTTTCGATCGCATCGGAAAGCGGCACGCCGGCCTCGCGCAACAACAATGCATTCCCGACCAGCACGGTGCGTCCGGAGACCGTCGCCTTCACACCGCGCGCCTGCAACTGCTCGTACTGCTCCGGTTCCGGGACATCGATTTTCATCCGGGCGGCATAGTTGACGACCGCTTTCGCCAAGGGGTGAGCGGAGCGCCGATCGGCGGCGGCGGCAAGGCTGATCAGATCAGCTTCCGAAAGCGTGCCGTCCTGCATCTCCACGCCGACAACCTCGGGCTTGTTCGCCGTCAGGGTGCCTGTCTTGTCGAACACCAGGACGTCGACCTTGGCCAAAGACTCCAGATAGACGCCCCCCTTGACCAGAATTCCACTGCGTGCGGCTCGCGCAATGGCTGCGATAATCACCAGAGGAGTCGCCAATCCGAGTTCGGCAGGTGATGTGAAAATCAGCAGAGTGACGATCATCCGAACGTCGCGGGTATAAACCGCAACGAGGAAGATCAGCACGACCGGGATCAGCCATGACGCGACCTTATCCGCCAGTTTCTGGACGGGTGCCTTTTCCGCTTCGGCATTCTCGACCAGACTGATGATGCGGGCAAAGGTGGTGTCGGCACCAACCTTCTCGGTCTCGATGTCGAGGGCGCCGGATTCGACGATGGTTCCGGCAAAGACATCGGCGCCATCGCTCTTGTCCTTGGGAATGCTCTCTCCTGTGATCGATGCTTCGTTGACCGAAGCCGCTCCACCGACGACGGTGCCGTCGACCGGGATCTTCTCGCCGGCCCGCACCAAGACAACGTCGCCCGCGCGCAAATTCTCGATCGGGACCATGCGTTCGCCACCTGCGTCCCGCACAAGCGCCACCTGCGGCACTGAGCCGATCAGGTCTTTGATCGAGGCTCGCGCTCGTTCCATATTCAGATCGGCGATGAACTCCGCGATCAAAATGATCACCATGAGGACCGCGCCGGCGACGGTCTCGCCTCCGCTCAGCGCCACCACCGTGGCAATGGTGACGAATATTTCGGTACCGATCTTGCGCTCTTTTACGAGATCAACGGCGCCGGTTTTGACAAGCGGATACAAGCCGATGGCAACCGCCACCCACAAGGCTTGTATTGGAATGAGCTGCTGCCAATACAGCAACGCCATCAAGCCGGTAAAAATGATGCGCGCGACTTCGGTCCAGCGTTCGCGCGTCATCAACACTCGCCAACCCGATGGAACCGTCTTAGGCGCCGGCTCAACGCTTTCGGTGGCTGCTGTCTCGGATTTCATGATTGGCTCGCTATCTCGGATTGCGGTCTTGAGTTGAAGCATGAGCGCATCAGGCCCCCGCGGCGGATAGTCCTGTCCAGCCATGGTATCCGACATAGAGGCCAACGGCGATGAGAAATAGCGCGCCCAGCGCGCGCGACGGTCGGCGGCCCCTACCGTGACGAGAGTAATCCCGAAGCTTGGCGATCCTGTCCCACATGCATGCCTCACGTCCACACCCGGAGGGATTGCTCCAGCCTGTCGGCGATCTGTATGACGACATAGGCGATCACCATGTAGATCACGACGGCAATCACAAAGGCTTCGAGGTAGTAGAAGTTCAGCGCGGCGATCAGTTGGGACTGCGCGAAGATATCGACGACCTCGATGGCGAATCCGAGTGAAAGCGCCTTCATGATGACCATCATCGAGGTGGTCAGCTCGGGAATTGCCGTGAGGGCCACCTGGGGAAATAGGACCCGTCGGAACAGTTGGCTGCTTGTGTAACCCAGCGAGTAGGGGGTCGGAACAAGAACCGTTCCCAGCGACACGCTAACGTCGAACGGAGCATGAACGTCATGCGGCGTGGCGTAACCGAGCCGGAAGTCTGAGCGAACGGAATCCTTCAGGCATCTGATGTTCTGCATCCCAGGTGTAGATGCCGGTCAGGTTGATGTGCTCCCAACTCAGCCGCGATACGTGCTTGAGCAGATGATCCGGAATCTCGCGATGCGTTTTGCGTAAGTAGGTAAGGGCCCGTTCGATATAGACCGCATTCCTACGATCGCACTGACGACGAGGTTGAGGCCGGAGGCGCGGAACGCCTGGCTTTCGAAGGACCGGTCACGGATTTCACCACGCTCGTGGAAGAAAACGGCGCGCTTCAGCTTATGCGCAGCCTCACCCTTGTTGAGGCCGGCCTGGCAACGCCGCCGAACTTGAGTACCATTCGATCATGAACAGCGATCGCTCGACCCGGCCGAGTCCCGTAGCGCTCGTGCGAGTTGGCTTTCCTTCGGAGATGCGGATAGTTTCTTCAGGATCGTGGCCGGCACTACGGATCGCGTGGTGATCGACGCCGCCAGATGGAGGAGATCATCCCAGTGCTCGAGGATCAGGGTGGTGTTGATCGGCGCCCCGATGTGGTTCGACAGCGCCGGGTATGCATCGCCTTTCTCGAACGTGTGGAACTTCCGGTCCTTGAGGTTGCGCAGTCGCGGCGCGAAGCGTTTGCCTATGAGGGCGAACAGACCGAAGATGTGATCACTCGCGCCACCCCTATCGGTAAAGTGTTCCTGGATGTCGAGGACCGTGTCCTGATCGAATAGCCCATCGAGCACATAAGCAGCCTCACTTTCGGTCGGACTGATGGGCAGAATGCTAAAGTAGCGTGAGCGTGACGAGCACCCCATCTTGCCTGAGGGCTATGCACTGGGGAGATTTGCCGCCTGATTTGCGGCAGCGAGGAGCGCAGGCGCATGGAGTGGGAGGACCCTGATGCCAGTCATCAAGACAGTCATCAAGGCAGGCATGAAGAGGGTCACTATCGCCGGGTCGAGGTGATCACAGGCCGGCGGAAACGGCGCAGCTGGACGCCGGCGGAGAAGGCGCGGATTGTTGCGGAAAGCGCGGAGCCGGGCGCCAACATCTCGGCTGTCGCGCGGCGTTGGGGGATCAATCGAGGTCTTCTTTCGGTCTGGCGACGGCACGTGGGGCTGGTGCAGGCGAAAGCGGCTGCGGAGACGACGCCAGCCCTGCAGTTTGTGCCAATTACGATCGCGGGCGAGGAGCGACAGCTCGAGCATAGTGACGCACGGAATAAGGAGGCGCCCAGGTCGACCGGTCGGATCGAGCTCGAGATCGGTGAAAGCCGCCTCGTCCTGACGGGTTCGGTCGATCCGGCCCTGGCGGCCGCCATCGTGGGTGCCTTGCGTGTGCCGCAGTGATTGCGCTAGCCGGCGACGTGAAGGTGGTGGTGGCGACGCAGCCGGTCGACTTCCGCCGCGGCATCAATGGCCTTGTTGCCCTGGTCGCCTCGGCTCTTGCAGCCGATCCCTATTGCGGTGACGTCTTTGTCTTCCGCCCCAAGCGCGGCGACAGATTGCGCCTTCTTTTTTGGGACGGAAGCGGCATGGTTCTGGCCTCGAAATGGCTCGAATCGGGGCGCTTCACCTGGCCGCCGATCCGCGACGGCCAGGTCCGGCTGACGCGCGAGGAGTTCGCCCTTCTGGTGGCTGGCCTCGACTGGACGAGGGTGGCGAAGAAACACGTCAAAAGACCGGTCAGAGCGGCGTGAAGTGACTGGATTTGCTTGAAGATTCGGGGTCGCCTGGTAGGGTTGATCATGTCGCCCCGCCCTGATTCGTTGCCATCGGATCCTGCCGAATTGCAGAGAATGGTTCTGGCTCTTAAAGCCGAGAACGCGGAGCTGCGCGTCTATGCCGATCTGCTTCGGCAGATGATCTTCGGGGTAAAATCGGAGAAGCTGGCCGTGCTCGATCCGGTGCAGATCGCGCTCGATCTCGGTGACCTCTGCGAGGTGCCGGCCGCGGCCAACGACGATGCCGTCGAAGACAAGGATCGGCCGCGACGCAAGCACCGGTCGGCGTCGCGCAACATGGGTGCCCTGCCGAAGCATCTGCCGCGCTGCGAGGAAGTGATCGAGCCGCAGAGCGCGGTCTGCTCGTGTTGCGAACTTCCCCTCCATCGCATCGGCGAGGATGTCAGTGAGGCCCTCGATATCGTTCCGGCACTGCTACGCGTGATCCGCACGATCCGGCCCAAATACGCCTGCCGGGCCTGTGAGGCCCATGTCGTCCAGGCGCCGGCGCGAGCGCGAGTAATGGACGGGGGCATGGCGACGACGGCGCTGATGGCGCATGTGGTCGTCTCCAAGTTCGCCTGGCATCTTCCTCTCTATCGCCAGTCGCAGATCTTCTCGGGTTACGGCATCAATCTCGACCGTGGCACGCTCGGCGGCTGGGTCGGACGGGCCGCCTGGTGGCTGAGGCCGCTTTACGATCGCCTGCTTGCCTTCATCCGCTCGCAGCCGCGGGTGTTTTGTGACGAAACGCCTCTGCCGCGACTTGATCCGGGACGCAAGCGGACGAAAGTCTGCCAGTTGTGGGCGCAGGCCGTCGATGATCGTCCCTGGCAGGGACCGGCACCGCCGGCAGTCGGCTATGTGTTTGCAGAAAGCCGGGGAACCGGAGAGATCGAGGCACAGCTTTCAACATTCGACGGCATTCTGCAGGTCGATGGCTATGCGGCCTACAAGAGCCTGGCGAAGCGGCGGCGCAAGAGCAATATCGCACCCTTGCAGCTTGCCTTTTGTCTGGCCCATGCTCGGCGCAAGTTCGTCGAGGTGGTCAAGACGACGGGCTCGAGCGAGGCGCTGGCGGTGGTCGCCGCTATTGCCGAGATCTACCGGATCGAGGAATGCATCCGCGGCATGAGCGCCGAGCAGCGCCTGTCGGTGCGCAAGGCCGAGAGCGCTCCGCTCATGGCGGCACTGAAGGAGCAGTTGGAGATGCTGATCGATGAGGTCTCGGCCAAGTCGTCGCTCGGCAAGGCCATTGCCTACACGCTGGCGCATTGGCATGGGCTGATCGCCTTCCTCGAGGACGGCCGGATCGAAGTCGACAGCAACGTTGTCGAGCGTTCGCTCAAACCAGTTTGCCTGACGAGGAAGAATAGCCTCTTTGCCGGATCCGCTCGCGGTGGCGAGACATGGGCGGTGCTGGCATCACTGGTCAACTCGGCACGGCTCAATGGTCTCGATCCCGAAACCTGGCTCGCCGACGTGCTCGAGCAGATCGTCTCGGGTTTCATTCCGGTCAATCGGCTCGACGAGCTCTTGCCGTGGAATTGGAAGGCGGACCGGGAAGCACGGGGCCAACTGGAGCGTGTGGCGGCATGATCGCTCGTCGGTCAAGGGGGCCCGTCGCCGCTCGGCCCGCTGCGGCGTCCTCGATTGCGCCTTCGCGCCCGATGCTGGACGATGCGGCCTTCGAGACGTTCCTGCACAAGCAGCGGCCGCATCCGCCGGTCTTCGGCATGGATGGGCTCGACGGCTATCTGACTGCGCTCATCATCGGTCCGCGCTTTATCGACCCGCGCCAATGGATTCCTTTGTTTGCAGGCGAGCAAGCGTTGATGGCGCTCGAAGGTACAACCGAGGCGCTCGCCGTTCAGACGCTGGTTGCCAACTATAACCGGATCTCGGTCGGGCTCGGCGAAACGCCGGAGACCTGGCGTCCGCGCCTTGCGCGACAGCAGGACGGCACATTCGACGCCTTCGAATGGTCGACCGCCTTCCTGCTTGCCACCGGCTACGCCACAAGGCTCTGGCGCCCCGTTCTCCACGGCCATGCCAAGACCGGCGACATCATCGCCCCGATCCGGGATACAACGGGGCTGAACTCCCGTCTCGACGACGCGGGCGTCGCAGCCGTTGCAAAGGCGGTCGTCGCCATCCGCTCGTACTTCATGCCCAAGCGGGTCAAAGCGGCCCGCATCTGAATCCTGCCTCTGTCAAGCAAGGACAGTCGTGCGGTGCTCGTGACGCTTACAAAGTAGCCGTACTGATCGGAAAGGTGGCTGTAGAACTTTGAGCCGGGTTCGCTGCCGTAATGCAGATTGATGTCGCCGCGCTTTGCGGCTCGGTCGCTCGCGCGGAAGAATTGGCCGTCAGATGATGACGTCGTGCCATTGCCCCAAAGGCGAGAATGCGGATGGCGGGTGTGGGCGTCCGTCACGCAGGCCTGCGCCGCGCGGTAGGTCTCCGACCGTGCATGGAAGGTTCTCATCCAACTGATCTGGTGAGCGCTGATGCCTTTGGACGCGCTGGCCATCCGTTTCGGACCAAGGTTGGTCGCATCCGCCAGTACGCCGGCCAGCATGGCCGAGACATCTCTTGGGACGTCGCCGGTGCGAACATGCGTGAAGGTATCCGCAAAGCCGGTCCATTCATGCACTTCCCTCAACAGGTCGGGAACCTCGATACCATTGGATGCGGCGTCCATCCCTGGATGGCAATCCCGGCACAACACCCAGCGGGGATTGCGAACCTCCACTGTGCCGAACACCGTTTGAATTCGACGCGTCGTATAGTCCTTGACCGGCCGAAAATTGTGGCAATCCGGACAGACCCGTCGAAACAGGGTGTAGGTTTTCGCCTCCTAGGTCGCGACCACTGTTTGCAGGGCGGCCATGATCTTCTTGCCATCTTTGATCGACAGGTCAAGGTCTCCGCCACGCGGACGCTCATCGCTTTTGTCGATCCGGACCTCGTTTCGACATCGCCGAATTCGTTCCTGCTCTCGATCGTGATCGTCCATTCCACCGCCATCGCCGCCGCCTTAAACAAAGTAACGGTGATGGCCCAGTCGGCGCTAACAAATCGTGGCCGCGCTCACCCCAGAGAAGTTACCGGTCCCAATGCCTCGATGCCCTCGAGCGCTTCATCCACCGAGTTACTGCGCAAGAACGTTGCTGATCTCGACCAGGTTCGAGCGCACGCGCAACATGTAGAAGCCAATTGTCGTTAGGTGATTCGGCAACAGCCAGCCATCCTCGCGGCCATTGGCGATGATGAAGGGCTGGATGCGCAGCGCCGAGACGAACTGCGAGTCCATCGTGTCCCACAGGCTCTGCAGGTGCTTTTCGTTGATCACGTCCTCGAAATCGGCCTCGGCGCCTTTCATCAGCCCGTAATAGGCATAGAGCTGGCCATAGGCGAACCAGAAGCGATCGTCGGCGCGGAAATCGAACCAGCCATTGTTGTAGTGCTCAGCGCGCTCCTTGAGGATCGCCGAGGTCGAACCGATGTCGGACGAGATGCGGTCGATATACTGCTTGAGATTGTCAGCGCGGGCATCGAACACCGTCTGGCAGGTTTCCAGCCGGGCGTTGAAGGCGCGCAGCTTGCGCACCGCGTCGCGATAGTAGCTCGGCGTCGGCGTCTTCGGCCCGAACGGGTTCAGGCCGAAATACCAGGTTTCCTCATCGAACTGCAGATTGCCGCGCGCGTCCTGCAGGTCGGCGTCGATCTGCGAGGTGGTGCGCACGCGGCCGAGATTGTCGGCAAGCTCGGTCGCCGTGCGCCGCACCGCCTGGTTGATGCCGCGCTGGAACGACGCCTTGTTGTCCATGAACGGCGTGTGGTCCCAGTCGATGCCGAACAGGCCGAGCTTGTAGAGGATCATCGACGACACCCAGGCATTCTGGTTGACGTTGAAGTCGGTCAGGTCGGCCGCCAACTGGGCGATCGCCGAATTGCCACAGGTCCTGGCGGCGTCGGTGCTGGCACCGGCGGCGACCTGCTCGCCGGCCGACAGGTTGCGCTTCTCGAATATATAGGTGTCGGGATAGTTCGGGTTGAAATTGTTCCACCACTGGGTGGCGTAGAAGAAATTGGCGTAGAGGCCGATCAGCATCAGCAGCGCCAGGCCGACCACTGCCTTCAGGATCCAGCCGCGCTGCGTATACCAACGCCCGGCCCACACGAACGGCCACAGGATGACGCCGATGGCTAAGCCGATGCCGCGGCCGATCCACTGGAAAATCCGGGTGAAGAAATTCACGATCGGATCAAGCATGGCGATGTCACCCCCTCAGTCAGTCAAGCCGTAGAGGCGCATGCCAAACGCCACCTTGTCTTTCAAATATGTGATTTTCAGAACGTCGCGCTGGGTAAGCCATTCTCAGTTTGGAGCCGCATGGTAATCGACACACGATACCTCGCTTGGCCATCTTGCACGCGACCGGCAATTCCGGCGCGCTTTATGAGTTCGCTTGAGTGCACTGTTTGCTTCCATCTGATGTCGATAGATGTTCGCCAAATGCAAGCGGAATTGGTCTCATGACAGCCAGCTTTTCCGGCATAAATCTGTCCTGCCATCCGACGCAGGTTCGCGAGTGTCCGGCCACCAACCACGATCATTTCGTGCCATCGGTGAGAAGCGCCTTGAGTTCTTCGAGCCTGTCGTTGATGAGCCAGCCGTAATAGTTCTCGACGGGCAGGGTGCGGCCGGTCTTGTCGGTCACGGCTTGCCTCAACTCACGTGCACGTCTGCGCGGCTGGCCAACATTGTAGAGCGTGGCGGTGATTCCGGGATTACCGGATATATCGAACCCCTGTTCCCGATAGGCATCGATCGAATCCCGGATGATCGCGGCGATGTAAACAAGACTGCGATCAGGATCCATGACGTCGCGATAGATCGCCTGCGGGCGATCGGGCGACAATCGGGGAAGCTTGCTGACCCGGCTGACCATGTCTGTGACCTGCAGGGCTGCAAGCGGGCTTATCTGTCCCAGGCCGAAGGTCTGCCCCGCATAGAAGGGTTGGAAGAAGGCCCGCTGGAACGTGATGGGTTCGTAGTCGACGCCATCGACCTTGCGACCCCGGAATGTCTCTTCCCAGACCTGGTCACGGCAGCTCCAAATCAGCGCGCTGCTTTCGAGAGAAGCGCAGGATGCGAATTCGGGCCGCTGGACGAATGACTGGACCGGAGTGCCCCTGTAGCTGAAGGAGAACTTCAGATCGGCATAGGCGAGCGCCTTGACGTAATAGGTCTGAACCGAGTCGACCACGCTGATATTGTAGGTGTGCTCTCCGACGAGAGCCGCGACGATGTGGATCGGATCGATGCCATAGGCGAGCGCCGCCTTCCTGATCTTGCCGACGAGCTTGCGGTCGTCCCGTATCAAGGCGGTTATGGCCCGATACTTCTCCTCGTACGTCGTGTTGAATGCCTTGGAACGAAGCGCGGACGCTCTTGGGATCACCGGTTGCTCGGCAAGACGATTGCCCGTCGGGACGACTGTGACAGTCTGCGCCACGGCTGGGGCCGTTCCGACACAAGGTGCAACGATCGTCACCGTCATCAAAAAGGGCTGCAGCTTGGCTGTTGGCATGAGGCTCCGTTGGCAGCCTCCGGCTCCGTGAAGGGATGCAGGGTGTGCCGTCATATGGTCATGGCAGTGTGCTTTCGAGCCTATAACAGAGAGGCGGAGGTTTTGCGAGCCGGCAAGGTGTTCGGATGCAAGGACGCTGGAAAAAATGTTCGGCATCGCGTTACCTAAGCGCGCCGACGAGAAGATTGTCTTCGCTTAAGATGGAAACCCACCGTCTCGTGTTGTATTCCGCTTGGCGCTTCAGGTAGTGATAGTTCGTCTCGTACCAGGGACGAACCCTATTGGTCAGATTATCGAGAATGAAATCGCCCTTGTCGGTTCGAACCGCCAATACAGCGTGCCCTTCGCCATCGGACTTGCGCACTGCCGTCAAGAGCAGACTGGAGACGCGAAGGCCTTTCGCATCAGCGTTCGCCGATTTTCCAGTGCATAATCCTCGCAATCACCCAGATTATCGTCAGGATAGGACCAATATTCTGGAACTCCATTGTGTTCCATGTCGCTCACTGGCTTGACGCGGTGGTTTACGGATACGTTGACGCCTACGAGCGATCGCAAAAGTCATCGGTCATGCTCGGCGAATGCAGGGCAGCTCACATTCATGCGAACAAACGGACGGACAACGCAGCGATCGGTCATTACGAATACTGTCGGAACTATCGCGATGATTGCTCGATCGTCACGCGCGACCCGAAGCCCGTCGAACTGACCCGCTCCTTGTGTGAGACGCTGATCGAAATCAACAACAGGGCCAACACGACGATCATGGCCATGACGGACATAGATACCCGGTGTCGATGAGAAATGGGAGTATCCCTATAAGGGATTTGGCGACTGCGACGACATCGTGCTGGAAAAACGTCGCGAACTGATGAGACAGGGCGTGCCCCCGCAAAACCTTTTGGATAACGGTGGTCAGGCAGTCGAGCGGCGAGGGGCACGCGATGCTGAGCGTCAACACGACCGCCGGTGACTTCATTCTCGACAATCTGGAGCCGAAGGTCCTGCTGTGGTCGGACACCGGATATACCTACCTGAAGCGCCAGTCGCGATCCAACTCCGGCCATTGGGAAGCGATCGAATCCCAACAGAACATTCTCGTCAGCGGCACGAAATAATCTCAGGACGCTGACAGGAGACCGGCGCCAAGAAGCAGAAATATCGAGGCGCCGAGCCCGATCCGATAATAGACGAAGGGTATGTAGCTGCGCGTCGAGACTAGCTTCAGAAAACCCACGATCGCGACATAGCCGACCGCGAAGGACAGCAGGGTGGCCAGCGCGGTCGGACCGGCGCCGACCGGACTGTCTGCCCCCCAACTCGCATAGAGCTGGAAGAAGCCTGAGGCGAGCACGGCAAGTATCGCCAGCAGGAACGAATACCTGGCGGCGGCCTCTCGCGTGTAAGCCATCAGCAGTCCGGCGCTTATAGTGTCTCCCGATCGCGAAACGCCCGGGATGAGGGCCATCGCCTGGGCGGCGCCGAACAGAAGGCCGTCCCGCCAGCCCAGATCGCGCAAAGCCTTGCGCTTGGCGCCCAGCCGGTCGGCGGCCGCGAGAACCAGCGCGAAGACGATCAACATGGTTGCCGTGAGATAGAGGTTGCGGGCCGGACCTTCGATCAGGTTCTTCAGCAATAGTCCTAGGATGCCGATCGGCAGGGTCCCTATGATCACCAGCCATCCCATGCGGGCATCCGGGTCCAGCCGTTCACGGCGGCCGGCCAGGGAACGCAGCCATGTGGCGATGATGCAGATGATGTCATGGCGGAAATAGATCAGGGCCGCGATCTCGGTCCCGATCTGCGTAATGGCGGTAAATGCGGCGCCGGGATCGCCGGCCGGTGGCAGGAATTCACCAACGATCCGCAAATGCGCGCTTGAGGAGATCGGAAGAAATTCCGTCAGTCCTTGAACCACTCCTAGGATCGCCGCCTCGCTCCACCCGATTTCAGCCAATTGCACTTCCTTTGCGTGGTGCGCAGCTCGTCTCGGGCTGTCGCTTCATCGGATCGTCGAAGAGCCGACGTTAGCCGGTGCGGGCCTGCAGATAGGAGAGCATGAGGAACTGTGGGGCGGTCACGCAGCTTTGCTGCGCTGATCGGGTCTTGGATTGTCGTTTGCCATGCCCGGATACCATTCCGCGAAGACTGCTTTGAGACTTCCGTCGAGTGTCCGGGTGCGGCCATTGCTTCGCCCGTTGCCTCGTGGGCGCTCAACGCGAGGTGCAGTCGTGATCCAAAAGGCGCTCGGCCGCTGAGCTTTCCCAATTGGTCAGGATGTAAAATCCCGGTCTTGCGCCGGCGAGTTCGGCGCCAACGACGACGACATTTACGTGATGCATGGCGCCCCGGGCCTGCGGCAGGCCGGAAGCGATGATGCCGACTACGTTGGTCGTTTCCAAATCCGGCTTGTCGACTGCCTTGATCCAATAGCGTTTCCCCATCAGAGCCAAAGGGAGAAGCTGCCACGGACCTTCCACCTTCGGCCCCTTCAGGACAAGTTTCTTTTCCACCGACACCGCAACGCAATCGATATGGATGTGGAACTGATCCTGGGATCGCTCAGTCCTGGAATTCACAGCCATGGCGATGGCCGTTCGTGGAAGGTGACGTCCGAGGCTCGCCGAGACCTTGCTTCGTGCTTTCCATGCCCGATTCCAGAGTTGGGAACTGCCCTGCCAACGGACAGACGGGCTTTCAAGGCCGGCAACAGCCGTAAGTGGCGTCAACAGAAACTCGGTCCGGTATCGGGGTGATTTAATGAGAGCTGATCCAGGCACGCCCTGCCTGGGCAGGATCACTTCCTCGCAGGGGAAAGCGCTGCCAAGATGCGCTGCGGCAAGAGCGCAGGTCTGCACAACCTGCCAGAGCGCGTTGCGATGCGCTGAAGCGGAGCCGACGTCGGTGACCGCCGCAGTCAGCAACGCGATTGTCAAACAGAGCACGGCTGCAGCACGGCAGTGGTGGAACAATGGTAACCTGTGAAGGGATTTTACAGCGAGGGGAATGCCCGAGATGAGGTTTTGAGTCCCGGCGCGCAGTCGGCGAAACCGAAACGGTGAAGGTGGAGCGGCTGGGAGCCTCGCGATGGTTCCGATGGGCGACTGCTCTTCTGCCCGATCACTGGTTTGATGACGTTTCGGCATTAAACCTCGCATCCTTGGCCGTGACCGATGTCAGTTCAGATTCTGCGCCCCGCTCAGCGGCCGGATCGAGATTGCTGTCCTTCCCTACTATGGCCTTGTCAGCGCTTCGCGGCACGTCCTCCATCGCATTCTGAAGCATCGAGCGGGTTTCCTGCAGGTCGAGTTCCTTCTCGGCTTGACGTACGGCGTCGTCAAACTGCTTTCGAAAATCGCCCGCAATCCGATTGAATGTCTTCATCATTGCCCCCGCCGATCGCATGACTTTTGGAAGCTCCTCCGGGCCGAAAACAACCAGCGCCACCACGAAGATAACCAACAGGTGGGTCATGCCAAGTCCGAACATCGGTACGTCCTCTCGCGCAATCGCCGGCAGCGACAACCTCTCCGCTGGTTTGTGGCGACCGATCCGGTTGAATGCCTCGACCTACGGCGCCAAATCCAACCATCATAGCCTCTCGCCTGAGCCATTCCAGTATGCGGCCGCGGGAATGTCGTTCATACTTCGAGCCATGTGGCACCACTCGTCAACCCGAATATCAGGCGCACGTCTGGTAGGGATATTCGCAACCGTGCTCGCAGCAAGCGGACTCCTCGCTGGAGCCGATGGCACAAGGCCCAGAATATTTGAAGCAGGCGCCTACTCCTTTTCCGACGAACTCGGCGGATTCCGGATCATTGCCGCTTCGGGAGCCGGAACAAGGGCCGATCCCGTCGTGATCACCGAGGAACTCGAGTCGGCAAGCCCGGTAACCCTCACCATACGCGCCATCCGGCCGGTTCAGCCATTCGGTGCCTCCGGCAACTATGCCACCGGGTTCATTTCCCTAAGGATCGTTGCCCTCAACAACAGCGGTCACGCCTGGGTCGAATTCGAGTTCGAGTTGCAGGAGATTCTCAACCAGCCAAGCGATTCCAGCGACGGGCTTTCGTTCGACCAGGCGCGCCGCGAAACGGATGCAATTCGGTCCGATAGTTTCGCCGAATTCAGTCGTGAATTCGAACCTTATGACCATCTTCTGTTCCGGAAAGGCGAGGTCGATCCGCTGAGCACGGTTTCGTTCTCATTCCTGGTGACTGATTTCACGCCGACTGCGCGGCTCTATCTCGTTCAGGACCCGCGCATTCCCTCAACCTGAACGTGTCGCGCATCATCGCGGCCGTCGGTTCGAACAACGCTGCTCGTCATGCATGCCGGCAGTTTGGCAGGTGTCGTTGGGCGCGGCATGCCGATGGATTTGCTGGTCATTTTGGTCGCTTGGCCGTGCCTTTGATTCGGGCCACAAAATACGGACAACAGGGCAAAACCCGACGCGAACGACGATTGAGGATCGTGAGCGCCCGCGGTACGAGTTCTCCGCCGAGTTACTTGTGAAGCGTTCACACTAGCGACAGTTCCGGATCGTGCTATGATCTTGCGCATGAGGACGATCCCGGCCTCTTACATTCTGGTTTTCGCGGCGCTCGCTGCAACGCCCGCGCGGGCCGAATGCCAGTGCCTCGCCAACGGCCACATTTTCCATCACGGCGAAATCGCTTGTCTGCAATTGCCGTCAGGTCCTGAACTCGCGCAGTGCGACATGGTTCTCAACATTTCGTCATGGAAAAAAATTCAGGATGGATGCCCCGAGGCGACGGCGCCGTTTGGCTTGCCTGTCAAAGGGGACGAGCAGAAACCAGGCGAAGGCGGAGATAAAGCCAACGATTTGGCTTTATCAACAGCAAACGCCCGGAGCTAAAGCGAAGCGCAGTTTGCGCGCATCCAACAGTGCGACGCAAGCCCAACGCATACCCTAGCGGTGTTCCAACACCGCTAGGAACCAGCCCTATGGATGAGCTTCCTGTTGAGATTCTGCTTTCCTGTCAGTCCTTCTTGTTCCGGTAGCTTTCAATGGCTTTGCCAACCATGTCGATGGCGACGTTGGCGCCACCAAAGCCGTTCAGCTCAACGGCCTTGCGGCCTTCAGGTAGCTGCTTGTAAACTCGAAAGAATGCCTCGATGCGCTGTCGTTCGATGGCCGGAAGATCATCGATGGTCTTGACCCCGTCATATTGCGGATCGATATCCGTAGCCGGCACAGCGATGATCTTGTCATCCGCTTCGCCGCCGTCGACCATGTTGAGCACGCCGATGGCGCGGACTTTGATCAGAGCACCGGGCACAACGGGTTCCCGGGTGAAGACAAGCGCATCCAACGGGTCGCCGTCGCCGCCCAACGAACTGGTAACGGAACCATAGTTGGCCGGATAGACGACCGGCATGGACTGATATCGATCGACGACGACATGGCCTGTCTCGGCATCGATCTCATATTTGGTGATGCTTCCCGCCGGAATCTCGATAACCGTGTAAAATTCGCTGGTGTCTTTCGGCTGCGGAAAATCGAAAGCTGTGACGAATTCGGCGAAAGCGGGCTGCGTGCCCAGCAGGGCCGCAAGCGCCATGACAGTCGGCAAAGCGCGCATGGTTGTCTCCAGAGGTTGGACGGGCAGGGCGCCCTGCATCCGCCTAGCCACCGTATGTGACGGCAGCATTACAGGGTTCCGTTATTGAAATTGGATGACCGTATTTGCACCGATCCTGCGGCGAGCAGAAATGGGCCGAGATAGAGCGCTGACGAGTGATGAGCGTCTATGGGCGTTTGCGTTTATGGGCGTTTAAGAGACGGTGGCCGCTTCAAATGTGCTATTTCAGGCGAGCCCATTTCCGGCAAGGGGATAGCTTGCGTCGTAACTCCTGCCAATCGGGCACGCTACACCCACAACACGCCGTTCGGCGAGAGCTGCCACGTAGACGCCTCGCGGCTCAGTGCGACGTTGTGTGGCAATCATCAAAAAGCAAGTGAAACTCCAACTTCAGTTGAAGTCCTTCGGAGACTACGCCACCTTGACCTTGAATCATTGCCAGGGTTCGAAATTCGTGAACGAAGAGACAACAACACCACGTCCGCTATACTCCACTGAAAGGGCTGCTTCATGTCGGGAATGTCGCGCAGGGGATTCTTGCTGGGCGGCACGGCAGCAGTAGCTGTCGGCGCTGCAGGCGGGCTGATTGCCGGCAGGGCCGTAGCAGCCGATCTGACCTTGCGGGTTTCAGCGATCAGTCGGTCGATTTTGCCCGGCACCGTCACCAAAGGGATGATGAGTTTCGGTGCGGGCGGGCCGCCGCCCACTCTGCGTTTATTGCGAGGTAGGCCGTTTTCCATAGACGTGGTCAATGATCTCGATGAAGCGACGAGTGTGCACTGGCATGGATTGCGCATCGCCAATGCCATGGACGGCGTGCCTTATCTCACCCAGCGTCCCATCGCGGCGGGCGAAAGCTTCCGTTACACTCTGACACCGCCGGATGCCGGCACCTATTGGTATCATCCGCATTGCAACACGCTCGATCAGATGGCCCGCGGTCTGACAGGCATGCTTGTTGTCGAAGATGACGAAGATGCCGGTTTCGACCAGGATTTGCCGCTCAATATACGCGACTTCCGTCTCGGCGAAGACGGCCAGTTCATCGAATTGTTCAAGGCACGCAACGCTGCGCGCGGCGGCACGCTGGGTACGGTCTCGACGGTAAATTGGGAAGTCACCCCGATTTACGATCTGCCAGCGGGCAGCCTTGTGCGCCTGCGTTTGGCAGTCACGGATGTCACCCGTATCGGCACTTATGACCTCGATGGCGGAACGGCCAAAGTGATCGCTCTTGATGCCAACCCGCTGCCGCAGCCTGTTGCGCCTCGGGGCATTGTCATCGCGCCCGGCCAGCGCGCCGATGTCGCCCTCCGCGTGCCTGATGGCGAAGACGAGATCGTCAGCCTGAATCTCAGAACAGCCAAGGGACCTCGCGTTCTCGTCCGATTCCGGCCTATCGGCGCCAGCGCGGGGCGGACGCTTGGCGAACTCAAGCCGCTGCGGCCGAATCGCGTACCGGAGCCGGATCTTGCCGATCCCGAGACAATGGACTTCGTCTTTGGCTGGTCGCCCAATGGTGATGCGCCGGCGCCGGGTGTTTGCGGCACGCTCGGCTACACCTTCTGGTCGATCAACCGCGTCGCCTGGCGAGGGGACGCGCCGGGGCCAGTTGATCCGCTCGCGGCTCTAAAACGAGGCAAAAGCTATGTTCTGCGCCTTCGCAACGAAACGCCGAACGATCATCCGATCCATTTGCACGGTATGTCTTTCCGTCTGCTACGCTCCGACAAGCGCAAAATTGCGTCGCTTGTAACAGATACGGCCCTTCTTAAATCGCAAGAAGTGATGGAAGTGGCGTTGGTCGCTGACAATCCGGGTAATTGGGCATTCCATTGCCACGTCATTGAACATCAGAAGAGCGGCCTGACCGGTTATTTGCGTGTGGAATGACCCGGTCCTCATCCAGGGTTGCGTTGCCGAGGGCGTGAGAGGGTCGAAATTGGGCGAGGCGGAGCGTCCGAGTTCTCGCCGCACTAATGGCGCTACTGCTCACGGGCGCCGGAGCGGCCGGCGACGGGTGCTGATCTGTGCATCTGATCGAGCCTCTGCTGAGTGGCCTCCCGGGCTCGCTCGCCAACGCCGGTTCCCATGCCACCGCGGTCGCGATTGCGTTGGTCATCATCACGGCGCTGTAGCTCATGCTGGGCGATCTGGCGCCCGCTCCGGATCGTGCTATGATTTCGCATGAGGACGTTCCATGCCTCTTGCATCCTGGTTTTCGTGGCGCTTGTTGCAACGCCCGCGCGGGCAGAATGTCAGTGCCTCGCCAACGGCCGGACGTTCCATCACGGTGAATTCGCCTGTCTGCAATTGCCGTCTGGACCGGAACTCGCGCAATGCGACATGGTTCTCAACATTTCGTCATGGAAAAAAATTCAGAGCGGCTGCCCGGAGGCGACAGCACCATTGAGTGTGCTCGTCGAAGGGGGCGAGCAGCAATCAGGCGAAGCCGGACACAAAGCCTTAACAACGACGAACACTCCGACCTAAGACGAAGAGCAGGCTGCGCATCAGCCACAGAGATCTCTTTCGGCAAGGCGTCAACTTTGGGGTGAACTGTTACACTACCGTCACTTGATTGCGCTG
Source organism: Mesorhizobium sp. M0923 (assembly GCF_040319365.1). Classification (NCBI taxonomy): domain Bacteria; kingdom Pseudomonadati; phylum Pseudomonadota; class Alphaproteobacteria; order Hyphomicrobiales; family Phyllobacteriaceae; genus Mesorhizobium; species Mesorhizobium sp. M0923. Next base: position 45,825 of record NZ_JAMYNW010000020.1, on the reverse strand, counting down.
ACCAGCGGGTTGTCGCCATCGAGGGAGACCCAGCGCCCCGTGTCGGTGCCGGTTTGCCTCTTCAGGAAGCGGTAGCCGGTCTGGTCCCAGCGGCGCACCGTGTCGGTGAGGTTGTCGAGGATGAAGTCGCCCGTGTCGGTACGAACAGTCAGCACTGCATGACCCTCGCCGTCGGGCTTGCGAACAACCGTCATCAGCAGATCCGACACAGGAATGCCGCGGTTTATCAGACGGCGACGCTTTTCCAGCGCATAGTCTTCGCAATCGCCGAAACCACTGTCCGGATAAGCCCAGAATTCGTCCTGTCCGTACTGGTCGAGATCGCTCATCGGCTTGACGTTGTTGTTGACCGTCAGGTTAACGCTCGTAATCTGCCGCCAGAGTTTTCCGGTCATGTGCTCCGGACCATTGTCGCGTGAGCGGATCTCACATTCGGCCCGATGGGATTTGCAGAAATCGTAGTGACCGATCGGCTGCGAGGTAAAGCCACCGATCGGCATCGACTGTGAAGCCGTCGCCGCCGACCACGTGGACATTATCGCAATGATTGCAACGACCGCACCGCCGCCCAACCGTGCGCACAACCGCACTCGTGAGGAACTCATCCGACCCGCCCAACCACCTTTGTTAAGAATGAGTTAAGGTCGATCCCGTGGGTTCTGTCAATCAGAGCGGGAGGAAGATCCTTCTGAATGGTTACTTGCGCCGTGTGCGTTGCTCGGCCGCTACACGTCTGCACGATTTCGGTTTCCTGCGCGGCAGGTCTTTGCCAGAGGGACCGATATGGTGAGATGTCAACCGTCGGTCACGCTTGGTGCGAATTGGAAAGTGATGAATGAGCCTCGATGAGGTCACGCAAGCGACGATCGCGTTTATCCGGACGCATGAAGCATGGGGTGTTCCGCTGGTGCTCGTGCTGGCCTTTGGGGAATCGCTGGCGTTCATCTCTCTGTTGTTGCCTGCAACCGTGATCCTGATCGGTGTCGGTTTTCTCATCGGCGAAAGCGGTATCGCATTCTGGCCCCTGTGGCTTGCCGCCGCCATTGGGGCGGCATTGGGGGACTGGCTGTCCTTCTGGATCGGCACGCGGTTGGGAAACGGGGTTTCGCACTATTGGCCCCTGTCACGTTATCCAAACCTCATTCCGCGCGGTCACCTGTTCTTCGAGCGATGGGGGGTGGCCGGGGTGTTCTTTGGGCGCTTCTTCGGTCCTTTGCGCGCATCCGTGCCATTGGCGGCGGGCATCTGTAAGATGCCCGCCTTGACGTTTCAGATTGCCAACATCACCTCAGCCTTCGTCTGGGCCACAGGTATTCTGGCTCCCGGCGCCTTCGGCCTCAAATGGCTGCAGGCGTGGATTTGATGGGCACCAAAGGCGGACCGTCATTGTCTGCCTCTGGCAAGGGCAGGAATCAATCGTAGGCGGCGCGAACGGGTATGCTCCCCAGTTCAGTTCGAATTCGAATTTCGAAGGCGAAACAATCCGCAACTCAAGAGAATTAGGCACGGTTTCGTCTTGAACTCGTAGCTGGTTCCTTTGATGCCGCTGGCGCAACCGTAGGAGCCAACTTGCCGCCGCTACTCGAGGCCAGATTTGCAGATTTCTAGTGCGACAAAAGGACAGGCAGGCGCAGATCGCCCAGAACGCCCTTGGTTGCGCCACCCACGACAAAATCTCTCATCCGGGAATGGCCGTACGCACCCATGACAAGCAGATCGGCGCCCATGCCGACAGCGCGCTCCTGAAGCGTAACGCCAATGGGGCGATCTTCCGTATCGATTGAGACTCCCTCAGCGGGAAGGCCACGCATTCTCAGGCTTAAAGCAAGGCTTTCGCCAATATCGCGCAGCGGCTTTTCGATTGTCACCGTCAGTACGGTTATCTTTGCCGCACATTGCAGAAACTCATACGCGTCGGCAACGGCCCGGGCCGCAACGCGACTCCCATCCCAAGCGATGATAACATGATCGATTGCACCAACATTTGCGCTTTCCGGCAGAATTATGGTCGGTCGGCCCGAACCAAACAGAACCGCGTCAACGGTCATGCGCGCAGTCTGGTTATTTGGCTCCAACCCAATCAAAGCAAAATCGAAATAGCGTGACTTCACTGCCGCAACATCGCTGACAGATGCCGGCTGAACAGCAATCTCCTCGGTTGTCAGGGACGATCCGACACGTGCCGCTTCAGCTTTCAATGCCTCCAGCAAATCGAGCCCGTGCTTGCGGCTGGTCGCTTCTGTCTCCCGGATCATTTCGGGAAGGTTGATCAAGTATCTCGACACCGGGTTGGAAATACCCGGGATATCGACATTGATCGTTAATGCGTGAAGCGCCGCGCCAATGTGCTTGACCACCGCGATTGCGTTTAAGGCGATTTTGGTGGAATTCGCTTCCGGATACGTCACCAGAGGAAGTAAGGCAATCTTATTCATCAAACCTCAGCTCCATGATTTCGGCCGCTGTCGAGCGACCAATGGCCCAACGCGTGTTACACACCTCAAGCCTCCTAGTTCAGCCCGCCAAAATACTCAGACGACCGAGGTTCGCTATCGCCTACCTCGATATTCCAAGGCGATCTTGCGCCGCATCGATTCCGTCCTGAACGGTCGTGGCTATAATGGCAGGCATCGATGACGAGAAATGTCAACAAAGATTAGCCCGTTTGTTGCCATGAGCGCAGTGGCGCCCGCAAGCATTGTTTTGACAGTAGCGGCAGCCGAGGATGTGGCGGAAACTCCGCTGTTCACGATCCGCGCCGGGGACCATCGGGGTTTGACATCTGGAGATCCGCGTTCTGCGATCATCCTTCCTGAATCCGGATACCGGCCAAACCTGGATGCCTAGCGAAGCTGTAACGCAGCCTGCCGCAACCGACGCGCCAGTGTTGTGCTCCCTACATTATGTCCGGCAGGCTCCAAGCAGACACAAGAGCGGGAGGGGTTGAAGCTGTCGATCGCGCGCTTTCGATCCTCGGGTGCTTCACAGAGCGCGACGAAGGTTTAAGCTTGGCCGAGATTTCTTCTAGACCAGGCCTCTACAAAAGCACGATCCTTCGGTTAACGGAATCCCTTGTCCGGAGTGGCTACATTGTTCGCATGGCGGACAAGCGCTTTGCTGCCGGCCCTACGCCGATGATATTGGGCTCATTCTACCGTCGTCGTTTTAAGATGGAGGCCTTCGTTCGGCCTCTCCTTTTGAGCCTTGTTGAACGGGCGAATGAAAGCGCATCGTTTTTTCGAAAGGAGGGAAATCGCAGCATTTGCCTGTTTCGTGCAGACTGTCGCCATTTGATCCGGGATCAAATCCGAGAGGGCGATGTGCTTTCGCTTGACCATCATGCAGCTGGCCAAGTGCTTGCTCGGTTTAGTCTCGCTAAGCCTAGAATGCGAATAGCTCTTATGGCGAAGATTCCGTTTGTATCGCTCGGGGAGGGAGATTCTGAAACAGCGACGATGGCCGTACCGGTTTTTTCAGGCAGCGAGGGCTTGGCCGGAGCGCTGGCTGTTTCTGGACCGCTGACCAGATTTACACCGGAAAAGCTGGTCAACATGAGACCGCTTTTGCTGGAATTTGACGAACGCCTATGGACATCCCTTGCGAGTAGCCAATATTTACAAGCGCGCTCATAGAATGGTCGTCACTAGAGCGTGTGTGCCCAAGGGCACGGGAGCAGCAGTTGGGGCGGATTGTGGCCTTCTTGCCTTTGGAAGCGGTTAAGCGTGATGACAAGCGAGGCTCCAAATCGGCTACTCTGCTCGATTCATGGCAAGCGGCCCCGCCAAACATGATTGGAATCGACATCGGGCGCTTGAGGACATGACTGCCAGTGAGCGTCCGAGCAACAACGCGCACAATCAAAGCGATAGTGGCGATCTGATCCGCCGGGCGGTGGCTGCTTTCAATTCCGGTAATCACGACCAAGCGATGCATCTGTGCGCATTGGGCCTGGGGCAGCACCCGGGCGATCCAGCGCTTTGCCATCTTCTGGCGGCGTTCCTGTTCGCAAGGGCAGACATGCCGGGGGCTCGTGCGCGCGCATCGAAGCGAGCCTTGCCGTTCGCCCGGACAATGTGCCTGCCTTGATTCTGGCATGCAGGATTGCCCGGGCCGAAGGCAGGTTTGAAGCGGCGTTGCAACAGCTGGATCGCGCAGCCAAGCTATCATTGCAGGCGGAAATCCTCATCGAGCGAGCACGTACCCTTGATCAGGCAGGCGACGCCCCGGCCGCGCGCGAATGCTGGACACTTGTCTTGCAGCGGGATCCGAAATCCTAGGAGGCAGCGGCGCGCCTCGGGCGCCTTGCCTGGCAACGCGGTGCGCCTGCCGAAGCGGAGGGCTTCCTCGAACGCGCTGTCGCCGGCGGTGGGCATCCGGCTGCGTGGTTTGACCTCGGGCTGGTGCGTCAGGACATGCGCAAGTTCGGCAGCGCCGCTCAAGCCTATCGGCGGGTGCTGAAGATGAGCCCGGACGCCCCGGAAGCTGCCGTCAATCTGGGTGTCGTCCTGCAGGAAGTCGGCGACCTCGACGGGGCCATGGCTGCGTATTCGATTGCCTACAGTCTGCGCCCATCCACGTTCGGCGTCATCGCCATGGCACTCACATCGGCGTCCAGCGGCCGGCTATGGCTTGATGAGGAAGCGCTGCGTCGCTCACTCGCTGGTGGAGCGTCCCCGCCTGGCGCGAAACCGCTTGCGGTACACACCGGGCGTTGACAGGACATCGGCGACCGTCTGCGCATACGATGCCTGCCGCTTTTCATCGAACACCTCGTATTCCAGCTGCGGCTCAACCCGTGGAACCGCAAAGCACTGCGCGACCGGGGTTCCTTTCCTGAGCAAGCCAGAAAACTCGGGCTCAGTCCAGACCGCCGGGAAATTAATGCCTCCATCGTTGAACCGGTCGGAATCCACCAGGCCCGTCACCAGCCTGAAGGGCAGATCGTCGCGATTGACCGGATGCGTCGCGAACAGCGACCAGCCGTCCTCGACCTGTATGGTCCAGAAGCTGTTGAATTTGAGGGCGGCCTGACCGGGAGTGGCAAACGGGCTGCCTGCGAGTTGCCCCGGCGTGTGGAAGCTCAAAGGCGCTCGGGGGTGGTTCCCGGTGACCGGGTCCGGAATCTGCCAGTCCTAGGAAAAGGTCCCTTTGTCGGCGATGACGTCGCACGGCAGGAGGATCATGAAGCCATAGGTCATCGCATCGATAACGGGCGGGCACTGCTTGAGCGTGCGAATGTCGCGGCCGTGGATCGCCGAAAAGGAAGTAGCGGGCATTGTGCGCAGCCAATCCGGCAACGCGCCGCGCGCGAGGATCGGGCGTGGCAAATGCTCGACCAACATTGGATCACATCGGAAAATGACACGCATCGTCGCCTCCCGGCATTGCGATACCACGATTGCCGATCACACTCCAAGCGGCGATAAGGCAAGGGCAATGCTCCGTTGACACTTTGGACAAGTTGGCGAGTTTTTTTAATACAGGCGAAACCCATCCGTCCGGTAGCCCAAGCCGTTCCAAAGGCCATCAGGGAAGGGAGCCACGCAGGCAACCAACTGTCGCGTCATCATGACTAACGGCAGAATCACCACCACGACTGCCGGGTTTGCGGGATAAAGGAAGGGCCCCGCCGAGCAACCACGCAAAAATGAAAATGACGACGCCTGTCTTGCAGGAATCCGGGCATTCTTACTCCGATGTTTCTTGCCGCCCCGTGGGAGAGTTCCTTCGTGCGAGCAGTTTGTCGATCCGCCGGCCATCCATGTCCACGATCTCGAAGTGCCAGCCGCCATAATCAAAATGTTCCCCGATCTCAGGCAGATGCCCTAGTCGAAACAGGGCAAATCCTGCGATCGTATGGAAGTCGCCTTCAGTTGGCCGTGCTCGAAAACCAAGGCGATCGAACGCGTCCTGGGCCGACATCATACCATCCACGAGAAGGGAGCCGTCTTCACGCTCGACGATATCCGGCTCTTCGCCTTCGATGTTGGGCAGGTCGCCGGCGATGGCTTCGAGCAAATCGGTCTGGGTAACAATTCCTTCCAGACTTCCGTACTCGTCGAGGACCATTGCTATGCGGACGGGCGCCTTCCTGAACTGCTCCAGCACTTTGAAAATCGGCGTTGATTCATGAACGACGAGCGGCTCACGGATGATCGCCATCGGATCGAGAACCTGCCCGTCAAGAACCTGGTCGAGCATGTCCTTCTTCAGAACCATGCCGAGCAGTTCATCGATACCGCCCTTGCCGACAAGGAGCTGCTCATGGCGGCAATCGCGGATCGTACGAAGAATCTCGGTTCGGTCATCATTCACGTCGATCCAGTCGATATCCGGCCGAGGCGTCATGATGTCACTGATGCGGCGCTCGCCGATATTGAAGACCCGCTCGACCATCTCCCGCTGCGCCTGCTGCAACAGCCCGCCTTCCTGACTGGCCGAGATCAGAAGCTTCAGCTCGTCTGGCGAGTGCAATGAATCCTCACCGGTTCCCGGGCGCAGGCCGCAGAGTCGCAGAACGAGGTTGCCGAGACCATTCAGCATTAGAATCGCCGGCCTGAGCAGAAAGAGGAACAGACCGAGCGGACGCACGACCCAGAGCGCAGTGTCTTCGCTGCGCTGGAGCGCCAGACTCTTTGGTGCGAGCTCGCCAAGCACGATGTGAAGCGCGGTGATGATGATGAAAGCGATCGCGACGGCGACAGTGTGTGAGCCCGCAGTCGCCAACGACCCGAGCAGCCCGATCAAGAGAGGCTCGACGAGATGCGCGAGAGCAGGTTCGCCGATCCAGCCGAGCGCGAGCGATGAAATGGTGATGCCGAGCTGGGTCGCCGCCAGATTGGCATCGAGATTGTCGACGGCCCGCTGGAGCGCTGCCGCGTTCAGCCGCCCAGCCGCAGCGAGTTCGGCAACTCGGCTTCGGCGCACGGCGACCAGGGAAAACTCGGCGGCGACAAAGAAGCCGTTTGCGGCCACGAGTAGGAGAACCGATAAGATACCAAGAATGTCGCTCAAACTGCCATCGCCTGTCGGCATGATATCCTCTTAATGACGCAATTGGATACGTCTCTGAAGCGCAAATGATGGCATTGCGCAATCGCTGTCAGCATCACGATCGCCAGAAGCATAATCCCCTGATGGCGATGGTGGTGCATCTACTAGCGACTGATCACGGTGCGGTCGAATACGTTGAATGCGGCAAAGTGCGTGGTCCAGCCGTGGCTTGCAGCGCGGGTCATGTACCGACGCGCCGCGTTCTTGGCGTGGATGCGCAGATCACATGAAGGCAGACGCCATCACGCAGCCCGTCGATAAAGCTCAAATGATTGGATAGCTTGAACTGCTGACGGTAACAGGGCTGAAGCCAACGCGTGATCTGCAGATGATGTCAAGCGCCTCTCCGCAAAGAGGTGACGCTTGATAGGCGGCTGCTTCCGTGCAAATGCTCCGGCATGCGAATTCTCCTCGTCGAAGACACGCGCGACGTTGGCGAGGCTATCAGCCGCCGCTTCGAAACGATCGGCCACGCAGTCGATTGGGAGACGGACGGCCGTGCTGCCGCAGAGATCCTCGATTTCACCTGCTACGATCTCGTCATCCTCGACGTCATGCTGCCCAGCCTCGACGGGTTCGAAATCGTTCGACGGCTCCGGCAGGCAAGGAATACGACCCCGGTTCTGATGTTGACGGCCCGTTCCGAGATAGAGGACCGCGTTGGCGCGCTTGATCTCGGCGCCGACGACTATCTGGTCAAACCGTTCGATTTCCGGGAATTGGAAGCGCGCGCCCGTGTTCTGCTCCGGCGGAAAAGCGGCGAGGCGACCAACATCGTACAGTGTGGCGATGTCGTGCTCGACCGCGGCAGCCGCTCAGTGCGAGTAGGCAGGCGCGAGGTGCAATTGAAACGACGCGAGATGACGTTGCTTGAGATACTGGCGTCGCGGCCAGGCCGCGTCTTCAGCAAAGATGAACTTATCGATCAGCTTTTCGGGTTTGACGAGCCGGCCAATCAGAACGCGATCGAACTTTATGTCGGGCGGCTGCGCAAGAAGCTGGAAGGCGCCAAGGCGCAGATCGTTACCGTGCGGGGCGTGGGATATCAGCTGGCTTCCGATGATACCGGCTGAGCCTTCCCTTTTCACGCGCCTGGCGGTCCGCATCTCGCTGGTGCTGGGCCTGGGTGCGGCTCTTCTGGTGAGTGCGGCGTCGTACTACGCACGTACCGCCGCCGATGACGCCTATGACCGGCTTCTGCTTGGTGCGGCCATCCAGATGGCAGACAGCCTTACGGTTGAATCCGGTTCGCTCATCATCAACCTGCCGGTATCAGCTTTTGAACTTCTGGGCCTCGCCAGCCGCGATCGCATCTTCTATCGCGTGATCGGCCCTTCCGGCGCGACGCTGACAGGTTATGCCGATCTGCAAACAGAAGTTGATCTGGCCGCAATACACGATGTCCCGGTATTGGAATCGGCGCATTATCGCGGCGAACCGGTTCGGATTGCGGTGGTGGCGCGCGCACTGTCCGATCCAGCCGTATCCGGTTGGGCGCATGTCATCGTTGGGCAGACCACGGAAGCCCGCCGCGCGCTCGCGGGTGAATTGACTCTCAGGGCGACCGTCCTCCTGGCGGTCATGAGCATATTGGCATTGGCTGGAGCGATGATTGCTATTCGCTATTCTCTGCAACCGGTCAAGCATCTCGGAGCGACGCTCCGCCGTCGCGATCCACAAGACCTGACGCCGGTAACGGTCGTCGTACCGAGAGAATTGCGGCCCTTCGTTACTTCCATCAATTATTTCATGAGTCGGCTCGACGAGCGCGTGAAACTCCTGCAGCGCTTCATCGCCGACGCGGCGCACCAGATCAGAACGCCGCTGACAGCGCTAACGGCGCAGCTCGATCTGTTGAGTCAAGCCAAGCTGGACAAGTCGAGCCGCCAGCATCTCGATCGCGTACAGCAGCGCGCCAGCGAACTTGCGCGCCTGACCAACCAGTTGCTCAGCCACGCCATGGTCATCCATCGTGCCGATTCCGTGCAGCTTCAGCCGCACGGTCTGGCAGATGTCGCACGGCGCGCTTTCCGTGCGGCGGTTCCGATAACTATCGATCCGGACATTATCGTCTCCTTCGAGGCGCCTGACGACGAGCCGGTCGTGCTTGCGGACGCCGTCAGCCTTCGCGAAGCGATCGTCAATATCATCGACAATGCCTTGCGTCATGGAGTGGTGTCGCGCCTTGAGGTCAGAGTACGCAGGGACGGTACGCGTGCCCATCTCGAGGTCGAAGATGACGGACCGGGCATTCCGCCGGGCGAGTGGGAGCGGGTCACGCAGCGCTTCGAAACGTCCAAATCTCATGACGGCAGCGCAGGTCTTGGTTTCGCCATCGCGTCGGAGGTTGCGGCGGCTCACGGTGGCGCGCTGACCTTTCGCGAGACAAGCAAGGATGGCGGGAAGGGCACGCAAGGGTTCACCGTCACCTTGACGTTGCCCATCGCCACGGAGAAGACCGGATGATAACGGGAACATTGCCGACATTCGGTTTGATGGCTGCCGTCCTCCTATGCATCGGTCACGCGGCAAGAGCTGCTGAAGGAAGCAGCGCATTTTTCCCTTCGTCTCAGCCGGAGAAGGACCGACTGTCGATCCACGCCGCGACCGATCTGGCGGCTATGGAACCACTGATCCGGGATTTTCAGTCCGTTTTCCCCAACGTGGCCGTCGAGTATGTTGAATATGTCACCAACGACTTGCAAAGGAGTGCCAGTGAAGCCTGTCGGACGGACGCGGTGCTGGGCGACATCTTGTTGTCTCCGTCGGTCGACCAACTCGTGAAGCTCGCCAATGACGGCTGCGCGGCGCCGCACGTGTCGGCCGAAACCGCGCATGTCGCCAATTGGGCAAACTGGCGCGACGAGGTATTCGGCTTTACCTACGAACCGGCCGTCTTCGTCTATAATGCCCGCCTCGTGCCGTCCGGCGACGTACCGCGCACCCACATCGAACTCGCCGATCTTCTCAGGCGGCGGATCGATTTTTATCGCGGACGGGTCGGAACGTTCGACATCCGACTTTCGGGCATCGGCTACCTATTGGCGTTCAGTGATGCGCGGCAGACGACGGCGGTCTACGGTCGGCTTCTGGAAAGCATGAGCCGAGCGGAAACTGTGGTGCGTTGTTGCACCGCGGAGACCCTTCAGGACGTTGCAAACGGGAGCCTGTATATAGGCTACAATATGATCGGGTCATATGCCTACGCCGCGGCCAGGGGCAATTCCGATTTGAGGGTCGTTGTCCCGCGGGACTATGCGCTGATACTCAGTCGTGGCGCGCTCATTCCGAAGACGGCGCCGAATATGGGCGTTGCCAAACGATTTCTCGACTACCTTCTGTCAGCCCGAGGACAGAAGGTTGCCAGGGATAGCGCCTTCTTCTTTGCCGAGAACGGGCAATTGCCTGAGGGAGCGGACGGCCCGGAAAAACTTGGGGAGTCTGGTATCGCGCGCGCCATACGCATCGGCCCTGCGTTACTTGCCGTACAGGACGAGGCGTTGCGCCGCCGCTTCATCGAGGATTGGAGCAAGTCCATGATCGATGCGCAGGGCCAGCGACCGTGACGCGTAGGATGCCGTCCCAAGATTTCAAAAATTCGGCAATACGTCGATGTGGCCGATCCGGCTGTCGTCGACAATCTGATCACGACCCATCGGGCCTAGTCGGCTGAGCAAACCTCGACATCGCCGTGACAGGTTGGTGACAGGTCAGGATGATACTCGCCTTTGTGCCTGGAGGAGTACGATTTAGGCGAACTTGGAGGAGACCCTAATGAAAAATCGTCTTGCGACGATGATGGCCGCGTTTTCGCTGTCAGCCGCTTTCGCGACGCTTGCCGCCGCTGCCGAGATCCCCGCCGGGTATCCGGACGACTACAAGGATCTGGTGGCCGCCGCCACCGCGGAAGGACACCTAAGCATCTATTCAACGACCGATGCGGCGCTGGTCCAGCCCTTGCTCAAGGACTTCGAAGCAGCGTTCCCCGGCATCGCCGTCGAATATTCCGACCTCAATTCCACCGAACTCTACAATCGCGTCATTGCCGAAACCGCTTCGGGCCAAGGCACGGCAGATGTCGCATGGTCTTCGGCTCCGGATCTGCAGATCAAACTTGCCTCAGACGGCTATGCGCAGGAATACAAATCCGTGGAGGCGGCCCACCTTCCGGCCTGGGCGTCCTACAAGGACATGGTCTATGGTACCACCGCCGACCCGGTGACTTTCGTCTACAACAAGCGTCTCGTGCCTGAAGGCGATGTTCCCGCAACCCACGCCGATCTTCTCAAGCTGATGACCGGGAAAACCGCAGAATATGATGGCAAGATCGCGTCCTACGATCCGGAAAAATCCGGTGTCGGCTTCTATTTCTACAACCAGGACGCCAAGAACTGGACCGATTCCTGGGCGCTTAACAAGGCTTTTGGCAAGGCCCATATCAAGCTCTACAGCTCCGCCGGCTCGATGATCGAGAAGGTCACGTCTGGCGAACATTCCATCGCCTATGGCATCTTCGGCTCATATGGCCTCGCCAAGCAGGCCAAGGACGAGAACCTCGGTGTGATAATCCCGAAGGACTATGTCCTGGTGACCACCCGCGCCACCGTCATTCCGGCGGAAGCCCAGGATCCCAATGCTGCGAAGCTATTCGTAGACTATCTGCTGTCGGCGCGCGCGCAGAAGCTGATCGCCGACGACATCAAGCTCTATGCCGTTCGTGATGACGTTGAAGGGGCAACCACGCTGGCGTCCATAAAGGCCGCCGCCGGTGAAAACGTTCACCCGATCGCGCTCGACGACGAGCTGCTCGAAGGTCTCGACGAGACGACACGGCTGGCGTTCCTCAACGAGTGGCAGAAAGCCATGAAGGGCGAGTAATCGCTTGATCGGGAGTGCCTCCACAGTCGGCTCTCTCACCCTTCTTGCTATTGAGAACCATCGGAACGGCGCGCTTGCGCTCTTGCTAGCGGACGGCCCCCGGCTTTGTTCGAGGCGATCATGCCCTTCCGTGTCTTTCGTGTCAGCACCAACCTCCTCGCCATCCTGGTGGTGCTGGCACCGGTCACCCTGATCATTTATCAGAGTTTTCTGTCCGCGCCTTTCTTCCAGAAAACCGCGCATCTGTCGCTGAACGCCTACAGCTTCATCCTCGCGGACGCGGATTTCTGGCTAGCGCTGACGACTTCGCTCAAGCTCGCGGTGGGCATGACGGTGATCGCAGTTCCGGTGGGAATCCTGCTGGCGTTCATCATCGTGCGCACCGACGTGCCGGGCAAGCGCTGGCTGGAGCCGATCATCCTGATCCCGGTTTTCATGTCGGCGGTGGTGCTGGCCTTCGGCTATGTGATGACACTGGGACCAGTCGGCTTCGTCTCGCTGGCGGTCAAGTCGATGATCGGCTACGTGCCCTGGAATGTCTATTCGGTGACATCGATCGCGATCATTGCCGGGCTCACCCATGTCCCACATGTCTATCTCTATGCATCGGCGGCGCTCCGCAACGTTGGCGCCGACCTCGAAGAGGCGGCACGCACCGCCGGCGCTGGCCCTTGGCGCGTCGCCGCCAGTGTGTCGCTGCCCATGGTGATGCCGGTGGTGCTCTATGCGGCGGTTCTGGTGTTCTTCCTCGGTTTCGAACTTTTCGGCCTGCCGCTGGTGCTTGGCGATCCGGAAGGCGTGCTGGTTCTCGCCACCTATCTCTACAAGCTCACCAACAAGCTCGGTGTTCCTTCCTATCAGTTGATGGCCGTAGTGGTGGTGGCGATCATCATGATCGCGCTGCCGCTGGTGGTGCTGCAGCGCTACATGCTGCGCAACGCCAGCCGCTATGTGTCCGTCAAAGGCAAGGGCAGTCGGCACAACCCCATCCGGCTGGGCGCTCTTCGCTGGCCGGCCTTCGCGCTTGTGGTGGCCTGGTTCGCGGCCACCGTGATCATACCGGTGGGCGGCGTCGCAATTCGTTCACTGGTGACAAGCTGGGGCGTCGGGGTGAATATCTTCCAGGTGCTGACGTTGGATCACTATCGCGATCTCGCTGACTATCCGAATGTCGTCAGCGCCATTGTCAACACGGTCGGCGTCGCGGTGGTCGGCGGCGCGGCTTCGATCGCGGCCTATACTGCCGTGGCACTCGCCGGTCATCGCTCGAGCGCACCCCTGACCAAAGTCGTCGACTACGTGGCCATGATACCGCGGGCGATGCCGGGCATTGTGGCTGGCCTCGCCATGCTGTGGATATTTCTGTTCTTCAAGCCGATCGCACCCCTGCGCGCCACGATGATCTCGGTATGGCTCGCCTATACCATTGTCTGGTTCGCCTATGGCATGCGGCTGATTTCCGGAACGCTCCTGCAGATCGGCAAGGAGCTCGAGGAAGCCGGCCGGTCAGTTGGTGCCAGCGAGGGCCAGGTTGCCAGGGACATCACCCTGCCGCTCATCCGCGGCGGCATGTTCTCGGCCTGGCTGTTGATCTTCCTGATCTTCGCCCGTGAATATTCGACGGGCGTCTATCTGCTCGGACCGGGAACCGAAGTGATCGGCTCGCTCATGGTTTCCCTTTGGGGCACCGGCGCGATCGATCTGGTCTCGGCTCTCGCCGTCATCAACACCGTCATCATCGTGACCGGTCTTGCCCTCGCGATGCGCTTTGGAGTCCGCCTCAATGACTGACATCGTCATAGACGGCCTGCGCCTCAGTTACGGCAACCTTGAAATCCTGAAAGGTGTGTCCTTCTCGGTCGAACCGGGTCAGATCGTCGCCTTGCTCGGCGCGTCCGGGTCCGGCAAGACGACGCTCTTGCGAGCGGTCGCCGGTCTGGAGACACCCAACAGCGGCAAGATACTGCTCGGTGACAAGCCGCTTTTCGATGCCGGGCAGAACATCAATCTGGCGCCGGAAACGCGCGGTCTCGGGCTGGTATTCCAGTCCTATGCGCTGTGGCCGCATCGGACGGTGTCCGAGAATGTGGGTTATCCCCTGAAGCTGCGCAAAGTATCCCAGGCAGATGTTGCGAGCCGCGTCCAGAAGGCTTTGGACAGCATCGGCCTCGGCAAACTGGGCGAGCGCTATCCGCATCAGCTCTCCGGCGGACAGCAGCAGCGCGTGGCGTTGGCCCGTGCGCTGGTCTACGAGCCGAACGTGATTCTGCTCGATGAGCCGCTCTCAAATCTGGACGCCAAGCTACGCGAAGAAGCGCGGATCTGGCTGCGCCGCCTCATCACCAATCTCGGGCTATCGGCGCTGTGCGTCACCCATGATCAGGTGGAAGCGATGGCGCTCGCCGACCGCATCCTGCTGCTCAACGGCGGCCAGATCGAACAGGACGGAACACCCAAGCAAATCTACAACAAGCCGGAGAGCCTGTTTGCAGCAGAGTTCATGGGTGCCAGCAATCGCCTTGACGGCGTGGTCACCGCCATCAACGGCAACCGTGCGGAAATTGTCGCCAACGGCATCCATCTTGTGGGCAGCGCCCAGCAGGAGCTGACCGTCGGCGCCAAAGTCACCGCACTCGTCCGGCTTGAGCGGGTGACGTGGTCCGGGGAGGACGGCCCTGGACGTATCGCCATGACCTGCGTCGAGAGCCTTTTCCTTGGCGATCGGCATGAAGTCATTTTCGAAAGCAATGACCTGACCATCCGGACCTATTCCCGGGACGCCCTTCCGTCCGGCCAATACTATGTCGAGTTCCCCTTCGAGGATCTGATGGTCTTCGCGGCGGAATGAACTTCGGCTTCACCACGAAGAGGATCATTCTTGCCAACGGCATAAACATCCTCGAGCGGCTGACCTGCCACGGGCAATTTCCTCCATCTGAGATTAAAGTCCGGCCTCGATTGAAGGGCGGACTGATGAAGAGAATGCGGTTTACGGAAGAGCTGATCATCGCGGTCCTGCGTGAGCATGAGGCGGGGCAAAAACGGGCGACCTGGCGCGCAAGCATGGGATCTGCGAGGCGGTTAGCCTTACACACGTGTTGAACGCGTGTTCGCTTGCGCATCACCGGGTATCAAAGCTAATGAAACCCGGAGAGGACTTGGCTGCTTCTGCAGGTGAAAAGTGCTGACTTTCTCATGGTTCTATCTCGCGTCGTGCCTGCTTGCGCTTATAGCGCTCGTCGCCGTTCTCGAACTCGGACTGCTTCCGGCACTGCTTTCGGGCCTTCTCGTGTTCAACATCGTTCATTTCGCCGCACCGATGCTCCATCGAATCGGCGTCTCCAACAGCCTGACGAAAAGCCTTGCGCTGACCTTGGTGGCATTGATCTTCACGCTCCTGATAGCCGCCGCTATCTTTAGCGGCATGTCGCAATTGACTGGCGGTTCGGAGAACGTCGTGACGCTCCTCAAGAAGATGGCCGAGATCATCGATACCGCGCGCGTCCATCTCCCGACCTGGGCGATGGCCTATTTTCCATCAAACATCGAGGAACTGGAAGTCTTCGCGGCCC
The DNA here is from genome assembly GCF_040319365.1 of Mesorhizobium sp. M0923. Classification (NCBI taxonomy): domain Bacteria; kingdom Pseudomonadati; phylum Pseudomonadota; class Alphaproteobacteria; order Hyphomicrobiales; family Phyllobacteriaceae; genus Mesorhizobium; species Mesorhizobium sp. M0923. The sequence goes on along the minus strand of NZ_JAMYNW010000020.1, from coordinate 30,322 downwards.
GGTGGCTCCGCGAACATGCCGGCCAGCTTCAACTCGTTGGGCGGGATGTTGGCGTCCTGGTGGTCCACATTGTCGTCGGCATGGTGATCGGCGGCTTGATCGCGGTGAGCTCGGCGGCGCCATCGCGCGAGCCCGGCCCCCTGGCGGTCGCGCTGGCGGATCGTGTCAACATTCTGAGCAAGGCCTTTCGCAACATCGTGTTCTCGCAAATCCGGATTTCGGCGTTGAATACGTTTCTGACGGCGGTCTATCTCGTCGCTGTTCTGCCGTCCTTCGGCATCGATCTGCCATTCATCAGGACAATGATAGCGCTGACTTTCGTCGCCGGCCTTCTGCCGGTCATCGGCAATCTGATCTCCAACACGGTGATCGTGGTTGTCAGCCTCAGCATCTCCTTCCTTGCAGCGCTCGGCTCGCTTGCTTTTCTCATCATCATTCACAAGCTCGAATACTTCGTAAACGCCAAGATCATCGGTTCGCGGATCAATGCGCGTGCCTGGGAGCTTCTTCTGGCGATGGTTTTCATGGAAGCCTGGTTCGGTATGCCGGGTCTTGTCGCCGCGCCGATCTATTATGCCTATCTGAAGGCTGAACTGACGATGCGCGGGCTAATCTAGGGTTAGGGCAGGTGGCGATTTGACGACGCAAGCAAGGTTGCTGGGAAACCGCGCAAATTTGGCCGCTGAACAGCACCATCTTGGTTAGTGAACCCTCAGGAGTTTCGTGACCGATTTGAAGGTTTAATAGCACGCCCCCTGCAAAGACATTAGACAGCGCTAAAACGTAAATTGTCCGGAGGCATGTAATCTGCTACTGTTTGATCACCGACAAACGGCTCTGGAAAGCCGTGCGTCGGACGTCATGCACAAGATCAACTCAAACCGGAGAACGGCCATGAAACGGCTTCTGACGGTCGCTGCCCTTTTGGCGGCAGGCAGTTTGGTTACGATGCAAGGCGCAGCCGCCGACGACGCTGCGATGATCAAGAGCGCTGAATCTGCTGCACCCCCTGCCGTGGCAAGCGGCGCTGCGGTCTACGCCGCGGATGAAAAGGGCGCCATGCGCACCCTGCGCGAGGGCAAGAACGGCTTCTGGTGCATGCCAGACAGCCCGTCCACGCCCGGCCCGGACCCAATGTGCGGCGATGCCAACGCGATGGAATGGGCGATGGCATGGATGGAAAAGAAGGAACCGCCCAAGGGCAAGGTCGGCTTCATGTACATGCTGTCCGGCGGTACCGATGGCAGCAACACCGATCCCTATGCGACGAAGCCCGAGGAAGGCAACAATTGGATAGAGACCGGCCCGCATGTGATGATCGTCAACGCAATGGACATGATGCAGGGCTATCCGACGGACCCCAAGCCTGACACATCCAAGCCCTATGTGATGTGGCCGGGCACTCCATACGCACATCTCATGATCCCGGTTAAGTAGCTGAAACGGAGTCACGCGGGCGCAAACGCTTGTTTGGCCCGCGCTTGTCCTGATAATTACAAACGCTTGCGGCGTCCGTGACCTTCAATCGAGAGTCTCGGCGGTCGGTAACGTGTTGGCCTGATCTCCCATCACTTTTCCGGCAAACGGAAAATTTCGTGACAGCTCGAACGGTGGCGGCCCTGCAACACGAACAAATTCGTATACTCGTCAGAAAGTGCATAGTCTTTGATGACCGTCGTCGCGGGAGGAGTTCGCCTTGAACCGAACTATCCGAATGATCGCCACAGTTGCGCTGTGGAGCGTGCCATTATCCGGCCAGGCGCTTGCGCATGCTCGATTGGTCGAGGCTACTCCAGAGATCAATAGCACCATTGCCGCTCCGCCCACTGAGATTCGACTGCGCTTTAGCGAACCCATTGAGGCTCGATTCTCGGGCATCGATCTGTCGGGGCCGGATGGTGCGAAGATCACCACGGAGATCGCGGTGCAGGATAAGGACATGGTGGCACCTGTATCAAGGTCCCTTGCGCCGGGTGTTTATCAAGTTGATTGGCACGTGCTGTCAGCAGACGGGCACAAGGTGAAGGGCAATTTCAAATTTGAAGTCAGACCGTAGAAATGGACGTTGATGGCACTCTGGCCTTCGCCCGGTGGGTCTACTTCCTCTCAGTGATGATTCTATTCGGGTCGGCACTCTTCCCTTTCTATGCGCTAGACAGAACCGCGGCTCCCGCGCTTGCGCCTCTACCCCGTAACATCAATCCTGCCCTCGCACTTGCGGCCGCAATCTTCGCGGCAATTTGGCTGCTGTGCTTTACGGCCGGGCTCTCCGGACGCGAGGGTATGGTTGACACCTTGCACGGCGTTCTCATGGAAAGCGACTTCGGAACTGTTTGGTTTGTTCGCCTTTCGCTCGTTCTCCTGCTCCTGGTGATCAGCTTCTCGGGGCGGCCCGAATTGGTCGTCGGGCCGGCTTTCTTGCTACTGACCTGTGAGGGTTGGCAGGGCCACGCGGCGGCGTTGGGCCTTCTAGCCTCACTGACTCAAGCTCTCCATGTTGCAAGTGCCGGGGCGTGGATAGGTGGCCTCCTGCCCCTCGGCCTGCTAATCGCGGCAGCGCAGCGGCATCCATCCGAAGTCGCAGGCGTGGAAACCGTCCTGTGGCGCTTCTCCCGCTTTGGTATGGTGGCGGTTGCGCTCATTTTTTTTACGGGCGCTATGACCACTTGGCTAATGCTTGGCTCGTTCCCCGATCCGCGCAACAGCTACGGTCGAATTCTCCTGTTCAAGATCAGCCTATTCGTCGCGATGGTCGGTTTGGCGGTCTACAATCGATACGCCCTGGTCAGCCGCATGAAGTCCGAACCGGCCAAAAGTTTGGGAACATTGTCTCGCAACGTTGCGCTGGAGCAGATCATTGGGTTTGGGGTGCTTATGGATGTAAGCGCGCTGGGGCTTATGGATCCGTACGCGTGACGCGCTGACTTTGCAATTATCGGCTGGCAACCGTTTCTGCAATTCGCGATCGACACTCACCTCTATCCGCCTGGCGCACAGAGTGGCTGGCCGGTCTGGCTGCCGATCTTAACCAACGTCGGGACGTGTGGAGCGCGGATATATGCCTGCGACCTAGACACGATTCCATGCGTAAACGAGTAACTGCCAGCACCAGCCGGCCAGCGTTCATCGCTCCTTTGATCCCCACCCTGGTGGAGAAGCCTCCCGAGGGCCGAGGGATGGACACACAAGTTCGACGGCTATCGCGGGTCTTCAATGCGGACCGCGTTGGAGAATAACTGGCGAATGATACTACGGGGCGACGGCGCAGCCGCCGACAGTCGGATGCAGGTCGATCTCGTCGCAGCCGCTGGGCCCGCTAAATGGCACTCTTGACTAACGTGCCAGAGGGTCCATTTTTTGACCCTGCGGTGTGCTGATGTCGAAGCCCCTCTTTATCCCGGCGCTCGCTGCTATATGCCTGAGATCGCCGCTGGTGCGTGCCGATAATGTCGATCTGGCGTTGGAAGCTTTTCACGGTATTTGTCTTGCCCATGGACCTGACTTCGAACGAACCGTCCTGCGGCCAGGAGACGCGGATGGACTCCGTTGTCCGGCGACGCAGCACTTGCCCCCGTCGGTGACGTAGGCGCCTTCCAGGACTGGGAGGCGACCGGTGACGACCTCCCGGCCAAAACCATGATCGCGGTGACAAAAGCCACTTGAATGGCAAGTCCGTGCAACCTTGCTCCATAAAGCTATTCGATGTCGACGGCGCGCCATTCGAGGAGCGTTTCTTCGCCCGGACGGATGCCGAAACAATCGGCGAGGACAGAAACGGAATGCAAGTTTCCAAACTCTGCATATTGACAGTCGGCAATCGCAAGCACTTGTCCATTTGACGTTCCCGAGGTCCGGATCACATCGAACACGGTCATTGCAAGCTCGATCGCCGACGACTAGGGCGGATCAGCTGGTGTTATCAGCACGGGACGCGGGGCTTTTTGCGTTTGCAAGGAACTCGCGATAGGAATGCTCTGAATCGATCAGGAGCAGGAAATTGAGCGATCGGCAAAAGATCATCTGGATGATAGTGCTGGCAATCCTTGCTGGTATCGCGGTGATCATGCTCAAACATTGGCTGAAGGGCGACCTTGGGTAGCTGCCTCCTTAGATGAAGCAACACAGCCCTGATCGATCAAGGTTGGTATGGGCTTTGGCCCGTCCCATTTCGGCCTGCTTGCAATGGCAGGTGTCCTGCCTGATGCGGAATCGACGAGCGAAATGTGAGCGAAGAATGCAACTGACAGGCATGGTATCCGGCGCGGCGCTGTTGCTCGCTTCCACCGCGGCAGCGAACGCCCATCCGCATGTCTTTGCCGAAGCGAAGCTGGACCTGACCGTCGGTCCAGACAGGACGGTCAAGTCGCTTCGGCATCTCTGGCGTTTCGACGACCTCTTTTCCAGCACTGTGCTGATGGAATTCGACAAGAATTCCGACCTTGTCCTTGATGCGAAGGAACTCGATGAAGTCGCTCTCACCGTCCATGCGTCGTTGGCCGAGTACAACTACTTTCAGATGGTGACCTTGAACGGCAAGGACGTGACGATGGCGCCACCGCCGAAGTTCAGCGTCAGCTATGAAAACGATCAACTCGTCGTCCAGTTCGAAACGCAGCCGAAGGACCCGTTGGCCCTTGCTGGAAAAGTCAGTATCGGTGTCTACGATCCGACCTTCTACACGGCAATCGATTTTACCGAGGACGAAAAGCTTGCGGTGGCCGGTCTGCCGCAAGGCTGCTCACGTTCCGTCGTCCGTCCAGATCCGGACACGGCCATCGCGCAGAACCAGAAGAGCCTGACAGACGCGTTCTTCAGTGACCCGACGGGGACCGATCTCGGCAAGATTTTCGCGACGCGCCTCGAATTGACGTGCGGCTGACCCGGAGCCGGTTCGATGGCCATGTTCCAGACGCTGGTCGAGTTCCAACGCACGATCTACCTGGCGTTGGCCGAGCAGATCAAACTGCTTGCGGCTGGCGGCGGTTGGCTGGCGTTCACGGCCTTTCTGCCCATGGGCATTCTGTTCGGTGCGGCGCATGCGCTGACGCCGGGCCATAGCAAGGCTGTCCTGGCCACCTATCTGGCAGGATCGGACGCCAGCGTCCGGCGTGGGCTTCTGGTGTCGCTGACACTCTCCTTCACGCATGTAACGATTGCCGTGCTGATCGCGGCGCTCTCGTTGCCGTTGGTATCGATTGCCCTGGGCAGTGTTGGCCGAGCCCCACTGCTGGAAGACGTCAGTCGGGGCCTGCTTGGCCTGATCGGCATTTGGATGCTCTGGCGCGCATTGAGCCACGGCCATCACCACAAGCATGAGGGCGAGGCCGTCGGCGTCATGGCCGGCCTGATCCCATGCCCGCTGACGCTTTTCGTGATGACCTTTGCGATATCCAGAGGCGTTCCGGTCGCCGGCATTCTTTTCGCAATCACAATGATGGCCGGCGTGGCGCTGACGCTGTCTTGCGTTGCGGTGCTGTCGATCCTGTTTCGTGAACGTCTGGTGCATTTTTTCGATAGCCGGCCACGCCTGTTCGATGCCATTTCCCGAGCCATTGAGGGCGCTGCCGGCTTGGCGCTTGCCGGCGTAGCCGTTTGGCAAATCTCGTCGGGCTGAAATGCCGTGAACCAGATCGAGCGATGGATCAAGACCCGTTTACCTGAAGGTCAGCCGTGTCTTCGTCGCGGCGCAAAGCTTCGACGCGCATCTGCGCTCGTCGGTGGAACAGACGGATAGGTGACGCCCGAGGCTCGAAGTGGCGCCGGGCGACCCTGTATGCGCTAGATCATACGCTTGATGTCGATGTAGTCGCCTTCAGCCTGGATCGTCAGGGTCACGTCGCTGCCACCGCGGTTGCGCCAGAACCAACCATGATTTCCATCGAAGGCGGCTTCAATGGCACCTTCGTCAGCTGGAACGCTGCGACCCTTTTCATAGCTGACGGACTGACCGCCGCCATCGCCGTGCGTCTCGAAGTTCACCACGCCGCCGTCAGCTGTCCAGGAAAAGTTTGCCTTGGCCCCCTGCCGCATCACGAGCTTGACTTCGGCACCCTGGCCTGGCGCCAACGTGAAGGATAGCTCGTCTTGCCTTCCATCTGGCTGGATCGGGGCTTCCGAGGTTGCTTCGGCGGCAGGCGTTATAGCAATGGCCGGAGCCTCGGCAGGAGCGATCTCTCCAACTGTCACATTGTCTTGGGATACGGCCTCCCCAGTTGGCGACGGCTGCAAAGCAGGCCGTTCGGCGGTCAGGGCGACGAGGAGGTTTTCAATTCGGTCCATGCGCGCCATCAACTCGGCCGGAGGGACTATTTGCGTCATCTGCTCGGCCGTAGCCTTCGCGCTGGCCTTTTCGTCCGCTGCCGCCTCTGCCGCCAGTTGCGTCTTGATTTCACCCATATTGGTGAGGCCGAGCAATCTGCCTGCTCCGGTCGGGTCGATCGCATACTCGGATGGCATGACGATCGTGACGAGCAGGGCAAGCGCCGTCAGCGCGGCAATGAAGGTGGAGCGCTTCAGCTGCGCCGAAGTCGGCAGATCGGCGCGTCCGGGAAGATCGGTGTTGTACATGGTTTCGGTTCCTTATGCAGCGACGAACAGGCCAGTGAGCTGATATCCGATCAGCAGGAATCCGGCCGTCATCATGATGACGTTTGCCGTGTAGGCATGGCGCCAGAAGCTGCGTGTCCGGCGCCAGTAGCCCATGACGATCAGGATGGCGCCCAGGGCCATCAACTGGCCGATCTCGACGCCGACATTGAAGGCGAGCAGGTTGGGCACCAGGCCGTCCGGCGAGATGTTGTATTCGATGATCTTCGTCGACAGGCCGAAACCATGGAAGAAGCCGAAGACCAGCGTCGTGATCTTGGTGTTCGGCTGGAAGCCGAGCCATCTCTGGAAAGCGCCCATATTGTCGAGCGACTTGTAGACCACGGACAGCCCGATGATGGCGTCGATTATGTAGCTGTTGATGCCGACGTTGAAATAGACGCCAAGCAGCATGGTCGTGGAGTGGCCGAGCGCGAACAGGCTGACATAGATGCCGATATGCTTCATCCGGTAGAGGAAAAAGATTACCCCGAACAGGAACAGGATGTGGTCATATCCGGTCACCATGTGCTTGGCGCCGAGATAGATGAAGGGCAGCACGTTAATGCCCGAGATTTCCTGGATATAGCCCTTGTCGCCGGCGGCGACGGCATGGGCAAAGGCTGCTCCGGCCAACAGCGGCAGGGTCATAAGAGCAATAAGCAGGGGCAGGGCGGGTCGCCAACGCGCGCGGCGCGAGCGTGACCGACCCCGATCGAAGGGTCCTTGCATGAGATTTCCAATCTTCGTCGTTGAGGGTGGCCGCGTGAGCGGCCGCGATCATGCTGCGAGGAATGGTCTCGGCGGTCGATCAAGCCGGAATGTCGTGTCCGGATCGACGAAAGTCGGCTGATACTTTAGCCAGCCCCGCTCGATCTGTGGAACGGTCGGCGCGAAGTCGGCGGGCGTACTCGCCGTTTCGTGCGAGTGGTCGGCCGCATTGTGCCCGTGAAAATGGCCAGCGCTCTGCTCGTCGGCGACGCCGTCATCATTTGCATGGTCATGATTTTCGATCTGCGCGGCGGCTTCGACTTGGCGCTCGATCGTGGCGGCGGCAAGTGCGACCGGATCGTGCGAGGCCGAATAGCCGAAAGGACGCAGCATGCCGAACGTCATCGCCAAGGCGATGACGAGACAAAAGGCTGAGCTGTGGATCCGATTCGGCATGAACGGCGATTATTCTCCAAAATCCTAAGGAATGGTTGTTGCATGCACCAGAATCGAGGCCTCTTTGAGACTTGCATATCCCCTCCAGGAGGATAGTATTAACATATGAGCGAGCAACCTCACATCCACGAAACCCATCCCGATATCGTCAAGCGCCTGAAACGGGCTGGCGGACATCTCAAGGGTGTCATCGAAATGATCGAAGCGGGCCGGCCCTGCCTCGACCTCGCCCAGCAGCTTCATGCTGTCGAGAAGGCCATTTCGCAAGCCAAGAAGACTCTGATCCAGGATCATCTCAACCATTGCCTTGAAGACGTCGTCGGACCGCTGGCGCGCGAGCAGCGCCGCTCGATCGACGAGTTCAAAGATATCACCAAGTACCTGTGAGAAGCGCCATGATGGACAAAGTTCGCGACTGGTTCGGGTTTGGCTCGATGACGCATGGCATGGGCGGCCACGGACATGATCACGGTGATGGCGGCCATGGCCACACACACGGTGTCATAGATCCTACTATCGCCACGACGACACGCGGCATCTGGGCGATCAAATGGTCGTTCGTCGTTCTGGCTATCACGGCAGCGCTCCAGCTTGTGGTTGTGTTCCTCTCCGGCAGCGTGGCGCTGCTGGCCGATACGATCCACAATGTCGGCGACGCGGCCACTGCCATTCCGCTGTGGATCGCGTTCGTGCTGGCCCGCCGCAAGCCGAGCAAGACGTTCACCTACGGGCTGGGCCGGGTCGAGGATCTGGCTGGAATCGTCATCGTTCTCATCATCCTCTTCAGCGCCGTCGTTGCCGGCTATGAGGCGATCGACCGGTTGATCAATCCGCGTCCCATCACGTTTCTTGGCTGGGTCGCCATCGCCGGCCTCATAGGCTTCATCGGCAATGAAGCGGTCGCCGTATTTCGTATCCGCGTCGGGCGAGAGATCAACAGCGCGGCGCTGATCGCGGACGGCTACCATGCCCGCACCGACGGCTTTACCAGCCTGGCGGTTGTCCTGGGCGCTATCGGCGTGTGGCTGGGCTTTCCGCTTGCCGATCCGATCGTCGGGCTGCTGATCACCGTGGCGATCTTCGCCATCGTCTGGCAGTCGTCGAAAGCCGTGTTGACCCGCATGCTCGACGGAGTCGAGCCCGCCATCGTCGATGAAATCCATCATGCTGCCGAACACGTGTCGGGCATCGGGCGCGTTGAAAGCGTTCAGGCACGCTGGATCGGACATCGTCTGCATGCCGATGTGGCCATCAGTGTTCCGGAGATGGCGACGGCAAAGGACGTGCTGGGCGTAACCGAAGCCCTCAAGGAGGAGCTGTTCGCCCACTTGCCGGCGTTGGCGGAAGCCAATGTCCGCCTCGAAAGCTCAGCCGGTTCGACCGCCAAGCGGGGGGAAACCTCTCATGCTCATCATCATGCACCGGAGCCGTTCAAGGTAGTCTGCGATCTGGCTGCAGGGACATTGGAAATCGTCGATACACCGGCTGGCGAGCGGATGCGGCTGACCATCGATCGCCACGCCGATGATTTGACAGCGACGGTGGTTATCGACCGACCCGAAGGGCCAGAGACGCTTCGCCTCGAGCCCGCCGCTGACAACCATCATCGGCTTGAGAGCACCGTCGCCCCTGCCGAGCCGCATGAGTTCCAGGCGAGGTTGATCCTGGCCGCGAAGGGTCGCGAGCAGGTGCTGCCGTTCAAGATGGTCGAACCCGAAGGTCACCACCACTGAGACAGGCGGGCTGTTTGCGCTACGTTCCTGGCTCGACGAACCCCAATCCGCTGCAAGAACGCAAAATATGCTTCAGGTCCTGGCCAATCGCACCTACCGTCATCTCTTCCTGGCCCAGGTCATCGCCCTGATCGGCACTGGCCTTGCCACCGTAGCACTCGGGCTGCTGGCCTATGATCTTGCCGGCGCCGATGCCGGCGCGGTGCTCGGCACGGCGCTCGCTATCAAGATGATCGCCTATGTCGGCGTGGCGCCTGTCGCCGCTGCGTTCGCCGAGCGCCTGCCGCGCCGCACCATGCTGGTTTCGCTCGACCTCATCCGGGCTGCGGTCGCGGTGTTCCTGCCCTTCGTTACCGAAGTCTGGCAGGTATATGTTCTCATCTTCGTCCTGCAGTCGGCGTCGGCAGGCTTCACTCCGGCCTTCCAGGCCTCTATTCCTGACGTGCTGCCCGAGGAGAAGGACTACACGCGGGCCCTGTCGCTGTCGCGACTGGCCTACGACCTGGAAAGCGTCGTCAGTCCCATGCTGGCGGCGGCGCTGCTTTCCGTCATCAGCTTCCACGGCCTGTTCGCCGGTACGGTTGTCGGCTTCCTGGCGTCCGCGGCGCTGGTCGTCTCCGTGGTGCTGCCCAGCCCGCAAGCCTCGGAGCCGCGCGGCATTTATGAGCGCACGACGCGCGGAATCCGCATCTATCTGGCGACGCCGCGATTGCGCGGGCTGCTGGCCCTTAACGTTGCCGTCGCGGCGGCAAGCGCGATGGTGATCGTCAACACGGTCGTCCTGGTGCAGGCGCAGTTCGGCCTCTCGCAAAGCGACACGGCGCTGGCGCTCGCAGCCTTCGGCGGCGGATCGATGATTGCAGCCCTTGCCCTGCCGCGGCTGCTGGAGAACGTCCCGGACCGGGTTGCGATGCTCTCGGGCGCCGCGATCCTGGTCGCGGGCGTGCTGGTGGGACCGCTCGCCGGCAGCTACTATCTGCTGCTGCCGCTCTGGTTCGTGCTGGGGCTCGGCTATTCGCTAGCGCAGACGCCTTCGGGCCGATTGATCAGGCGTTCCGCCGATGCCGTCGACCGGCCCGCTCTGTTTGCTGCCCAATTCGCGCTTTCGCATGCCTGCTGGTTGATCACCTATCCCATTGCCGGCCGCGTCGGTGCGGCGATGGGATTGCCCTTCACCTTCATTCTGCTCGGCATCATTGGCGCCGCAGCCCTGCTTGCCGCGATCTGGCTCTGGCCGAAACACGATCCCGACGTGCTTGTACATACGCATGTCGATCTGCCTGAGGACGACCGGCATATCGGCGACGCAGTATGGTCGGAAGCGGGCTATGAGCATTCGCATGGCTATGTCGTCGATGATCGGCACCCGAAATGGCCCAGGGCAAGCTGAGAGCTCGAAATGCCTGGCGAGCTCGCCATCTATGGCGGTCTTTTCCTGACCGCGTTTGCCGCGGCGACCATTCTGCCGATGCAATCGGAAGCAGCCCTTGCGGGACTGCTTCTGACGGAAAGCTATGCTCCGGCTCTGCTCATCGCCTCCGCAAGCGCAGGCAATGTGCTCGGTTCGATCGTCAACTGGTGGCTCGGCCGGGGGATCGATCGCTTTCGCGACCGCAAATGGTTCCCGGTAAAGCCCTCCGCGTTGACGCGCGCGATGCGATGGTATCAGCGCTATGGACGATGGTCGCTGCTGTTGAGCTGGTTGCCTCTCGTCGGCGATCCGCTGACGGTTGTGGCGGGAGCGCTGCGGGAGCCATTCTGGAGCTTCCTTGCGATCGTCACGATCGCGAAGGTCGGCCGCTACCTCGCGCTGGCGGCGATGACGCTGAGCTGGATTTAGCGCTTGTCGAGACCCGCGCCGGCACGGCGACATTACGCGAGACGGCGCTTTCCTTTGCCGGCCGCAACGCTGCGCGCCAACTTGGATTTGCGTCGCATATGTCTATACAAATGGGAATGCATGTGTACAATCGCTACCAACAATCAAAAAAGGGGAACTGAAATGATCACTCTCGACCGCCGCAATTTTCTGGCCTCCACCGCTGGCCTTGCCTTCGTTGCCGCCTTTCCGCGCAGCGCCTTTTCCGAAACCAACGACACGCTGAAGATTGCCATCGCCGCGGAGACCGGTGATCTCGAGCTGCTGCAGAATGTTTCAACGCTGAGCACCTACACCATCGTCTTCGATGCGCTGATCCACTACGGCCAGAACGGCGCGCTTGAGCCGGGACTTGCTACCAAATGGACCATTGCCGACGATCAGCTTTCGATCGCCTTCGATCTGCGTGAAGGCGTGACCTTCAGCGACGGCACATCGTTCGATTCCACCGCAGCCGAATGGAACCTCAAGCGATGGATGGGGGTGAGCGACTTCTCCTGGATTGGCGTCTCCGATGCGTACGACAGCATCGTCACCGATGGGCCGAACAAACTGACGGTCAAGCTGAAGCGGCCGGTGCCGGCCGCATTGCTTGAACTCACCATCGTCCGCCCAGTTCGTTTCCTGTCGCCCAAGGCAGTCGACAAGGATGGCAAGCAGACCGCGCCGATCGGAACCGGTCCGTGGATCGTCGAAAAATATGATTCGAGCGGCACCAGCCTCGTTCGCAACGACAAATACTGGGGCGAAAAGCCGCTCTTCAGCCGCATGGAATTGAAGGTGGTTCCAGATGAACTCGCCCGCGCCAATGGCCTTCGTTCAGGCGACCTCGATGTCATCGGCGGCGACTGGGTGGCGACGCTGTCGCCGCGCCGCGCTCGCGCGCTGGAAAGCGACGGCATGAAGGTTGTTGCCGAGCCGGGCACCGCGACGATGCTGCTCGGCTATTCGCCGAAGTCGAAGATCATCGCCGACAAGGCCGTTCGCGATGCCGTCTACGCATCGGTCGACCGGGCGGCGATCGCCAAGGTCCTGTTCGAGGGCTTTGCCGACCCGGCCGCCGATCTGTTCCCAGCGAATGTGCCCTCGTCGGGCAAGCGGCATGACGTGCCGGTGCGTGATGTGGCGGCGGCCAAGAAGATCCTCGCCGATGGCGGCTGGGTCGACAGCGGCGGTGCCTGGACCAAGGCTGGCTCTCCTCTGACCATCGACTTTCTGGTTTCCGAAGAGTCCCTACCGGGATCGCGGCGCATCGCCGAAATGATTCAAGGCCAGTTGTCCGAGGTCGGTTTCCAGGTCCAGGTGTCTTCTGTCGACAACGCCACCATGCATGAACGACGCCCCGCCTTCGACTATGATCTCGCTTTCTTCACCACCTATGGCGCTCCCTATGACCCTCACGGGACCCTTGGCAATGCTTTCGTCTCGACGGCGGACAGCGGGCCTGACGGCAAGATCTATGTCTCGGACGCGCTCGACGGCGTGGTCAAGGCTGCGCTCGAGGCGAGCGGCGCCGAACGCGACCTGAAGATGCAGGCCCTCTACGACTGGCTCTACGACAACACCGCCATCTGTCCGCTCGTCGTCAGCCAGCGGCTGTGGGCCCACAATCCGCGCGCGGAGAATTTCTCGCTTCCGGCGACCGACTATGACCTGCCGTTCAAGGCGATAACGCTGAAGGCCTGAAGACTTCGAGCCCAAGCGAGGCCTGACGATGAAAAGCACGATCCTGCGACGGATGCTGCTTGCCTGCCTTTTGATCCTGGCGGCATCCGCGCTGACATTCGCCCTGGTTGCGGCGGCTCCGGGCAATGTTGCGGCGCTCATTGCCGAGCGTGCGGCAGGTCCCGGCGCTGACGCGCAAATGATCGCCAAGATCGGCAACGAGCTCGGTCTCTACGACCCGTTGCCGATCCGCTACGGACGCTGGCTTTCCGGCGCGTTGGCCGGCGATTTCGGCATCTCACTGCGAACGGGAAAGCCGATCTCGTCGGAGTTTGCCGCCCGCATCCCGATGACGGCGGCTCTGCTTGCCGGCGGCGGCATTCTCGCCTTCATTCTCTCGATCACGCTCGGCATTGCCGGCGCCGTCAGCAATGGCGGCTTCATGGACAGGTTCCTCCATGCATTTTCGCTGATCGGCGCGTCGACCCCGAACTTCTTCGTGGCGGCGCTGCTGGTCATCGTGTTTTCGGTGATGCTCGGCTGGGTACCCACCTTCGGGACCAGCGGCTTCACCTCATGGCTTCTGCCGTGGGTGACGATCGCGCTGTTCCCGGCCTCCGTTCTCAGCCGCGTCGTTCGGGTCAACCTCCAGGAAGCGATGTCGCGGCCGTTTGCGACAACCGGCTTCGCCAAGGGCTATACCAGAACGCAGGTGCTGCTGCGCGAGGCGCTGCCCAACATCGCCATTCCGTTCCTGACGACATTCGGCGCGCAATTCACGCTGATGATCATCGGGTCGATCGTCGTCGAGACGGTATTTGCATTGCGCGGCGTCGGTGCCTTTTTCATCGAGGCGATCCGCTTCCGCGACTTCATCGGCATGCAGTCGGTGCTGCTGCTGTTTGTCGTCTTCTTCGTCATGGTCAATTTCATCGTCGACATGATTTGCATCGTCGCGGATCCGCGAATGCGCCGGGCGCGGGGAGCATGAGGCGATGAACATTTCCGCTATCAGGGACATCAAGGACTGGCCGTGGCCGGTGCTGCTCCCCGTAATCGGCTTTGTGCTGATCGGCATCTTCGCTCCTGCTATCATGCCTTACAATCCAAGTGGGCAGGACTATTCGGCGACACTGGAGGGCATGAGCTGGAACCACTGGCTCGGCACCGACTATCTCGGCCGAGACGTCTTCAGCCGCATCGTCGGTGGCGCCCGCATTTCCCTGGTGGCGATGGTGATCGTGCTTGTCGCCGCGCTGGCGATCGGGGTCACGATCGGCTCCTTCGCCGGCTATGTCGGCGGTCGCGTCGAGCTTGTCCTGATCAGCATCATCGACATTGCGCTGGCACTTCCGAGCCTGGTGATCGCGCTGGCGCTGATCGGCATTCTGGGCACGGGCTATTGGTCGATGATCACGGCGCTCACCCTGGCGTGGTGGGCGAACTATGCCCGCATGAGCCGCGCCGTCGTCACCGCCGAGCTGCAACAGCCCTATATCGAGGCGGCGAGAGTCATGGGCGCCGGTCATCTGTGGATATTTGTCCGCCATATCCTGCCGCATGTGCTCGCTCTCGTCGTCGTCTACGCAAGCGCCGACGCCGGCGCCCTTGTGCTGGCCATCGCGACGCTCAGCTTTCTCGGACTTGGCGTCGCACCGCCGACACCGGAATGGGGCCAGATGCTCGTCGACGGCATGAGCTACATCGAGGAGGTGCCGCGCCTCGTCGTGCTGCCCGGCCTGGCACTGACGCTTGTCGTGGTCAGCTTCAATCTTCTGGGCGAAGCCTTCGCGCTGCAAAAGGTGCCACGGCCGGTTCGCGGCAGAACTCTGCGTAAAAGAAAGCTGGCGCGCGCCCGTGAAGAGACGGAACGCAACGCCGTCGAAACCGGGACGACTTCAGCATGAGTGACAATCAGCCGCTCTATGCGATCGAAAATTTGGTCATCGATCTCTACGCCACGACCGTCTCGGTGCGGGCGGTGGACGGGGTGTCGTTCAATGTCCGTCCCGGAGAAACGGTCGCGGTCGTCGGCGAAAGCGGTTCGGGAAAGACCGTCATGACGCTCGGTCCGCTCGGCCTGCTGCCCGAGGGCGTGACCGTGGACATGAAAGGGTCAGCGCGAGCCGACGGAAGCGAACTGCTCAGCATCGGTTCCCGGCAATTGTCGGACCTGCGCGGGCGCTATTTCGGCGTGATTTTCCAGGACCCGATGAGCGCGTTGAACCCGATGCTGAAGATCGGCCCGCAGCTGGCACGCCAAGCGCGCCGTTTCGCTGGCCTGTCGCATGAGGCAGCGCGCAAGGAAGCGGTCTCGCTTCTGGCGCGCTCCGGCATCCCGGACCCCGAGGATCGCTATAACCGCTATCCACACGAAATGTCGGGCGGCATGCTGCAACGCGCGATGATCGCGCTGGCGCTGGCGGCCCGGCCGCGCGTGCTGATCGCAGACGAGCCGACCACGGCGCTGGACGCCACGGTCCAGGCGCAAATCCTGGAGCTCATCCGTCAGATCCAGCGCGAGGATGGCATCGCGGTCGTGCTGATCACGCACGATATCGGCGTGGTCGCTTCCGTCGCCGATCGCGTCATCGTGCTTTACGCCGGCCAGGTGGCGGAGGAGGGGACGGCGATGGATGTGCTGACCCGGCCAGTCCATCCCTATACGCGCGGGCTGCTCGCATCGGTGCCGGATTTTCGCGCCGACGAACGCGCGGCGACCCGCGAGATACCTGGCCTGCCGCCAAACCAGATCAGGCTGGAACCGGGTTGCCGGTTTGCCGAGCGCTGCGAACTGGTCGAAGCCGGTTGCCGGCAGCACCGGCCGCCGCTGCAGACGATATCCGCGTCGACGAGCCCGCACCGTGTGGCTTGCCCGGTCGTGCTGAAACGAGAGGGGATCGCCGTCCATGTCTGATGCCGCGGCGATCGAGGTCAGGGGATTGAAGGTGCATTTCGCCAACCGTTCGGGTGCCGGCGCGGTGCGGGCGGTCGATGGCATAGACCTGACGGTCGCGCGTGGCGCGTTCCACGGCATCGTCGGCGAGTCCGGCTGCGGCAAGACCACGCTGGCCCGTACCATCGTCGGTTTGCAGAAGGAGAGCGAAGGCACCGTGCTGATTGGAGGAAGGAATCGCGCCGAATGGCTGAAATCGGACAGGAAGTCGTTCAGCCGCGAAGTCCAGTTCGTCTTCCAGGACCCGTTGGGGTCGATGAGCCGCCGCCAGTCCGTCTACCAGACACTGGAGGAGCCGCTGCAGATCCATCGCTTCGGTTCATCAGTCGAGCGCCGGCGCCGCATCGCCGAGCTTCTGGATCTGGTTGCGCTGCCTGAGACGGTGCTCGACCGTTTGCCAAGGTCGCTCTCGGGTGGCCAGCGGCAGCGCGTTTCGATTGCGCGCGCGCTTGCGCTGAAGCCGTCCATACTGGTCTGCGACGAACCGCTCAGCGCGCTCGACGTTTCGATCCGGGCGCAGATCGTTAACCTGTTCACGTCGCTGCAGAAGCAGCTTGGTCTGACCATTGTCATTGTCGCGCATGATCTGGCGATCGTGCGCGAGGTCTGCTCGGACGTGACGGTGATGTATCTCGGCCGCATCTCGGAAGCTGGCGTGACCCGGCCATTATTTCGCGAGCCGGCCCATCCCTACAGCCAAGCGCTGCTGTCGGCTGTTCCTTCTCCCGATCCTCGCATCGAAGCCGGGCGCCGCCGGATCATTCTCGCCGGCGATCCGCCAAGTCCCAGCGCGCCGCCTCCGGGGTGCCGGTTCAACACGCGCTGTCCGGTGGCGATCGATGTCTGCCGGGTCGAGGAACCGATGCTGCGATCGGTGCCGCATGGCGGCGTTGCAGCCTGTCATCTGGCCGATAGCGGCCGCCGCCCGGTTATCTGAAAAGATGGCGTTTCTGCCCCCAACGCGTTTCGCGAGGCTGACCGTCATTGCCGGTGTCCTGCGCGAGCTTTTTTTGCTGGTCACTGCCGCCAAGGTTGGCCGTTATCTTGTTCTTGCCGCCGTGACGCTGAGCGTCATCTGACCTCGCGAAGCTTCTCCAACCTGAGCGGGTTAGGCCCGACTGGTTCGAAGGAGCCAGCCCAAGAGCCACGTCTGATACAGGCGGTCGGGAAGCCTAGCCTTTCTTGACGGCGACCTTGTCAAGGGGCCGCGCGCAGTCCTTTCGCCAGCTGCTGCGCGTCGCGGGACCGGCCAACCAAGCTACGGCGCAGCGCTCCAGCCAACAGCGACATTGTTAAGACATTCCCGTGGCCGCGCGCCAGGCCTGCATAACGAAGCTGTGCTGGTTCCAGATCATCAGCGCTCCACTCACAGCCATGAGCGCGACCACAAGGCCGCGGAATTGTCGTCCACTCAGGCGTTCGAGCCAGCGCTTGGCCAGCAGATTGGCAAGCGCAGCGCCCAAACCCGCGGCTGCGCCGTACATGGCCGCCTGACCACCGAGCGCGCCGAGTCCGGTGAATACCGCGATCTTGACGACATCGGTCACAAACGAGTTCACCGATTTCGTGGCGACCAACGTCTCCTTCTCCGAACCGTAGTTCAGATAGAGCGAATTCAAGACGGGTCCCACCGTGCCCATCAGCGCCGACAACAGCGCGACGATCAGGCCGGCCGGGAGGAACCACCAGCGGCGGGCTCGGTAGCTCCGCTCGCGCGCCCCGCCGCGAAATTCCCAGACTGCACTGATCAGATAGATCCCTATGAGTATCTGGAGCCATTCCGCCCGACTGTTGGCGAAGAGCCAGGAGCCCGCAGCGGCACCGGCGATGGCGCCGGGCAGGTACCAACGGACGAGGCTCCAATCGATGTCGCGCCGGAAGGCCAGGGCGCGGATGGGATTGCCGATGAGCTCGGTCAAGGTGATGACCGGCGCAACCGCCGCGCTCCCTGTGATGAAAGTCACGGCGGGGATCAGCAATAGACCTCCGCCTCCGGCCGAGAGGGTGTTCAGCGTCCAGGTGAGGAACCCCGCCAACGCCAGGAGGCCTAGTCTAATCCAGTCCATCGGATCAGAACGAAGCGGGCCTCCGATCGTTCCGAACGCATCGGTTCGCAAAAACCCGGCCCGCCTTTTGAGTCTCGTGTGCGGTGGAAAGGCGATCTCCGGCGGAATGCTGGTGGCAGAAAGACGCCCTGCCAGAGAACAATTCCCGAGGCGGCGGGAAGAAGGCCGGCGATCGCTCCGAGCCGGCCGAACTCCGCCGTTGGACGGGCCACCAATCTAGCTCTTCTTGACGGCGACCTTGTCGAGGGCTGCGCGCAGGCCTTTCGCCAGCTTCTGCACATCGTCGTTCGCCCAGAAATGCATGAAGAAGAGCCGCGGCTGCTCATCGAGCATGTGGCTATGCAGTGCGGTGATCTCGATGCCGTTGTCCTGCATGGCTTTGATAACCAGATTGACCTCCTTTGCGGTCAGCACAAAATCTCCCGTGATCGCCGCCTTGCCGCCACCTGTCGATTGGAAGTTGATCGCTATTGCCGAGCCCATGGCCGCCGGCACTTCCATTCCATTTTCCTCGACCGGCTTAGCGCGCGGGATCGTGAACTGGTAGATCGCGCCATTGGCTTTGCCCTTATAACCGATGGTTTGGTCGACACCGGCTGCGTCGAAGTCGATCTGCGGAGCGGCTTGCGGCTGGGCGCCGCCTCCCATCGGTGTTTTGCTCAGCGCCAATCCGGCATGAAGCGCTGTGGCGAGCGTAACCGGGTCGCCCTGGCCGAACACGTGCATGTAGAGCGTCATCGGCTCCGCGCGCAGCAGGTGGTTGTGCACCGCGGTGATCTCGATCCCGCCTTCTTCCAACTTCTTCATGACCGGGTTCACCTCGTCCTGCGTCAGAACGATGTCGCCCATGACCATAGTCTGATTTCCCATGGGTTCGAACGCGACCCAGCCTCCGAGCGCAAAGCCGGGTTTCAGGGCCACGCCGTCGAGCGACACCTTCAGGTCCGTTCGTGGCAAGCCCACTCGATAGACGCCATCAGGCGTCTCTGCTCCGGATTTGCCGAGCGCCTTTGCGATTGTTTGCCAATCGGGTGCCGCCGATGCCGGTTGGAGCAGCGCCGACATCGCGATCAGCATTGCTCCGGTCACGAGTTTTGCATGCATGGGGTTTCTCCTTGTGATCTGCCCCCATTGCCCAATTCGTCATGCGGCTGCTGGCTTCGTGGCGGGAGGCCAGCTGTGCGTTTCCGCTTTGCGGCCCGAAGCCCACGCGTAGAGCGCGTCATAGATGACGAAGCCGTGGTTCAGCACCTCATGGTCGTCGGGCGTCAGGTCCCGCAGACCCATGGAGATCGCCAGCAACCCGGCCGATTGCGGCGTCAGGTCATGCCGGTCGGTGTCGGCACCGCGCACGATCGCGGCAATGGTCACGATCGCCGGGTGCGCTCGAGGCCGTATTTCGAGACGAAGGTGTCGACACTGCAGCCGTCGCCGACATGCGTGAATTCGACGCCGGGCACGTCATACGGCGTAGCGCCCGTCTCCTGTGCAACCCGGATCACCTGATCGGGTGGCACGAACAGGAATTCGGACTCCTTGTCGATGAAGCGGGCGATCAGCCAGGGGCAGGCAATGCGGTCGATGACCGGACGTTCGCGGGTAACCCATTTCACGGCCTTGTCTCCCTTGATTTGGCAACAAGCCCAGGCGGCCCACTGCCATAAGGAGGTCAACGCTACGCCCGAATGTGAAATGATACAAGTGTTGCATTTATTTGTGCACGTGATACGGTTCACTTATGAGTGAGGGGGAAACGACGGAACAGCGCTGGCTGCTCCTTATCCATCGGCTGCCGAGCAAGCCGGCCTATTTCCGGGTGAAGATCTGGCGGCGGCTGCAAGGCATCGGCGCGGTCGCGGTGAAAAGCACCGTCTATGCACTGCCGGCCAATGCCGAGACGCAGGAGGATTTCGAGTGGCTCCTGAAGGAGATCGTCGCGGGTGGTGGCGAGGCGATGGTGTGCGAGGCGCGTCTCGTCGACGGGCTGTCGGATGCCCAGGTCCAGGCGCTGTTCGATGCGGCGCGTGATGCCGACTATGCGGAGATCGCCAAAGAAGCGCGTGGTCTCGCCGCCGAGATCGGCGCGAACGCTGCGCCGGAGAAACGTGTGGAGACGCGGCCGCAGCTCAACCGAATGCGCAAGCGGGTCGCCGAAGTGGACACGATCGATTTTTTCGGCGCTACCGGTCGCCTCGCGGTTGAGGGGTTGCTCGCCGAGCTCGAAACGCATGTCGTGGAGGACCAGCCCATGACCGAGGAGTCGAAGGCGGCTGAGCCGATCACGGACCTCAAGGGCCGGATCTGGGTGACACGCCGTGACGTGCATATCGACCGGATTGCCTGCAGCTGGCTGATCCGCCGCTTCATTGATCCAGACGCCGTCATCCGCTTCGTCCCGGGCAAGAGCTATGCGGCGAAGCCGAGAGAGCTGCGCTTTGATATGTTTGACGGTGAGGTCACCCATGAGGGCGACCGCTGCAGCTTCGAGGTGCTGCTCACCCGGGCCGGGCTTGACGACCCGGCGCTGCAGGCCATCGCCGAGATCGTCCATGATATCGACCTCAAGGACGGCAAGTTCGGGCGCGACGAGACGACGGGCATTGCCAGCCTAATCGCGGGCATCGCCATGACGAATAAGGGCGACGAGCAGCGGATCGCGCAGGGCGGCCCGGTCTTCGACAATCTCTACCAGTATTTCCGCCAGAAGCGCGGGTGAGGGGAACCAATGACCAGCGTCCATGCCGTCCATCCGAATGCGCTGGGGGATGAACCTTCGCATTGCATCCCCTTCCGCGAAGCAGTGCGGGTCTGGGCGCGAGTCGCTGCGTTGAGTTTTGGTGGCCCGGCCGGCCAGATCGCGGTAATGCATCGCATCCTCGTTGAGGAGAAGCGCTGGATCGGCGAGACGCGGTTCCTGCATGCGCTGAACTACTGCATGCTGCTGCCAGGACCGGAGGCCCAGCAGCTCGCCGTCTACATCGGGTGGCTCCTGCATAAAACCCGAGGCGGGCTCGTGGCCGGCACGCTGTTCGTACTGCCGGGCGTCATCGCCATCATGGCGCTGAGCTGGATCTATGCGATTTTAGGCAATGTCGGCGCGGTGCAGGCGCTTTTCTTCGGCCTGAAGGCCGCTGTCCTCGCCATCGTGCTCGAGGCGGTTATCCGGGTCGGCAAGCGAGCGCTCAAGAACAAGGTCATGACAGGCCTCGCCGCCGCCGCCTTTATCGGGCTCTTCCTGTTCCATCTCCCGTTCCCGCTCATTGTCCTGACGGCCGGAGTGATCGGGTACGTCGGCGGGCGGGCCGGGCTGGCAGCGTTCATGGCGGGCAACGGCCATGGCAAGGTCGGCGGCAAGCAGGTCGCCGACGCGGAATCGGCGCTCGGCGAAGGCATTCCTGCCCATGCTCGCCCGCCGGTCAGCTGGTCGTTGAAGATCGGAGGTGTGTTTCTGGTGCTATGGCTGGCACCTGTCCTCGGCCTTTTCGTGCTGTTCGGGTCCGGCAATGTCTTCGCCGATATCGCGGTCTTTTTCTCGAAGATGGCGGTCGTGACCTTCGGAGGCGCCTACGCCGTCCTCGCTTACGTGGCGCAGCAGGCTGTCGATACATATGGCTGGCTGAAGCCAGGCGAGATGCTGGACGGCCTCGGCATGGCGGAGACGACGCCTGGCCCCTTGATCATGGTGACGCAGTTCGTCGGGTTCATGGGCGCGTATCGAGCGCCGGGATCGCTTAATCCGCTGCTCGCTGGAACGTTGGGCGGCCTGCTCACCACCTGGGTCACCTTCACACCTTGCTTCCTCTGGATATTTGTCGGTGCGCCGTTCGTGGAAACGTTGCGCAGCAACAAGGCCTTGTCCGCCGCGCTGGCGACCATAACGGCAGCCGTGGTGGGCGTGATCCTGAACCTGGCGGTGTGGTTCGCGCTTCACGTTCTGTTTGGAGCACTGCGCGAGGTCAAAGGGTTCGGCATGACGGTCGATGTGCCCGCATTCAGCTCCGTCAACGTCCCGTCCCTCGTCCTGACATTGGGTGCGCTGCTAGCGGTGTTTCGCTTCAAGATCGGCATGCTCCCGGTGCTCGTCGGCTGTTCGATCCTCGGGCTGCTCTACGGGATGGCAACGGGAGCGATCTAACCCGTGCAGCCAGCGCCGCTTACCAGTGGTGAGGAGGCATTGTTGACGTTACAGTGGCTCGCGCACGGTTTGCGCAAAGCTATTTCGAAGCGGCGCTTCAGGCTCCTTCCTGCCGGTGCTGAGCCGACTGCTGCGAACCTGCTGATATCAAGGGGACTGCGGGCGTTCGGTGACGGTCTGGTCAGCATCCTGCTTCCCGCCTATCTGGCCACGCTCGGCTTCGACGCCTTCGAGATCGGAACCCTGTCGACGGCGACGCTCGCGGGCTCAGCCGTCCTCACCCTGGCTGTTGGGATCGTCGCGCACCGCTTCTCCCGTCGAGCGCTGCTGACCGCAGCGGCTGTCCTGATGATAGCAACGGGGGTGGTCTTCGCTGTCGTTCACGACTTCTGGCCGCTGCTTCTCATCGCGTTCGTCGGCACGCTGAACCCATCTTCAGGGGACGTCAGCGTGTTTCTACCGCTCGAACATGCGCAGCTTGCGCAGAGCGTCACCGACCGCGACCGCACGGCGCTCTTTGCGCGCTACAGCCTCATCGGCTCTCTCGCCGGCGCCGTCGGAGCGCTGGCCGCAGGAGCGCCCGACTTTCTCCGCGACGCCATCGGCCTGGAAATGAAGCAGGCCCTCCAGGCAGCTTTTCTATTTTATGCCTCACTTGGGTTGGCGGCGGTGCTCCTCTATCGGCGGCTGCCGAGTGACGCGCCTGATGCAGGCAAAGTGTCGGCACAGCCATTGCGCAGGTCTCGCTCCATCGTTCTGTCACTCGCAGCGCTCTTCAGCCTCGACGCTTTCGCAGGCGGCTTCATCGTCCAATCGTTGTTGGCCCTCTGGCTCTTTCAACGGTTCGGCCTGTCGCTGGCCGCGACCGGCGCAATCTTCTTCTGGACGGGTGTCCTTTCGGCTGCGTCCTATTTGGTCGCTGTGCGAATTTCCCAGCAGATCGGACTCATAAACACGATGGTGTTTACGCACCTTCCGTCGAGCCTCTGTCTGGTGCTCATCCCGTTCATGCCGAGCGTCGCTCCGGCTATCGCTCTTCTGCTGATTAGAAGCGCGCTGTCGCAGATGGACGTGCCGACCCGCACATCGTACGTCATGGCCGTGGTGACGCCCGAAGAGCGGGCTGCCGCGGCGAGCATCACCGCCGTCCCCCGCAGCCTCGCGGCGGCCGCCAGTCCGGTCCTCGCAGGGGCTCTCCTTGCCGTCTCCAGCTTTGGCTGGCCCCTGATCATCGCCGGTGGGCTGAAAATTATCTACGACCTTCTGCTGCTCGCGACATTTCGCAGTGTTCGCCCTCCAGAGGAGCACGGGGGCGGGAGGAATGACATGTCAGTCGGCCATGATCGAACTGGCAACGACGCGCGGGTTTCCTGGTGGCGTTGAAGGCAGGACCACCAGCCGGACAAATTGCTTACGTCCGCCGGCAACGAGGATGTAGAGACGCGAGAACTCCTCCGTATCGCGATCTTCGGCAATCTTCTCGGCATCCGTACGGGTGAAGAAACTCTTCCGAAATGCCTCTTGATCGATATCGGGAAATGCCAGCGTACACGTCTGCACCGGTTTGCCGCTCATCGTTGCCTTGGTGGTGCCGATGATGGTTCCTGCTGGCAATCCTTCCTCCGCTTCGGCCACCAGCCATGCCTCCAATGAGGTTGGATTAGCGATTGGCGCGAGTTCGGCGAAGCCTGCTTCGGCAATAAGTGTCCACCTGCGTTCGTGCGCGGTCTCTATCATGCGCTCGAAATTGGGACCCTCGGCCAGACAGGTACGGTGAAATTGTTCGACAGCCTGATCCGCATCACTGGCGGCCTGCGCCGGTGACATCGTCAGACCCAAGATGGTCCCTGCCCACGTTAGAAATCGGAACATGTCTATCTCGCGTAGCTGATTGTGGACGAACCACTTATCCTGAACGGGCTACGACACTCGTTGTTCCGGACTGTCGGCGCCTGCATGGCCGGTATCTTGATGGAGGCGCGAAGCGCCTGCGCAGTTGATGCAATGTTCAGGCATCTGGCAACTGATGGAACCATGCCGCACTGGGTTTCGATGACGGACCCTGCTACAGACCCACTCACACCGCCGGGCGGGACCATTTGATCTCGTGCTGAGTTCCTGGAGACATCTCCCGGCGCTCGCCGAGGAACCTGCATGTCGTGCTCGCCGGCAACCAGCCCCGGTGGTTTTTCGGGCACTTGGCCTATGTCCCAGTCCACTGTGGAAACTTGTTAAAATCCCTTACGGCAAAGGTTTTCGAGGTCCGCTTTTGCCATTCCCTCGAAGCCCAGCGCGGGAAGAATATCATTATCTCCCTTAAGATCGCGACCGTAAGCCGCCGAGAATATGGCAATTCCAGATTCATGGAGAATCGCTGAATTTCCGCTGATCTTCCCCAACAAAACGGTCGGCAGCAGCCCGAACGGAACGTCCTCGAGGATATAGCGGCTTTCGATGGTTGACGGGCCGAAGCCGCCGCGGCCTTGGCGATCCATCTCCTGGTTCATTTCCGAAACGGTGGCCATGGGGACGTGAAACGACAATGAAAAATGCTCTTCAACTGTGCGCACGGCAATTCCAAAACGGGCGGCGATCGCCAATCGTTCCGCGTCCAGAGCCTCGATAAAGCGGCCGACAGCCGGGGTGACGTTTCCGGCCTGGCTCCACTGTTCTCCCTTCTCCATGCGTGTGAGATTAAGAAGAGCGATCCCAAGATGGTTCTGCGGATTGAGGTTGCTGAGCGCGATAGCAAGCATGCCGTCGCGCTTGACGAAACGATCGCCGAACAAGCTCGTGCAAAGCTCGAACCCTTGGTCCTGAGCACTGAAAGGCAGCGTCGCGACATCCAGTTTCTGGCGAACGGTTGCAACATCGATTTCGGCTGGCCCGCGCTGTTGCCCAGTCACGAGCGTGGTACCCCAGACGACGATCGGCAGGCTAACCTTCCGGTCCGCAAGCTGCTTGGAGAGATACAGTGCCCCAAAGGAACTGTGCGAGCTGATGATAACCGGCGTTCCGTCGCTTAGATAAGGAGTGGCAGCGTCCATCACCATCTTGTGGCCGTAAGCCGGCAACGCGATTATGACGACGTCGGCATCGGCAATGGCGTCTTCGCAATCCTTGGCGATGCGCACCTTAGTCGTTGCCTTGATAGCTCCGGTAGCCTTCAGCAATCCACCGGCGGCCAGCGCCTTGGTGCGTTCTCCGGAAGGCGACCAAAGCATAGGGTCATGTCCCGCTTCGGCCAGATAGGCGGCAAGGCCGTAAGCAATCGCTCCGGCGCCAAGAATGCTTACGCGCATAAATTCCCTCCTGTTGCATTGCAGCCTCCATTTCTCACTAGGAGGTTCCACAAATCGGAGCCGCATCTGCCATCGTCGGCTTCTGGCGATGGGATTCCGGCCTGAGCCCGCGATTGCAACATGCCGCAGCGAATATTCGTTTCCCGCTTGACATATATCAAAAATGAATGAGACGATCTTATTCATACATAATACGCATGTAGGCGTAAATGGAAACACGAGATCTCCAGGCCTTTCTTGCCGTTGCCGCCAGTGGCAGCATCACCAAGGCTGCCGAGATGCTCGGGTGTTCCCAGCCTGCAGTGACACGCACCATTCAGGATCTCGAGGCAGAGCTCGGCTTCGAATTGCTGCACCGTGTCGGTCGGCGGGTGCAGTTGTCTGAAGAAGGTGCCGCCTTCGAGGAGGAAGCGCGGCGTTTGCTGATGTCCTTCACCGAGCTTGCCGCGCGGGCCAAGATGATTGCCGCCGGCAGACGGCGGATCCTGCAGATTGTTACCACTTCCGCGATCGGTACTGGCTTGATCCCGACGGCCATGGCCGAGCTCAAAGGTGTCGAACTTCCGCACGAGACGCATCTCGGGCAGTTTCTCCCCTCGATCGTCGCCCAGGAGGTGCGGAGCGGACGTGCCGAGATCGGGTTTTCAAGCCTGCCGCTCGATACGCCTGGTCTGGATGTCCTGCGGCTTTATTCAGCGCCTGATGTTGCTGCCGTGCGGGAGGACGATCCGCTGGCTGAACTTGACGTCATACCGCTTTCCGCTTTTGCCGGTCGCCGCGTCGCCACACTGCTCAACCCCCTACGTTTCCAGTTGCATGTCTCAAAGGCCTTGGCGGCCAGGGGCATCGACACAGGGCCAGTGATCCGGACGAATACTGCATATGGCGCGTTACAGATCGTGCGTCAGACTGGTGCGGCGGCCGTCATCGATCCCCTCACCGCTTATGGCGTCGCCCTGCCCGATGTCGTCATCCGCCCGATCGACGCAACCGTTCTTTTTTATTGGGGCGTTATGGCTGCCGAAAAACGCCCCCTTCGTCCAGTCGCGCAGGCGTTGATGGATGCGGTCGAGGCGGTGGCTGAACGGTCGATCGTCGGCTTCAAAAAACTGGATCCGACCCTCGCTGGCCAATTGGTGAACGATCCTGCATCCGGCACAAATCACGGAACAGGAATATGAAGCATACCCCCGCCGCGCCAACGCCGACAGGTCTTGCTGCGCTCGAAGCACAGCTCGCGCAGGATCTCGACTTTCTCGAACTGCCCGCCAAGCCATGGGTTCCCGCGCGTTCGCACGATGGCGTGCCGGTCCGTGACGTCGTGGTGATCGGCGCCGGCATGTGCGGACTTGCTGCCACGGCAAAGCTGGTGCTGACCGGGATAACCAATGTCGTGGCCTATGATGCGGCTCCGGCCGGGCTCGAAGGACCATGGGTCACCTTTGCCCGCATGCAAACGCTCCGGTCGCCGAAAACACTGCACGGTCCATCGCTCGGCCTGCCGCAATTGACGTTCCGCGCCTGGTTCACGGCGCAATGGGGCGTTGAGGCTTGGCGGTCGCTGGACAAAATCCCCAAGGGCCAGTGGATGGACTACCTTGTCTGGTACCGCAAGGTTCTTGGCCTGCCGGTGCGCAACAGCGTGCGCATGACCGGACTGGCACCCCTTGGAGATCTGATTGCGATCGATATCGAAGGCGCGGAAACCGGCCGGGTTCTCACCCGTCGCCTCGTTCTGGCCACCGGTCGGTCCGGGTTGGGCGGTTTTGCCGTGCCCGATTTCCTCAGCGGCGTCGATCGCGCCTATTGGGCCCATTCTGCCGACGACATCGATTTCGACGCGCTGAAAGGCAAGCGTGTCGCGGTTATTGGCGCTGGTGCCTCGTCCATGGACAATGCCGCAACGGCACTCGAGGCGGGAGCCGGCTCTGTTGACATGTTGATCCGGCGCAAGGAAATGCCGCGCATCAACAAGCTGACCGGCATTGGCAGCCCGGGTGTTGTACTCGGCATGCATCACTTGCCCGATGCCTGGAAGTGGAAATTCTTCGATTATACCGCCTCGACCCAGACACCGCCGCCGCGTTCCTCGACACTCCGCGTGTCTCGCCACTCGAATGCTCGGTTCCTTCTCGACTGCGTCATAGTTGCGGTGAGGGAAGAGGCAGGGACCCTGCTGGTGGAAACCACGCAGGGGCCGATACGCTACGACTTCCTGATCGCGGCAACCGGCTTTTCAAATGACTTCAGCGGCCGCCCGGAATTTGCGGCGATCGCCCCACATATCCGCACCTGGTCGGATGGCCGATATAGGCCGGATATGGGGCCGGCTCGTGCAGGCATGTCGGACGCGCCGGATCTCGGTCCGGCCTTCGAGTTTCGCGAACGCGTCCCCGGCTCCTGCCCGATGCTGGCGCATATCCATTGCTTCAACGACGCCGCGATGCTGACCCATGGCAAGGTCTCCGGCGACATCCCGGCCGTCAGCGCCGGGGCCGACCGTCTCGTCCGCGGCATTGCCGCATCGCTGTTTGCCGAAGATGTCGAAACCCACTTCGCCAATCTGATCGCTTACGACACGCCCGAACTTCTGGGCGACGAATGGGTCGATTCAACACCCTTGCTGCAGAAGGAGGCCGCGTGGTGATCGACGCGATGGACAAGGCCGCCGGTCTTTCGCCGGACGATGCACTTTTCGCTGCGCGGCGGTTTCGGCCGGAATTCGTGCAAGGGGCCGAGGAATGTCGCATCTCCGGGCCGTGGCCCAGGGCGAAACGGCTCTGGAAGAACCATTGGCGACTATCGCCCGGCACGCCGACCTGGTCACGTTGACGCCAAAAAAGGCGGAGGCGAGCGACATCGCCCTGCTCGCCCAGGCTGGATTGAACAATCCTCAGATCGTCGCGCTCTCCGAACTGATTGCCTTCGTCAACTTCCAGACGCGGGTAGCGACCGGCTTGCGATTGATGAGGTCGGCATGATTTCCTCGGTGCGCCTGAAGCCGCTGAACTGGCAGCCATACATCGCGCCGGTCGAGTTGTCCGGGGCCACGCCGGAACAGCACGATGCGATGAAGGTTACGCCCTCCGCCAAGAAAGTTTCGGAATATGTGCGAACCCTTGCGCATGATCCCGAGAGCTATCTTGCCCGCACCGTCTTGTTCAACGCGATCATGTATGTCGAAGGCGGGCTTGCCCGTCCCGACCGCGAACTTGGCGCATTGGGTGCCTCGATCGTCAATGGCTGCAAATTCTGCGCCGTTGTTCACGCCCGCCGCCATGCAGAGCTGACCAAGAGCGATGATGTGGTCACCGCGCTTTATCTCGACAAACCCGAGGCGCTCGGGCCGCGCGATGCGGCAATCTACAGCTTTGCCCGCCGTGTGTCGGCGGCGCCGTCGGAAGCAACGGTAGACGACATCGCCTCGCTGCGTGCCGTCGGCATGAATGATGCCGAGATCATCGACCTTGTCCACGCCATAGCGATCTTCGGCTGGGCAAACAGGCTGATGCACGTTCTCGGCCACGCGGAGAGCGGATGATGACGCCGCATACGGTCAAAGCAGTCCGTCCCCCACTCTGAAGGACCAACCAGAAATGCTTGAACTCAAAGATGTAAAGCTGTCTTACGGAAGCACGCAGGTCCTGAACGGCGTCAATCTCTCGGTAAAGCGGGGTGACGTGGTGTCGATCATCGGCCCCAGCGGCACCGGCAAGACCACGCTGCTGAAATGCATCAACTACCTGGCCAAGCCGTCGTCAGGAACCATCGCGTTCGACCAGATTCGGATGGACTACCAGCGCGCCGACAAGACCGCTGTCCAGGCGATCCGGCTTCGCACAGCGATGGTCTTTCAGCAGTTCAATGTCTTCAAGAACATGACCGTCCTCCAGAACGTGATGGATCCGCTGGTCGTCGTGCAGCGCAAGTCAACGGACGAGGCGCGTGAAATCGCGCTGCGAGAGCTTGACCGGGTCGGTCTCTCAGCGAAGCGGGACAGCTATCCGTCCCAGCTGTCGGGCGGCCAGCTCCAGCGCACCGGCATCGCGCGTGCGCTGGCGGTTCGTCCCAACGTGATGCTCTTCGATGAGCCTACGTCATCGCTGGATCCTGAACTCGTCGGTGAAGTTCTGAAGGTGATCAAGGATGTCACGTCGTCAGGGATCACTTCGCTGCTTGTGACCCACGAGATGCAATTCGCAAAGAACATCTCGAACCGGATCGTCTTCATGGATCGTGGCGTGGTTGCCGCCGATGGCAGTCCAGCTGAGATCTTCGATGCACCATCCAGCCCACGACTTGCTCAATTCCTGCAGTCAGAACTCGCTTTTCAATAGCTCAACAAGAAGGGAACCTAAGAAATGTCTGCAATCACATCCAGTTTTTCCCGTCGCGCTGCCCTGGCTGTTGCCGGCGGCATCGCAATTGCTCTTGCAACCGCGGGGATCAGCAATGGTCAGACCGTTCGCACGATCAAGATCGCGACGTCTGCCGAATCCAAGCCGCTGGCATGGGGCGCGATCGGCGTAGAGCCGCAAGGCTATGAACCCGATCTTCTGAGAGCGATCAACGCAAAGCTGCCGCAGTATAAGTTCGAAATGGAAGGTGTTTCGGATATCGCGCAGGAAACCGGCCTCGCCACGGGCAAGTACGACATCGCCGTCGGTGGCTACTACAAATCCCCTGAGCGCGCCAAGCAGTTCTTCATTCCGGAAAACCCCATGGGCGCCAGCCTGATGAAGATCTACAGCAAAAAAGGCAGCGGCATCAAGGAAATGAAGGACCTGGTCGGCAAGAGGATCGTTCCGACCACGGCCGGCGGCGGCACCTACAA
>NZ_JAMYNW010000019.1:0-121092 GCF_040319365.1 Mesorhizobium sp. M0923 | reverse complement strand
CGAACCGTGCACTAGATAATCAGCAGACGCACGAGATGAAGGGCGCGCGTGCGAGGGAGAACTGGCCGGAGATCAGTGTCGTGCCTTGGTAGGAAATGTCGGCAGGACAGAGGGGGGTGCCTCGCGCCAATATCTCGCAATTATTTGCATTGCGGTGCGACCGAAAACGGGGCGCCGAAACGCCCCGTTCGATTACGCCGTCGATCGCCGTTCAACCGTTGACCAGGGCCAGCAGCTCCTCGGTATAGCGCTTGCCGACCACCTTTTCCGGCGACAGCGCGTCGCCGATGGACGCCACTTCGGCCTGGCTCAGCACAATATCGGCTGCCGCCGTATTCTGCTCCAGATGGCGGATTTTTCGCGCGCCGGGGATCGGGACAATGAAGTCGCCCTGATGCAGCACCCAGGCGAGCGCCAGCTGCGCCGGCGTCACGCCCTTCTCGGCGGCCATCTTTTCCAGCACGGCGACGACCGCCGCATTGGCCGCCATGGCGTCGGCCTGGAAGCGCGGCAACCCGCGGCGCCAGTCGTCGGCGCCGAGAACATCGGGCTTGGCGATCGTGCCGGTGAGCAGGCCGCGGCCGAGCGGGCTATAGGGGACAAAGCCGATGCCGAGCTCGCGACAGACGGCAAACACCTCCTCCTCCGGATCGCGGCTCCACAGCGAATATTCGCTCTGCACCGCGGCGATCGGATGCACCGCATGCGCCCGGCGGATGGTCGCCGCACTCGCCTCCGACAGGCCGAGCGCCCGCACCTTGCCCTCGCGCACCAGCTCGGCCATGGCGCCGACCGTATCCTCGATCGGCACGTTGGGATCGACGCGGTGCTGGTAATAGAGGTCGATGACCTCCGTATCCAGCCGCTTCAACGACGCTTCGGCAACCGCCTTGACGTGTTCCGGGCGGCTGTCGACGCCGGCCATGCGCTCCATGCCGCTGCCTTCTTCCAGGATTTTGAAGCCGAATTTCGTCGCAATCGTCACCTTGTCACGCACCGGCTTCAGCGCCTTGCCAACCAGGATTTCGTTCTCGTAGGGGCCATAGACTTCGGCCGTGTCGAAGAAATTGACGCCGATGTCGACAGCGTGGCGCAGCGTGGCGATCGCGTCCGCCTCCGGCTGGCCACCATAGGCAAAGCTCATCCCCATGCAGCCGAGGCCGACCGGGTAGACGTCAAGTTCATTGCCGAGCTTGCGGGTTTGCATCACGTATCTCCTTGTTGTGATGGTTGTGATGCCGCAGAGATAGCGTCTTGCGCTGCGTTCGATAATCGGCTCTCATTTGCACAGGCTGTTCCAAAAAATAGATCAATGAAGCGAACCCATCTTTCACAGCTCGCTGTACTGGCAACGGTCGCCCAATGCGGCAGTTTTCGCGGCGCGGCCAAGGAACTGGCAATCGCGCCATCGGCGGTCAGCCACGCGGTTTCCAGCCTCGAAGCGCGCCTCGGCGTGCGCCTTCTGGCGCGCAGCACGCGCAGCGTCGCTCCGACCGAGGAGGGCGCGCAGCTGCTCGAGCGCCTCAGGCCGGCGCTATCGGAGATCGATCTGGCGCTGGAATCGGCGATCGAGGCGCGCGACCGGCCGGCCGGCAATCTCAGGCTGACCGTGCCGCGCACCGCGGCCCACCTGACGCTGACGCCAAGACTCGGCGCCTTTGCCGCTGCCTATCCCGACATCGTGCTGGAGATCGTCATCGAGGACCGCTTCACCGATGTGGTCGAGGGCGGCTTCGATGCCGGCGTGCGGCTGGGCGAGAGCCTGCAGCGCGACATGATCGCCGTGCGCATCGGGCCGGACCTTCGCGGCGCAGTCGTCGGCGCGCCATCCTATTTCGAGACCATGCCCAAGCCGCAGCATCCGCGCGATCTTGCCGGTCACCGCTGCATCCGCTTCCGCTTCTCCAGCGGCATTCTCTATCGCTGGGAATTCGAGAAGAACGGCGAGGAGATCGAAATCCCGGTGCAAGGGCCGCTGATCCTCGACGAGGACCATTTGATTGCCAACGCCGCAGTCGACGGCGCCGGGCTCGCCTTCGTGTTCGAGGACTATGTCCGCGACGCGCTCGCCGCTGGCAAGCTTGTTCGCGTGCTGGAGGACTGGTGCCCGCCTTTCGACGGCTTCTTCGTCTATTACCCAAGCCGCCGCCAGATGCGGCCGGCGCTCAGGGCCTTTGTTGATTTCTTCAAGGTCGGCGAGTAAGCCAACCCTCCCCACAAGAGAGAGGTGGAAGAAAGCCGACCTGGCATTCGTTCACCGACCATGTCAGCACTGCCCAAAAACCAGGCCACCGGCTACGGCTGGACGGCGCTCATCCTTCACTGGCTGATCGCGGCGCTCTTTATCGGCCAGTTCGTGCTCGGCTTCGTCATGGTGAGACTGTCCAGCCAGCGCACCGCCTTCGAGCTGATCCAGCTGCATAAATCCTTCGGCTTCCTGCTGCTTGGGCTGGTCATCCTGCGCATCGCCTGGCGCCTTGCCAGACCGGCCCCATCGCTGCCGCGCTCGGTCGGCCCGTTCGAGCGCCGCATCGCGCCGCTTGTCCATCTTGCGCTTTATGCGTTTCAGCTCGCTCTGCCGCTGTCCGGCTGGGCGCTGGTCTCGGTCTCGGTGCTGGAGATCCCGAGCGTGCCGTTCAATCTGTTCGTCATGCCCAATCTGCCGCTTGGTGAATCGGACATGGCAGAAAGCTTCTGGGCGGCGACGCACTGGTATCTCGCCTATGCCGGCATCGGGCTTGTCGCTTTGCATCTGGCCGCGGCGCTGCGTCATCATTTCTGGCTGAGGGATACCGTGCTGACGCGCATGATCACGGCTTCGTCACATCGCGACACGGAATAGAGCGGGCGGCTCATTCGTTCATGGGGCGAGGACGCAAGAAAGCGTTGCCTCCCAAGAGGACCAGTCCCATGTACGCGCGCATCTTCGGATTTGCGGCAGCCGTCGCTTGTTTTGCCATGCCTGTTTTCGCCGCCGTCGCCCTTGGCGACGCGGCCGGCAGCTACACCATCAGCCCGGGGAGTTCCAGCATCCACTTCTCCATCGCCAAGCTCGGCGGCGGCGGGCTCGACGGTGCCTTTGCCCGCTTCAAGGGCAGTATCCTCATCGACAACAGCGATATCGGCCGGTCCCAGGTCAATTTCACCATCTTCCCCGAAAGCGTCGGTACCGACCAAAGCCGCATCGACGCATTTCTCCGCTCGGACGCGGTTTTCGACGCGGCCAACAATCCGGAGATCCAGTTCCGTTCGACCAGCGTCAAACGCACCGGCGCCACGTCAGCCCTTGTCACCGGCCGGCTGACGGCGCGCGGCAAGACCTTTCAGGAAAAATTCACGGCCGAGCTCCGCGGCCTCAGGGCGGGCACGATAAAATTCCATGTCACCGGCAAGGTGCTGCGGTCGCGCTACGGCATGGATGTCGGCACGCCGATCTATTCCAACGTCGTCGACTTCGACATGACGCTGACCGGCAAGCGGGGATAGCTTGACTTCGCGATTGGCAGAGACACGTCTCGCATCGTCAAGCCCGAGGATGACGAAAGCCCGGTTCGAAGGACCAGTCCAAGTGTCCAATTGGCTTTTCTCTTGAATTAGGGCAAACCTCCAGGCCTGCAATCGAGAGGAGAAATCTGATGTTCCGATGGGGTGTTTTGTCGACGGCCAAGATCGGCCGCGAGCAGCTTTTGCCGGCAATCGTCGAGGCGGAGAACGGCGTGCTGTCGGCGATCGCCAGCCGCGATCTGTCGAAAGCCCGGGCACTGGGCGAACGCTTCGGCGCGCGCCACGCTTTCGGCTCCTATGAGGAGCTGCTCGCCTCCAGCGACATCGACGGCGTCTACATTCCGCTGCCGACCTCGCAGCATGTCGAATGGACGGCCAAGGCGATCGAGGCCGGCAAGCATGTTCTGGTCGAAAAGCCGCTGGCGCTCGATGCCAAGGACATTCCGCCGCTGATCAAGCTGCGCGATGCCAAGAAGGTGCTGGTCTGCGAAGCCTTCATGGTCGTCTACCATCCGCAATGGATCAAGGTGCGCGAGCTGATCGCCAACGGCGCCATCGGCCGGCTGCGCCATGTCCAGGGCGCGTTCTCCTATTACAATGTCGACCCCAACAACATGCGCAACAAGCTCGATCTCGGCGGCGGCGCGCTGCCCGACATCGGTGTCTACCCGACGGTGTCGACACGCTTTTCGACGGGCAAGGAGCCGCTGCGCGTCCAGGCGACGATCGAGCGCGACAAGACGTTCGGCACCGACATCTATTCCTCGATCCGCGCCGATTTCGGCGATTTCGAGCTGTCATTCTACCTGTCGACGCAGATGGCGGCACGCCAGGTGATGGTGTTCCACGGCGAGAAGGGATTCATCGAGGTGTTCTCACCGTTCAACGCCGGGCTCTATGACCATCACCGCGTCGAGCTGCACAACCAGAACCACAGCGAGGCGCAGGTATTCCGCTTTCCCGGCACGCAGCAATACCGGCTGGAAGTCGAGGCCTTCGCGCGGGCGGCACAGGGCGGCAAGGACCGCGTTTTCACCCTGGAAGAATCGGTGCTCAACCAGAAGGTCATCGATGCCATCTTCCGCGCCGGCGAGAAGGAAGGCTGGGAGACAGTCTAGGCCGGCCATGATCCCAAAAAATGAGGGACCGGTTTTTGGACGAGATCATGGCCAAATAGATGCCAAACGACGCGGATGTGATCATTGTCGGCGCCGGCCTTGCCGGTCTTGTCGCGGCGGCCGAACTGACTGAGGCCGGCAAGAAGACCATCATCGTCGAGCAGGAGCCGGAGCAGTCGCTTGGCGGCCAGGCGTTCTGGTCGCTCGGCGGCATCTTCCTTGTCGATTCGCCCGAACAGCGGCGCATGCGCATCCGCGATTCGTATGAGCTGGCGCTCGAGGATTGGCTGGGCACTGCAGCCTTCGACCGCACGGAAGATCTCTGGCCGCGCCGCTGGGCCGAGGCCTATCTCGGCTTCGCCGCCGGCGAGAAGCGCTCCTGGCTCATGCAGCGCGGCCTGAAATTCTTTCCGGTGGTCGGCTGGGCCGAACGCGGCGGCGGCAATGCCGTCGGCCACGGCAATTCGGTGCCGCGCTTCCATGTCACCTGGGGCACCGGGCCTGGTGTGCTCGAACCGTTCGTGCAGCGCGTGCGCGAGGCCGAGAAGCGCGGGCTGATCAGCTTCAGGTTCCGTCACCGGGTCAACGAATTGAGCCGGACGGGTGCTGCCGTCGACGGCGTGCGCGGCGACATATTGGCGGCGAGTGATGCCGAGCGCGGCCGCAAGAGCTCGCGCGAGATCACAGCCGATTTCGAGTTGAAGGCGCAGGCCGTCATCGTCGCCTCCGGCGGCATCGGCGCCAATCACCAGCTGGTCCGGGAGAATTGGCCGCAGCGGCTGGGTGCGCCGCCGAAACGCATGATCACCGGCGTTCCCGACCATGTCGACGGCCGCATGCTGGCGATCGCCGAGGCTGCCGGCGGCAGGCTCATCAACCGCGACCGCATGTGGCACTATGTTGAGGGCGTCAGGAACTGGGCACCGATCTGGACCGATCATGCGATCCGCATTCTGCCCGGCCCGTCATCGCTGTGGCTCGATGCGCGCGGCAAACGCCTGCCGGTGCCGCTCTATCCCGGCTTCGACACGTTGGCCACGCTCAGCCACATCATGAGCACGGGCTTCGACTATTCCTGGTTCATCCTGACCAAA
Organism: Mesorhizobium sp. M0923; assembly: GCF_040319365.1. Lineage (NCBI taxonomy): Bacteria > Pseudomonadati > Pseudomonadota > Alphaproteobacteria > Hyphomicrobiales > Phyllobacteriaceae > Mesorhizobium > Mesorhizobium sp. M0923. The sequence continues at coordinate 115,376 of NZ_JAMYNW010000019.1, read as the reverse complement.
AAGATCATCCAGAAGGAGGTCGCGCTGTCCGGCTCCGAGCAGAACCCCGATCTGACGGGGAAAAGCTGGCGCCAGGTGCTTGGCCGTGCCACCAGCGGCGTGCCCGCGCCGGTCAAGGCGTTCATGGAGAAGGGTGAGGATTTCATCGTCGAGCCCGAACTGCCGGCGCTGGTCGCCCGCATGATCGCACTGGCCGGCGGCGAGCCGCTGCTCGAACTGGCGCAGGTCGAGCGCGAAATCCGCGCTCGCGACCGGCAGCTCGACAATCCGTTCTCCAAGGACATGCAGATTACCGCGCTGCGCGGCGCGCGCGCCTATCTCGGCGACCGGCTGATCCGTACCGCAAGGCCGCACAAGCTGCTCGATCCCGCCAATGGCCCGCTGATCGCGGTCAGGCTCGGCATCCTGACCCGCAAGACGCTCGGCGGGCTTGAGACGGACCTCGACAGCCGCGTGCTGGGCGCCGGCGGCCAACCGGTCGAAGGGCTGTACGCGGTGGGCGAGGCAGCCGGTTTCGGCGGCGGCGGCATGCACGGCTATGCAGCGCTCGAAGGTACGTTTCTCGGCGGCTGCATCTTTTCCGGCCGCAGTGCCGGACGGGCAGCGGCGCGAGCGGTGGGGTGAAACAAGGCGCTTTAGGCGAAGGGTTGCAAATTGACGTCTTGAAGCTTGGAACCGGCAAGCAAAGCCTCGAGCACCTGCTTCTTGAGGAACAGGCACTGCGCACGGGCAAGTTTCACGATGGCGGAAACGTCGCCTGCCTCGCAGGCAAGAACCAGTTCCTTTTGCTGGGCGATGATCAACTGGGTGAAGTCGCGCGACTTGAAGCCGAGGTGGAGAACCCGCGCCGACTGGTCGAGTATCTGGTCCAGGAGATGCGCCAGCCGCAAATTTCCCGAGAGCTCCGCAAGGGCCAGGCGAAAAGCACGATCGGCCGCAAGGAAGGCAATGTGGCTGCGTAGCGTCTCCGGCTTCAGCACTTTTTGCGCTGCCAGCCTGATATCCTCGAGCCCGCGCTCGGTCATGTTCGATGCCGCCACCCTGAACACTTCCGGTTCGATCAAGCTGCGGACATCGAAGATCTCGTTGACGTCGCGCAGGCTGAGCGTCGCAACGACGTAGCCGCGGCGCGGCTCGCTCCTGACCAGCCCTTCCTGCATCAGGCGGGCCAACGCCGCGCGGATGGTAGCCTTTTTGATCAGGTATCGATCGCCGATCTGTTTCTCGGTGAGCGCTTCGCCGGGGCGCAGCACACAGGCTATGATGTCGTTCCTCAGCTGCTCATATGCCTGTTCCCTGCGAAGGACGTCGGCGGCTGACAGTGCTGTCGCCTCGGCCGTGGCCGGCCCTGCCGGTTCGGCGGTCAACTTCGTCGTTTTCATATTCTGTCCGTCTGGCTGTCCCGTTGACGCTGGCCTCAGCATTCGCTAGCGTGAGCACATCAGATTGATAATCTGAGCATCTCAGGGAGGATAACTGATATGCCTTTAGCCGCCAACTCACCTCTCTACGCCGTTGCCGATGATATCGTCAATGCCGCGAGAGGCCCAGATCCCCTCGAAGCGGTAAGGACGGTCCTGGGCGACTACACGAACCGTTTTCACGCATCGGGAACACTCGCTCACGAAGAAGACGACGACGAGGTGCTTCTGCATGCGAGCCCTAACCTGACGATCTATCACATCACGCTGTCGCCCGGCCTGCAGTACCCGCCTCATAACCACCTGATGGATGCCTTGATCGGCATCTACAAGGGCAGCGAGACGAACTTCATCTATCCTGTTGCCGGCAGCGAACTCGATGTCCCGGAAAGGCAGGACATCGCAGCGCCTGCCGTGGTGCACATGGCCTCAAATACCGTGCATGCGGTTGCGAATACCGGCAGCGCGCGATCGGGTGCGCTGCATGTCTACCTCGGCGATCTCACACGAACCCACCGGCAGCTGTGGAGCCCGGAAAGCAACCAGGCCGAGCCGTTTGACAATGACCGCTACCTGGCCGGCGCACGGCCCATTCAGCAGTCCGGGCGCGAATGAGCGCAGAGGCGTCGCGGGCGGCGAAATTGGCCGTGATCAGCGAACCCGTCGGAATCGCGTCACACTTGTCACTCTCGCCAATCCGCTATCACCCCTATCCTATCTCACGACCCAACACGTCGCGCCGGTGCGGCGACAAACCAGCAAGGGAGATGCACAATGACGGCACATCAGAATGGCACAGGCGAGCAGGCGACGCGGCTCGCGATGAAGACACCACCGGTCGTTTCGCCTGACGCATGGGAGGCCGCGCGCCAGCAGCTGCTCGTGAAGGAGAAGACCATGACCCGGGCTCGCGACGCACTGGCCGCCGAGCGCCGGCGGATGCCATGGGTGGCGGTGGAGAAGTCCTATATGTTCGAAGGGCCTGACGGAAAGGTGAGCCTGCTCGACCTGTTCGAGGGCCGCCGCCAGCTGGTCGTCTACCGTGCCTTCTTCGAGCCCGGCGTATTTGGCTGGCCCGATCACGCCTGCCGCGGCTGTTCGCTGGGGGCGGATCAGGTCGGCAATCTCGCCCATTTGAACGCGCGCGACACCACGCTTGCCTACGCCTCGCGCGCACCGCAGGCCGACATTGCGCGGCTAAAGGCGCGGATGGACTGGAAGATGCCCTGGTACACCATCACCGACAGCTTCGATGCTGATTTCGGCGTTGACGAGTGGCACGGCCACAACGTGTTCATCCGCGACGGCGATCGCGTGTTCCGCACCTACTTCATCAACAACCGCGGCGACGAGGCGATGGGGACCGTATGGAGCTACCTCGACCTGACGCCGCTCGGCCGCCAGGAGGTTTGGGAGGATTCGCCCGAGGGCTATCCGCAGACGCCGACATACAAGTGGTGGAACTGGCACGACAATTACGGCGCCGAAGCCGTCCCCGACAAAAAATGGGTCGAGATATCGGACGCCGGAGAGGCCGCGTTCCGGAATCGCACCGAATAGAACATCTTTGGCGTCGCAGAAATGCGGCTAAGACAAATGGAGGAGCGGGATGCGCTGTTCATTCGAACGCATCCCGCTCACTACCAGGGACAACGGACATGAGCGAGATTCATGCAGGCGGATCCGGCGGCGATGCGAGCCCGGCCGCCCTTGGCGCAGCCGACTGGCTGTCCTTCGCCGCCGCGCCGACCTTCGCAACCATGGCGTTGTTGACACTGCTCGGCGGCGCGCCGGATATGATGTGCTCGACCGGGCAAGAGACCTCACCGCTGGGCGGCATGGTCCCGATGTACCTGCTGATGAGCGCCTTTCATTTGGGGCCTTGGCTGAGGCGGGTTTCCGGGCGGCGACGCAGCCGCAAGTAGAGCTATCCCGGCGGATAAAAGCCCGTCGGGGTGAGGAGGACATCCCTCACCAGATCCATTCGCCCTTCCCCAGAACCGTCACTGCATCGACAATCCGGGTAAAGCTCGAGCGGGCGCGGCCGACCGTGTGCCTGGCGCGCAAATAGCCATGCACCAGCCCCGGCTCCTCGAGCCACCAGGCACGTCCGCCCGCGGCAACGATGCGGTCGCGATAGGCTTCGCCGTCCGACGACAGCGGGTCGCATTCGGCGGTGATCACGACGGTGGGCGGCAGATTGGCAAAGTCGGCGTCGGCGAGCGGCGACAAGGTGAGATCGCCGGTGCGGTCCTCGCCCCCGGTCCTGATGTCCCTGTAGAAAACGAGGTCACGCGCCGTCAGCATCGGCGCTTCCGCGTGGGTGACGTAGGAACCGGCGGAGCTGTCGCCGCCAAGGCCGGGATAGACCAGAATCTGGCCGATCGGCTTGCGCGCATGGCCGCGGGTCGCGTGGCTGACGGACGCGGCGAGATTGCCGCCGGCACTGTCGCCGCAGAGCAGGATAGGCCGTTCGTAGGTGGTCGACGCCCATTCGAAGGCGCTGATGGCATCGTCGAAGGCGGCCGGATGAAGGTGTTCCGGCGCCAGCCGGTAGTCGACCGAAACCACTTCGTAGCCGGTGCGGCTGCAAAGCTCGGCGCACAGGTCGTCATGGCTGTCGAGCCCGCCGAGGATAAAACCGCCGCCATGGAAATACAGCACCATCGCCGCCGTTTCCGGCGCCGGGGCGCGGTAGACGCGGGTCGGGATGTGCCAGGGTGTGGCAATGGCTGTGGTTTCCGCGGTGACGCCTTGGGGATAGCCGGCAAAGAACTCGCGGCACATCCGGTTATAGATCTCGCGCTGCTCGGCGATGGTGTAGTCGATCGTATCGGGTGGATAATAGGAATTGGTCCGCTCGATGAAGGCCCAGGTCTCGGCGTCGATGAGGGTTTTGTAGTTGGTCATGGGCGCCGAATGGGCCGCCAAGGTTGAGCTTGGACACCCCCCTCTGGCCTGCCGGCCATCTCCCCCGCAAGGGGGGAGATCGGCAGCTTTGGCCTTGCCGCTTGTCCTGCAACGCTGGAAATTGGCGAAATCCGATGCGACATCCGATCTCCCCACTTGCGGGGGAGATGCCCGGCAGGGCAGAGGGGGGTGTGAAGGATCGCCATCATCTCCGCAGCGTCACTTCCCCTTCCACACCGGGTCGCGCTTCTCGGCGAAGGCGCGAAAACCCTCGAGATTGTCCTCCGAGCCGTAGAGTGCGTCAACCGTTGGCAGCTGCCGGCGCGTCACCCGGTTCATCGCGTCCTGGAACGTCAGCGATTCAGCGACCCGAGCCGTCTCCTTGATCGCGGCGAAGACCAGCGGCGGGCCGCTGGCGAGCAGCCGCGCGATCTCCCAGACGTGGTCCTCCAGTCTTTCCTTGGGCAGCACCTCGTTGACCAGGCCCCAGCGATGCGCCTCGGCGACATCCATCCAGCGGCCGGTGAGCAGAAGGTCCATTGCGACATGATAAGGGATGCGCTTCGGCAGCTTGATCGTCGCCGCATCGGCCAGCGTGCCGGCGCGGATTTCGGGCAGCGCGAAGGAGGAGTGGTCCGACGCATAGATGAGGTCGCAGGACAGCGCCAGCTCGAAGCCGCCGCCGACCGCCATGCCGTTGACGCAGGCTATCACCGGCTTGTTGAGGTCGCGCAGTTCCTGCAGCCCGCCGAAGCCGCCGACGCCATAGTCGCCGTCGACCGCGTCGCCGCCGGCCGCGGCCTTCAGGTCCCAGCCGGCGCAGAAGAACTTGTCGCCGGCGGTCTTGACGATGGCGACGCGCAGCTCGGGATCGTCGCGGAACGCCTTGAACGTCTCGCCCATCAGCCGCGACGTCTTCAGGTCGATGGCGTTGGCCTTGGGCCGGTCGAGCGTGACTTCGAGGATCGTGCCCTCGCGGCGGGTGGTGATGATTTCAGCCATTCTTCTTGCCTCCCAGCACCAGCAGCGCATCGGCGATCCAGGCGCCCTTGCCCTCGGCGCAGACGATCAGCGGATTGATGTCGAGTTCCTCGATCTCGCCGGCATTTTGCTGCACGAAGCCGGCAATGCCCGATATCGCCTCTATTGCCGCCGTGACATCGGCCTTCGGCCGGCCGCGATAGCCGTCGAGCAGCGGGAACAGTTTCAGCCCGCGCAAAGCGGCCTCGATGTCGTCACGGGTCGCCGGCAGCATCAGCGTGACGCTGTCGCGCAACAGCTCGACCAGCACGCCACCGGTGCCGAGCGTCATCACCGCGCCGAACATCGGGTCGCGGGTGAAGCCGACCAGCAGCTCGGCGACGCCATCGCGCACCATGCGCTCGACATAAAGGCCGGTGCCGAGCGGGCCGAGATCATGGGCGGCGGTGCTGACGGATTCGGCATCCCTCAAATTGAGCCGGACCGCGTCGAGCTCGGATTTGTGGATGACGCCAAGAGCCTTCAGCGCTACCGGGAAGCCGAGCGCCATCGAGGAGATCACAGCCTCGACCGCGTTGCCGGCGCGCTCGCCCTTCGGCACCGGGAGCCCGGCCTCGATGAGCCGCGCTTTCGCCTCCGCCTCGTCCGGGGTGACATGGTCGCCGGCCGGCGCGCCAGACGCCGAGGTGTCGATCGGCTGCGCCAGCGGCTCGCGCCACGCCCAGCCGATGAAGGCTGCCGCCTGGGCGGCGTCCATGGCCTCGGAAATGCCGAACAGCGGCACCATGCCCCGCGCCATCAGCCCTGCAGTGTATTCCTCGGGCAGGTTCTCCGGCAGCGAGGAGACGATCGCGCCTTGCGCGCTGTTGGTCTTCAGCGCCGCTTCGAAGGCGCGCAGCGTCGCCCACCAGTCGGTGTCGGAGCAGCGGTCGGGGCGCGGAAAGTCGAGCACCAGCATGTTGAGGTCGAAGCCGCCAGACACCATGGCGGTGAAGGTGGCGGTCATCGCCGGCTCGTTGTTCCAGATGAAGGTATGGTAGTCGAGCGGGTTGGCCACCGCGACCAGCGGGCCGAGCGTCGATTTGACCTGAATGCGATGCTCGGCGGTGAGAGGCGGAAAGGTCACCCAGCGGCCTTCGGCGCTGTCGGCCATGACGGACGCCTCGCCGCCCGAACAGCTCATCGACGACAGCCGGTAGCCGGGCAGGGGACCGGTGACGTGCAGCAGCTTCAGCGCCTCGATGAAGGCCGGGATCGAATCGATGCGGGCGATGCCGAGCCGCTTCAGGAACGCGCCGGACGCTGCGTCCGAGCCGGCCAGCGACGCGGTATGCGAGACGGTCGCCTGCCGCGCCTGCTCGGAGCGGCCGACCTTCATGGCGATAACAGGCTTCTTCAGCTCTCGTGCCCGTGCCGCCAGCCTTTCGAAGCCGGCTACCGAGTCGAAGGCCTCGATATGCAGGCCGAGCGCGGTGACGCGGTCGTCCTCGATCAGGCCGAGCGCCATTTCGGAAAGCCCGGTCTGCGCCTGGTTGCCGGCGGTCATCAGAAAGGCGATCGGCAGGCCGCGCTTCTGCATCGTCATGTTGATGGCGATGTTCGACGACTGGGTGATGATGGCAACGCCGCGACCGCCTTCAGGCAGCCTGATGCCGCCATGCTGGTCGGGCCACAAAAGCGCGCCGTCGGCGTAATTGATCAGCCCATAGCAGTTCGGCCCGATGATCGGCATGGGACCCGCCGCCGCGACCAGCTCGGCCTGCAGCCGCTCGCCGTCCTCGTCATAGGCCTCGGTTTCGAGGAAGCCGGCGGCGAAGCAGACCGCACCGCCGGCGCCGCGCTCGGCCAGCGCCTTGACCACTTCGATGGTCAAGTGCCGGTTGACGCCGATGAAAGCGGCATCCGGCGCACCGGGCAATTCGGCCACCGAGCGATACGCCTTGCGGCCGGCGACCTCGTCCTTGCTCGGATGCACGGGCCAGATCTCGCCGGCAAAGCCCATCTTGATCGACTGCGCGACGACGGCAGCAGCCTGCACGCCACCGAAGACTGCGATCGTTCGTGGGCGCAAAAGCCGCTCAAGTTTGTGCATCGTCATCTTTTCGTTTGAGCATGATCTTTTCCAAAAACCGGATTCCACTTTTTGGGATCATGCTCTAGCCCCCGAACGGGCGCAGCAGCGCCCGCGAGATGATGTGGCGCTGGATTTCCGAGGTGCCTTCCCAGATGCGCTCGACGCGGGCGTCGCGCCAGATGCGTTCCAGCGGCAGATCGTCCATCAGCCCCATGCCGCCATGGATCTGGATCGCCTCGTCGGCGACGAAGGCGAGCATCTCGGTGGCCTTCAGCTTGGCCATGGCCATGTCCTGGTCGGTAACGGTGCCCTGATCGTACTTCCAGCCGGCTTCGAACACCATCAGGTCGGCGGCCTTCAGCTCGGTCGCCATGTCGGCGAGCTTGAACGACACGCCCTGGAACTTGCCGATCGGCTGGCCGAATTGCTGGCGCTGCGCGGCGTATTCGATGGCGTGGCCAAGCGCCCGTTCGGCGCGGCCGAGGCAGGTGGCGCCGACCTGCAGGCGCGTCGCGCCAAGCCATGAATTGGCGACGTCGAAGCCCTTGTGCACCTCGCCCAGAACCTGAGTGGCCGGCAGACGGCAATCGTCGAATTCGAGGATGGCATTGGTGTAGCCGCGATGCGAGACGTTGCGGTAGCCGTCGCGCACGGTAAAGCCCTTGGTGCCCTTGTCGACGAAGAAGGCGGTGATCTTCTTACGCTTGCCGCGCGCAGAATCCTCTTCACCCGAGGCCATGAAGACGATGGCGAAATCGGCGAGGTCGGCGTGGCTTATGAAATGCTTGGTGCCGTTCAGCACCCAGTCGTCGCCGTCCTGCACGGCGGTTGCATTCATGCCGCGCAAATCGGAGCCGGCGCCCGGCTCGGTCATTGCCAGGCAATCCCATTTTTCGCCGCGAATGCACGGGAACAGATACTTCTCGCGCTGCTCCGGCGTGCCGGCAAGGAGGATGTTGGAAGGCCGCGCCACGCAGGTCCAGTGCAGCGCGTAATTGGCGCGGCCGAGCTCCTTTTCATAGAGCAGCCAGGTCACCGTATCGAGCCCGGCGCCGCCGACATCGGCCGGCATGTTGGCGGCATAGAGACCAGCTTCGATCGCCTTGGCCTTGATCTCCTCGATCAGCTCACGGCGCAGCACGCCGGTGCGCTCCACTTCGCGCTCATGCGGGTAAAGCTCGTTCTCGACGAAGGCCCGCGTCGTCTCGACGATGAGCTTCTGTTCCTCCGAAAGACCAAAATCCATGGTCTCAGCCTTTCTTCTTTTTCTTCGGCTTTTCAGCCTTGGCCTTCTCGGCAGCCTTGGAGGCGGTGGGCTTCTTCGCCGCAAGCTTGGCCAGCTGCCTGGTATAGTCCTTATGCAGGGCGCCGGCGCCCCAGCCTTTGCCTTTGTTCTGCTTCGACAGTGCCTCCATGATCGCGACCAGATTGTCGTCGCGGATCTTTTCGAGTTCGCGGATCGACAGACCGTGCGCCTGGTCGTCCGACTGGGTCGCGATCAGCTCGACCAATTCGTCGTTGAACTCCGGCACATCCATCAGCTTGGTCCATGGCCATTTCAGGCACGGGCCGAACTGCGCCATGAAGTGGCGCATGCCGGCCTCGCCGCCGGCGACACGATAGACCTGGAACATGCCCATCTGCGCCCAGCGCAGGCCGAAGCCATAGCGCATGATGTCGTCAAGCTCCTCGACCGTGCAGATGCCGTCCTTGACCAGCCACAGCGCCTCGCGCCAGGCCGCTTCGAGCAGGCGGTCGCCGACAAAGGCTTCGATCTCCTTGCGGATCACCACCGGCTTCATGCCGATCGAGGCATACATCTCCTTGGCGACTTCGATCGCCTCGGGAAAGGTCTGTTCGCCGCCGACGATTTCGACCAGTGGCAAGAGATAGACGGGGTTGAACGGATGGCCGACCACCAACCGCTCCGGATGTTTCTTCATCGCCACCTGCATGTCGGTCGGCTTGATGCCGGAGGTGGAGGAGCCGACAATGGCGTTGGCCGGCGCATAAAGGTCGATCTCGGCCAGCACGCGGTGCTTGAGGTCGAGCCGCTCCGGCACGCTTTCCTGGATGAAGTCGGCATCGGCGACCGCCTCGGCGATCGTCTTGGCGAAAGTGAGCTTGCCCGCTTTCGGCAGGCCGCCGGGCAGCATCTGCTTGTAGGCGCGTCGCGCTCCCTTCATCACCTCGCCGACCTTGCGTGACGCCTCGGGGTCGGGATCGAAGATCGACACGTCGATTCCGTTGAGCAGCAGCCGCGCGACCCAGCCGGCGCCGATGACGCCGCCGCCGATGGCTGCCGCCTTGTTGATGATGCTCATGCGGAGGCTCCGGTTCTTGTGCTGGCTGTTGCGGGGTCGGTGAGGGCGACACGCTCGCCGGCACGGATCACGGACGCGTCATAGGCCTTGCGCGCGAACACTTCGAGCACGAAGGGCCGGAAGAAATCGATCGGCAATGTCTCGTAATCCGGGTCGAAGCTCGACTGGTCCCAGCGCTCGCAAAACTCATCGCAATCGTCGAAGTAGATGTGCCCGGCGAAACGGTCGCGGGCGTGCGGGTTGCCGCCGAGGTGATGTGCGTAATAGAGGCGCTGGAAGTCGCCGTGCTTTTCCACCACCCAGGTGCATTGCTCGCGTACAAAGGGCTTCAGGATCGACGCCGCATACTCGTCGTGATTATAGGGCGCGTAGATGTCGCCGATGTCGTGCAGCAAGGCGCAGGCAATCCAGTCGGTGTCGGCGCCGTCGCGCCAGGCCCGCGTCGCCGCCTGCAGCGAATGGCCGAGCCGGGTGATCTTGTAGCCCGACAGCCCTTCGTCGAGCTGGACAAGCGCGTCGAGCAGACGCTCGCCGGTCTTTGCCGCATGGTCGATCTCATGCTCGGTGAGGAAGGCATAATCCTCGCGGTCGCCGTCCTTCATGGCGGTGAACTTCACGGTCTTCATCGGCGGCTCCTCCCAACCGGGTTCTTCCCGCCCTTGCTCAAAGCGGTGCGCGCTTCGTCAGGTTCAGCTTCTTTCGCACCTCATCCGGGCCGATGACCCTGGCGCCCATATTCGACACGATACTGACCGCCCGCTCGACCAGCTGCGCATTGGTCGCCAGCACCCCCTTATCGAGCCAGAGATTATCCTCCAGCCCGACACGGACATTGCCGCCGGCCAGCACCGCGGCAGCGACATAGGCCATCTGGTTTCGGCCAATGGCGAACGCCGACCAGTTCCAGGTCGACGGTACATTGTTGACCATGGCCATGAAGGTGTTGAGGTCGTCCGGCGCCCCCCACGGCACACCCATGCACAATTGCACCAGCGCGTCCGGCTTCAGCACTTGTTCCTCGACCAATTGCTTGGCAAACCACAGATGCCCGGTGTCGAAGGCCTCGATCTCCGGCTTGACGCCGAGCGTCGTCATCATGCCGCCCATGGCGCGCAGCATGCCGGGCGTGTTGGTCATGACATAGTCGGCTTCGGCGAAATTCATGGTGCCGCAGTCGAGCGTACAGATTTCCGGCAAGCACTGGCGAACATGTTCCACGCGGTTGGTCGCACCGCCCATATCCGTGCCTTTTTCGTTCAGCGGCAGCGGCTTTTCCGGTGGGCCGAACACCATGTCGCCGCCCATGCCGGCGGTCAGGTTCAAAACCACGTCGACGTCAGCCGCGCGGATGCGCTCGGTCACCTCGCGGTAGAGGTGCACGTCGCGCCTAGGCTTGCCGGTCTCGGGATCGCGCACATGGCAGTGCACGATCGCAGCCCCTGCCTTTGCCGCCTCAATGGCCGAATCGGCGATCTGCTTGGGCGAGCGCGGCACGTGCGGGCTGCGGTCCTGCGAACTGCCGGACCCGGTCACGGCACAGGTAATGAAGACCTCACGGTTCATCGCTAACGGCATCGGACTCTCTCCCAATAGAACGTAGGGCAAGAATGCCTGACTTGCCGGAAACTGTTTTGCGTTTTACGAAGATCATGTGACCAAAACCGAAAAACCGACGATCTTTCGTGCCGAACGTCTGCCGCTCAAGGTGACGCTGCTGGTATTCTCCGGCTCGTCGATCATGTGCGTCGCGTCGGCCGTCGACCCGTTGCGCGCCGCCAACCGTATTGCCGGCGAGACGCTGTTCGATTTCAGGCTGGTCTCGGTCACAGGCGAGGCGCCGGTCACCACATGCGGCCTGCCGGTGGCGGTCAGCGGCCGCTTCGATGCGGCTGACACAACCGACATGCTGGTCGTCGTCGCCGGCTTCGGCACGCAGAACTACGCCACTTCAGCCTTGCTTTCCGGACTGCGCCGGGCGGCGCGCGCGGCACGCGCCTGCGGCGGCGTCGAGGCCGGCACCTGGCTGGTGGCGCGCGCGGGCTTGCTGGAGGGGCGCAGCGCCACCACCCACTGGGAGGATATGGAGGATTTTTCTTCGGCCTTTCCCGGCGTCGACGTGCGCCCCGACCGCTACGTCATCGACGGTCCCGTATTCACCTCTGGCGGCGCCTCGCCGACCTTCGACCTGATGCTGCATCTGATCCGCACGCGGCTCGGCATGGCCGTGGCGCTCGATGTCGCGAGCGTCTTCATCTACGACCAGGCGCGCGCCGCGACGGACGCGCAGCCGCTGGTCTCGCTCGGCCGTCTTGACGGCTACGATCCCAGGCTGGCGCAAGCCATCCGGCTGATGGAAGCGCATGTCGACCAGCCCCTGACTGTCGCCGCCGTGGCCAAGCGCGCCGGGGTGACGGCGCGGACGCTGGAAAGTATCTTTCGCAAGTCGATCGGCGAAACGCCGGGCGCCTATTATCTCAGGCTGCGCCTCGGCGCCGCGCGCCGGCTGGTGGTCGATACGCGCATCGCCATGGCGGACATTGCCGGGCGAACGGGGTTTTCGTCCGCCGCGGCATTTTCCAGAGCGTTTTCAAGAGCGTTCGGCGAAGCGCCGGTCAGGCTGCGTCGAGGATAATGCATGTCGCCCAAAAGTGCGTAGCGGTTTTGGGATAACGACATGCACAGACAAAGGTGGATCAGGCAGCGTCTTGGCGGACGCTGTTGCCGTCGATCTGCGAGCGCATCTGTCTCGCCAGATGGGTCTCGAAGCGGCTGGCGACCGCGCGATCCCATTCGTTTGCACTCAGCGCACCATGCTTGGGGTGCGGCAGCGCCATCAGCCGGTCGATGATCGATCCGGCCTCGCCAGATGAGAGCAGGGCGTCGATTTCGCGTTCGTGCTGCATATCGTTTCGCCTCCTTCTTTCTGATTCCCGCCACGAACCACACTATAGGAACTCCGTGACGGCTGTTTGAAGGCAAGAGCGAGGCGATTGATGGGCGATGCCGGGCAAAGTTTTGTCCGCCGCCGCCCATCTTGGGCACGATCTTTCCGACAGATCAGGCGGTGCGTCAGCCGAGCCGCATGGACAGTTCGACATCCTCGCCGAACGGCGTGGACATGTAGCCGCTTCCGGTCGAGCGCACCCGCGAGAGGTATTCGGGGCAAAGATCGGCATTGTCGGCAACGACCAAGGCGCCCGGCCTGAGGCGACTTTCAACTAGGGTCAAGACCTCGGGATAGAGCGCTTTGGCGCCATCGAGCAGCAGCAGGTCGACCGTTTCGGGAAGATCGACGCTTAATGTTTGCAGCGCGTCTCCCTCTCGGATTTCCACCATGTCGATGAGACCGCCTGCTGTGAGGTTGCTCCTGGCGCGCGCCACCTTGGATGGCTCGAACTCGCTGGTGATCAGGCGGCCGCCGCCATTGTCCCGCAAGGCTGCGGCAAGGTGCAGGGTCGAGATGCCGAACGAGGTTCCAAATTCGACGATCGTCCGGGCGCCGCTGCTCCGTGCCAGCATGTAGAGCAGCGTGCCGGTCTCTCGCGAAACGGGAAGCCAGAGATCCTTTAGCCGCCCGTAGAAATCGAGGTATTCGGTCTTGCTCCGAATGAAGCGGCTCCGCTCCTCGGCGGAGAGCTCCGCCACGGCAGGGCTCGTTGCCGCAGCGGCTTCCTCGAACAGGCGGTCCAGCAGGGGCGCCAGCGGCGTTGTCGTCAGTGTGGTCATATTGGTCTCCAGTCAAAATTGAATGCGTTCTTGTGCGGCATTCAAAATACGACTAATCATTCGCATTCAATAATCGCATTGGCGCGCCTCTCAATGAGCGATCACCGAAGTCCGCGGATTTCCTCGCGAAAACAGCCCAAGCAGGCCCGCTCGGCGGAGCTCGTTGCTGCGATTTTGGAGGCTGCTGTTCAGGTTTTGGCGAGGGAAGGCGCGCAGCGCTTCACCACGGCGCGGGTGGCCGAGAAGGCCGGTGTCAGCGTCGGATCGCTGTATCAGTATTTTCCGAACAAGGCGGCGATCCTGTTCCGGCTCCAGAGTGACGAATGGCGGCAGACGACCGATTTGCTGCGCGACATCCTCGAGGATATCAGGAAACCGCCGCTTGAAAGGCTGCGCGGCCTGGTCCACGCCTTCCTCCGCTCGGAGTGTGACGAGGCCGCGGTGCGTGTGGCGCTCGACGACGCCGCACCGCTTTACCGCGACGCGCCTGAGGCGCGGGCGGCAAGGGCGTCCGGAGACCGCACCATCCAGCTCTTCATGCAGGAGGCGTTGCCCAACGCCGCGCAAGTGACCCGCGAATTGGCCGGCGACCTCGTCATGACGACGCTGAGCACGGTGGGGAAGCAGTTCTCGGAGGCGCCTCGAACCGCCACGGAGATTGAAGCCTACGCCGACGCCATGGCCGACATGTTCTGCGCCTATTTGAGAGGCCTCGATCACGGCTAGGGCAAATGCCAGGCCCGGTCAGCAAGCAGACCGAAAGTTTCGCAAGGGGGCAAACCTTGTCGGTTTCGGCCCCGCGGAAAGTCGTCAGCCGGCGGCCGCTGAACAATGCGGCCGCGAATCGGTACGCCTCAGACGTACCGGTTGACGATGTTCTCGAGCAGTTCCTGGCGGCCGGATCGGGGCTGCGGCTCGATCTTCTCCTTGACGACGCGATCAGCAATTTCCTCCAGCGTGCGCTTGCCGGCAAGCATCGCCTTGGCCTCGGCCGAATCCCAGCCGGCATAGCGCTCGGCGAGCGGCGCCGACAGCGCCTTGTCCTCGACCATGCGTGCCGCTGCCTTGAGGCCTCGAGCGCAGCAATCCATGCCGCCGATATGACCGATCAGCAGATCCTGCGGATCGAGCGACTGGCGCCTGAGCTTGGCGTCGAAATTGGTGCCGCCGGTCTTGAAGCCGCCCGCCTGCAGTACGTGATAATAGGCGAGCGCCATCTCCGGTACATTGTTTGGGAACTGGTCGGTGTCCCAGCCCGATTGGTAGTCGTTGCGGTTCATGTCGATCGAGCCGAAAATGCCGAGCGCATTGGCCAGCGCCAGTTCATGCTCGAACGAATGGCCGGCCAGGATGGCGTGGCCTTGCTCGATGTTGAGCTTGACCTCGTTCTCCAGTCCGAAACGCTTGAGGAAGCCATAGACGGTGGCGACGTCGTAATCATACTGGTGCTTGGTCGGTTCCTGAGGCTTCGGCTCGATCAGGATGGTGCCTTCGAAGCCGATCCTGTGCTTGTAGTCGACGACCAGATTGAGAAAGCGGCCGGCCTGTTCCTGCTCGCGGGCAAGGTCGGTGTTGAGCAGCGTCTCATAGCCCTCGCGGCCGCCCCACAGCACGTAGTTCTCGCCGTTCAGCCGCTTGGTGATGTCGATGCAGTGTTTCACCGTCGCGGCCGAATAGGCAAAGACGTCCGGATCGGGATTGGTGGCGGCGCCCGACATGAAGCGGCGGTTGGAGAACAGGTTGGCCGTGCCCCACAACAGCTTGACGCCAGTCTGCTTCATCTTTCCCGAGAAATAATCGGCGATCTCGTCGAGCCGCGCCGCACTTTCGGAAAAGTCCCGGCCCTCCGGCCGCACATCGGCATCGTGGAAGCAGAAATAAGGCGCGCCCAGCAGCGAAAACATCTCGAAGGCGACGTCGGCCTTGAGCTTGGCCAGCTCCATCGTGTCGGTACCGCCGGCCTTGGGGAACCACGGCCGGTCAAACGTCTGGCCGCCGAACGGATCGCCGCCTGGCCAGGCAAAGGAATGCCAGTAGGCGACGGCAAAGCGCAGATGGTCTTCCAGCCGCTTGCCGGCGACGATCTCGTCGGGATTGTAGAACCGGTAGGCCAGCGGATTGGTCGAATCCGGTCCCTCATATTTGATCTGTTGGATGTCGCCGAAAAAACCGCTGGTCATGTTCTTTTCCTCTCGCATGGTTCGGCCTGATTACCTCAAGCGTAATTGGTTTCGCGCTGGCGTTGGTCGAAAAGGCTCATGTCAAGAGCATCCAACGAAGGAGACAGACCATGACCGACCTCAACACCATTGCCGAAAACTACATCGCCGCCTGGAACGAGAGTGACGCCGCGCGCAGGAAAGCCTTGCTCAAGACGACCTTCACCGAGGATGTCGGCTACCGCGATCCGATCATGCAGGGCGACGGCCATGACGGCATCGCCGCGCTGATCGAAGGCGTGCAGCAGCGCTTTGCCGGCTTCAGGTTCTCGCTGAAAGGCGAGCCGGACGGCTTCGCTGACGCCATCCGCTTTTCGTGGAACCTTGGGCCGGACGGCACCGAGCCCGTCATCGAAGGCACCGATATCGGCATCATCGAAAATGGCCGGCTGAAAAGCGTCACCGGCTTTCTCGACAAGGTGCCGGCGCAGTGAGGAAATCTCGGCAAAGTGGGGGCCAAGCACCCCCCTCTGCCCTACCGGGCATCTCCCCCTCAAGGGGGGAGATTGGCTGGCCTTTCCGCCTTCGCCAATCACCGATCTTGCAAGACTGGCATAGCCGTCGACGCTGCCGATCTCCCCCCTTGAGGGGGAGATGCCAAGTGGTGGCAAAGAGGGCAGGCCAGAGGGGGGTAAGCGCCAGCTCACGCGGTTACAGCCCTGATCGCCGGGTAAAGCTGGCGGTAGCGCTGATAGGCCTGCGCATAGGCGTCGCCGAGGGCGGCGACCGGCTCGACCGTGGCGTCCGTCGCCGGCGCCGTGCACACGGCGCGCGGATCGGCAGCGGTCGCCGCGATCAGGCCAAGCCGGGCCGCACCGAACGCGGCGCCGAAATCGCCCTCGGCGGGAATATCGATGGGCAGGCCAAGCGCGGTGGCGATGGCCTTCAACCAGTAGCGCGAACGCGAGCCGCCGCCGATCGCCGTCACCCGGGTCAGCGTCGTGCCGGCCTTGGCCAGAGCTTCCAGGCTGTCGCGGAAAGCGAAAGCGACGCCTTCGAGCACGGCCTGGGTCAGCGCCGCGCGGCCGGATTCGTGTGCAAGCCCCGTAAACGCGCCGCGAATGGCGGAATCATTGTGCGGCGTCCGTTCGCCTGAGAGATAGGGCAGGAAGGAGACACCGGTCGGCGCCTGCAGCGCATCGCCGAGTTCGGCGGTCAACTCGCCAGCACCTTTGCCCGCGATTGCCGATAGCCAGTTGAGCGAATCGGTTGCCGACAGGATGACGCCCATCTGATGCCAGGTGCCGGGCAGGGCATGGCAGAATGTATGCACGGCGCTTTCCGGGTTGGGCAGATAGGACGCATTGGCGGTAAAAAGCACGCCTGACGTGCCGAGCGAGACGAAAGCCTGGCCGGCACCGACCGTGCCCATGCCGCAGGCCGAGGCCGCGTTGTCGCCGGCGCCGCCGGCGATCGGGATGCCCGCCTGCATGCCCCATTTCGCAGCCAGTTCGCTGCGCAAGGCACCGGCCTTTGCCGTGCCTTCGACCAATGACGGCATCTGCCTTTCGTCGAGCGACGTGGCGGCGAGCAGTTCGGCGGACCAGGCTCGTCTGCCGACGTCGAGCCACGACGTGCCAGCCGAATCCGACATTTCCGAAATATGCTCGCCGGCGAGCCAGAGCCGCAAAAAGTCCTTCGGCAGCAGGACCTTTGCCACCTTGGCGAAAACAGCCGGTTCGTTGTTTTTCACCCAGGCGAGCTTTGGCGCGGTGAAGCCGGGAAAGACGATGTTGCCGGTCAGCTTGCGAAAGCGCGGGTCGGCGTCGAGTGCGGCCGCCTCGGCGTGGCTGCGTGTGTCGTTCCACAGGATGCAGGGGCGCAGCACCTGGTCGGCGGCGTCGAGCAGGGTGGCGCCATGCATATGGCCGGAAAGGCCGATGCCTTTGACCGCCGCGAGCTCCTTCGCATGCGCGGATCGCAGCTCGGCGATCGCCGCTTCGCAGGCGCGGATCCACTCAGCCGGGTTCTGCTCGGACCAGCCGGGATGCGGGCGCGACACGTCGAGCGGCGCATGGCCGGAACCGACGATGCTCTGCCTTGCATCGATCAGCAGCGCCTTGACGCCCGACGTGCCGAGATCGAGGCCGAGATACATGTTTCCTCCCATGTCCGTCAGGCCTGGCGGCGACGGTCTTTCTTGCTCCCCGCCTCTGCCTGCGACAGAGGCGGCGAAGATATCCCGGCAATCGTGCCGCCGGAAACGCACCCCGGTCAACACGCGAAGATTTTTTCGACGCTCGAAAAAATCTGGTCGGGGCAGTTTTTAAGGCAAGATGTGGCCTTGGTCAATTCGCCGCGAGAGCGGTTGCACGCCGTGAAAACAGTGCCGACAACGGGCTGTCCGGCCGTGCCAGTGCACGTTCCGCCGCAAGCGCCCGCGCCAGCGCGCCATCACCGGAACGCAATGCCGCTTCGATCAGCGTCAGGTCGATGACGTCGCGTTGGGCGTGGCTGCCGCCGAAGCGATGGGCGATCGCCCGGATCGGCCGGATCAGGCGTATCGTCTCGGCATAATTACCGTCGCCGAATGCCTTGATGGCGAGCGTCAGGGGATGGCCGACATCCCTGGTGAAACCAGCGTTGTCGTCTTTGCCCTGCATCGCCTCGCGCTGCGCCTCGAGCAAGCCGCGGGCCGGCGCTTCGAGGCCGGCGCCGACAAACGCCATCATCGCGTGGGCGTCGTTGAAGGCATAGTTGCCGGCGCTGGCCTTGGGCAACCAGTTGGCGGCCAGCGCCGTCCAGCGGTCGCCGACATCGACGCCGCCGAGATGCAGCCGCCACAGGATCGCCGAGGCATCGACCATGTTGAGCGCCAGCGTCGAGCGTTCGCCATAGATCGGCCCGTCGTAGAGCGTCAGCACCTCGTCGGTCTCGCCGAGGTCGTAGTGGAACAGCGCCAGATGCCACCAATTGTGCACCTGCAGGAAGCTCTCCCGCGTCCACGCTTCGGGATTGGCGCGCATCCACAGAATGCCGTCCTTCTGCCGGCTCTGCATCTCCATGACATGGGCGACGGCATGCTGGGCCCAGCCGTCGCGCGGCTCGAGATCGACAGCCATGCGGCCAAGCCTTTCGGCGCGCGCATAGTCGCCCATTTCCTCCAGTCCAAAGGCCTGCATGCCGAGTATGGCGTGGTAGCCAGGCATGCCGCTCTGCCAGGATGGCAGCGCGCGGCCGATGCGGTCGCGCAGCATGCGGGCATTGCCGGTGAAGAAGTCGATCTGGTGGCCGGTCTGCAGAGCCAGCGCATCGAGCGGAAACTCGATGGCGATATCCTCCAGCATGCGGGCGGCGGCGTGCCAGCGGCCCTCCGCAAGGTGGCCAAGGGCGGCGACATGCGCCTGCTCGCGCGTCGTCGCGGCAAGCGGCAGCGCTGCCTCGTGACATGCCTTGGCCACCGCCGTCGCCTCTCGCTCGGTGGCGAGGCCAAACAGATAACCCTTGAATACATGCGCCATGACGAAGCCGGGATTTTCGGCGATTGCCCGGTCAACGGAACCGACAGGATCGCCGATGAAGCACTGCAATTCGCGCACAGCCCGGCTGTAGGACGAGAACCCGGCCTCCGTCGCGCCAGACAGCGCTAGGCCAAATGCATCCCTGACCGCCATGGCTTGTCCTCAGTTGCCCGATCGCATCGCCACTGTCGCGATGCCGGCGCCGACCAGCAGC
Organism: Mesorhizobium sp. M0923; assembly: GCF_040319365.1. Taxonomy (NCBI): domain Bacteria; kingdom Pseudomonadati; phylum Pseudomonadota; class Alphaproteobacteria; order Hyphomicrobiales; family Phyllobacteriaceae; genus Mesorhizobium; species Mesorhizobium sp. M0923. The sequence goes on along the minus strand of NZ_JAMYNW010000019.1, from coordinate 96,046 downwards.
GTGCCGCCGGTGCGGTTGAAGATGCGGATCGCCTTTGGATTGCGCACGACGTTGCGCGCCCTTGCGGCGATCAGCGCATAACCGAAGGCGTTGGCGAAGGCGAGCGCCAGGAAGGTCGTCTCGAAGATCAGCATCTGTGTCCAGAAATCCGCATGCCGGTCGAGGAACTGCGGCAGGAAGGCGACGAAAAAGGTGATGCTTTTCGGATTGAGCGCGGTAACCAGCCAGGCATGCGCCGTCATCTTGGCCGATGACACCGCATCGGTGCGCGGTTCGGCCCGGAGCGCGCCGCCGGCGCGAAATAGCTTTATGCCGAGATAGATCAGATAGCCGGCGCCGATCACCTTCAGCACGGTGAATACGGTGGCCGACGCCGCCAGCAGCGCGCCGATGCCCAGCATCGACAGTGTCATCGCGGTGAAGTCGCCGAGCGCCACGCCGACTGCCATCGGCAGCGCCGTGCGCCAGCCCTGGCCGAGCGCATAGGACACCACCAGCAGGATGGTCGGGCCCGGAATGACCAGAAGGACTGCCGAGGCGGCGGCAAAGGCGGCCCAGTTTTCGAAGGACATTTTCTTCTCCTTGAGCTCAAAGAAGAGGATAAATCCTTGGCCTCGCGAAGATGTAAAGAGGCAAAAACCGAAAAAGCCCCTCGTTAACGGCAGATGGCTGGCCTTCACGCTTTTTCAACCATGATTGGTGAAAATGCCTGCTATCTGGCCGGACCGTGTTTCCCGCCGATAGCGTAGGGTTTGGGTAAATGCGTGAGTTGCCGCACGGTCTGTCGCTGCCGCACACTGGCGACGCAATCGAAACCGAGATACAGCTTTCCCGTCGCACGGTGCTGTCCGGCGCCGGTGCGCTGGCGCTGCTCGGCGTCGCCGGCTGCAGCCAGACGCTGGATCTGCCGTCGCTCCAGCTCGACGACGTCACCACCGGCTCGATCCGGCCCATCCGCCCGAGTATCAGCGTCGACAAGAACATCACCAGCCCCGACGTGATGTACGCTTCGCTCACCGACGGTGGCTTCAATGTGCCGGAAGTGCCCTATCTCAAGGTCAAGCCGGAATTCCGCCGCCAGATTGTCGTCGATCCGACCGGCGAGCAACCCGGCACGATCGTCGTGCATTCGCAAGAGCGGCTGCTCTATCTGGTGCAGCCCGGCGGCGAAGCGATCCGTTACGGCGTCGGCATCGGCAAGGACGGGTTCCGCTGGTCCGGCCGCGCCAACATCCAGTACGGCAAGGAATGGCCGGTCTGGACCCCACCGCCCGAGATGATCGTCCGCAAGCCGGAGCTGGTGAAATGGCAGAGCGGAAAGCCGGGCGGCCTCGACAATCCGCTCGGCGCGCGCGCCCTCTACATCTATCAGAACGGCAGCGACACCGGCTATCGCATCCACGGCTCGCCCGAATGGTGGAGCATCGGCCAGGCGATGTCGTCGGGCTGCGTGCGCCTGATCAACCAGGACATCATCGATCTCTACAGCCGCGTCTCCAAGAAGAATCCGGTGGTCGTCGTCTGACCGGCGGCCAAGGCTCGAGCGATTACTCTGCCGGCTAGCACTGCACACCCATGTACTACAATTTTGTGCGAATTCATGCGACGCTTCGCCTTGCCCAGCCATGTCCGCTCGTGTGACTGACAAGTTTTGGGAGATCGCGACATCGTTGCGCTGATCGAGGCGAGCGAAGCGGAGAAGCCGACCATGCGTGGTCCCTTGCAAGAAGCAAGAAAGCAATTGATGCCGCTTGTCAGGATAGCTGAACTGGAAATCGATCCTAAGCAGATCGGCAGCTACAGGGCCCTGCTTGCTGAAGAGATTGAGGCTTCTGTACGCGTCGAGCCGGGCGTGCTTTTCCTTCATGCGGTGGCAGTAAAAGGCACGCCTGAAAAGGTGCGCGTGATCGAATGCTACGCCGATCGGGCGGCCTATGAGGCCCACCTGACCACGCCGCACTTTCTCAAATACAAGGCGCAGACGGCGAGTATGGTCAGGTCACTTCGGCTCATCGAAACGGATCCTATCGCGCTGCAAGCGAAGAGTGGCGCGATTTCAAACTGACCCACTGCCTCTGCCGTTGCGCGATGCCACAAGACAGGCGAATGTGCCTGCGATTTTCATCGCCCGGGAGACGTGAACAATGGCCGGAACTTTTGTGATCGCGCAAGGCGGCGGCCCGACCGCCGTCATCAACCAAACGGTGGTGGGCGCTGCGCTCGAAATCCGCAAGCGGCATCCCGGCGCCAAGGTCCTTGGTTCCATCCACGGCGTGCGCGGCATTCGTGACGGCAATTACGTCGATCTTTCCGCCATCCCCGAGGACCGTTTGCGGCTGATCGCGGCGACGCCGAGCGCCGCGCTTGGTTCGACGCGCGACAAGCCGGATGCCGCCTATTGCGACCTCGTCCTCAACGGCTTGAAGAAAGCCGGTGCCGACGCCTTCATCTATATCGGCGGCAACGACACCTCGGGCACGCAGCAGATCCTGACCGACGCCGCCGGCGGCAAGATGGCCTTCGTGCATGCGCCAAAAACCATCGACAACGATCTCGAGGAGAACGACCATACGCCCGGCTTCATGTCGGCGGCCGAGTTCGTCGCCGGCGCGTTTCTTTCGGTCGATCTCGATTTCCGCGCTTTGCCGGGCATTTATGTCGGCATCGTCATGGGGCGGCACGCCGGTTTCCTGACGGCCGCGTCCGCGGCATGGCAGCTCGATCAGGACAGCGGCCCGCATCTCGTCTACGTGCCGGAGCGGCCGTTCTCGGCGGCCGGTTTCATCGACGACGTGCGCGCCACGCTCGACCGCCACAAGCGCTGCATCGTTGCCGTCTCCGAAGGCGTCAGCACCGCCGACGGCAAGGCACTGGTCGAAAGCCTGGTGCCGCCGGAAAGGCTGGAGCGCGACCAGCACGGCAACGTCAAGCTGTCGGGCAGCGACCTGCCGGCAGCCTTGGAGCGCGCGCTGGCCGAGGGATTGCCGGGCAAGCGGGCGCGCGTCGATGCGCTCGGCTACATGCCGCGCGGCTATGTCGGCGCCATCAGCGCGGTGGACGCGCAGGAGGCCTTCGACGCCGGCGCCTTCGCGGTCACGGTCGCCGACGAGGGCGGCGGTTCGGTGGCGCTGCAATATGACGGCAAGAAAACCGTGCTGAAGAAGGTGCCGCTGAAGAACGTCGCCGGCAAGACGCGCCATATGCCGGATGATTTCATGCTGCCCGATGTCAACCGGCTGTCCGATGCGGGGATGGCCTATCTGAAGCGGCTGGTCCCGCAAAAATACAAGGTCGGCAAGCCGTTCGTCTGATGCCGGCCTTGATCTGATGGACAACTGGTTCAGCAAAACCATCGTCGACGCAGAGACGACCATGCTGACCGAGCCCTTCGTGCATGAATTCGTGCGCGCCAATATCTGGCATTTGCGCGGCCGCGACGTCGACCTGCTGGTCGACACCGGCATGGGGATCTGCCCGCTGGCGCCGCAGATCGACACGCCGGCCGGCAAGCCGCTGCTCGCCGTCGCCACGCATATCCATCTCGATCATGTCGGCTCGCTGCACGAGTTTCCGTTGCGGGCAGGGCCGCGCCACAGCGCCGCGCAGTTCGGCAGCATGGATGAAGCAGTGACCTACGCCTACATGTTCCATGATCTGGAAGGGGCTGTCTCCAGGCTGCCGGCGGAGGGCTGGAAAGCCGCCGATTACAGGATTCCGCCGGCGCCGCTGACTAGGACCCTGGACGAGGGCGATAGGGTCGACCTCGGCGACCGCCAATTCCGCGTCCTGCATCTGCCCGGCCACTCTCCTGATTCGATCGCGCTGTTCGACGAGGCCGACGGCCTGTTCTTCGCCGGCGACGCCATCTACGACGCCACGCTGATCGACGACCTGCCGGATTCGGATCGTGCCGCCTATCGCCGCACGATGCAGCGGCTGCTTGAGCTGCCGATCCGCATCGGCCATGGCGGTCATGGACCGAGCTTCGACGGCAGGCGGATGCGCGAGATCGCCTCGGCGTATCTCAGGCGAACGGACGGGACAGCGGCATAGGAAGCCTCGGCAGGGGCGGTGAGGGGCGGCACAAACCTGAGGCGATTTGTCTTGGGTAGCTATTTTGTTCTTGCTTTGTGCCGGCAGCTATGCTACTAATTTGGGTATGGTGCTGATTTGCCCCAACGACCCGCCCCTCGAGGCGGGTTTTTTATTTTCGGCTTTCGGCGCCAACGCGCAAGGCGGTTGCCAGCCGGAAATTAAATCTTCGTAATATTATCTGGAAACCATGATCGGCGCCCTAGATGCGGGGCTGTCGATCCGGTCGGCCGCCGTGCCAGGCGAGACAGGCAAGGCCGACACGCCGATAGAGCGCTCCGGTGACGGAACGCTGCGGCGCCCGATCAATCTCTCGCCCGGACAACGGCCATGTCACCAATCCAGACCCTTCGCAGACATCGCGTCGCCGCTTTGCTGGGCGCCGCGCTGATCGTCAGCCCCTTCGCCCTGCCTCTCGCTCCCAGGCTGAATGATGTCCTGGCGGCAACAGTGACGCCACCTGTCACCGGCATGACCGCTCCCAGCGGTTCGTTCGCTCCGGTCGTGGCGGCCGACAAACCGGCAGTGGTGACCATCACGACGGTCATGAAAGCCCAACAGCCGGACACCACGAGCGATGGCTCTCCCTTTGGCGGAACCTCGCCTTTCGACGATTATTTCCGCCATTTCTTCGATGACCAGGGACAGCCCGCCCCCAAGACGCCGCCGGAACAGGCGCCGCGCACCGAGGCCCTCGGCTCAGGCTTCATCGTCGGCGCCAACGGCACCATCGTCACCAACAATCACGTCGTCGACGGCGCCCAGTCGATCAAGGTGACGCTCGACGACGGCACCGAGCTTCCCGCCAAATTGATCGGCCATGACGCCAAGAACGATCTTGCCGTGCTCGAGGTCAAAGCCGGCAAGCCCTTGCCGACCGTCAAATGGGGCGATTCCGACAAGCTCATGCCGGGCGATCAGGTGCTCGCCTTCGGCAATCCTTTCGGCCTTGGCACCACCGTCACGGCCGGCATCGTCTCGGCGCGCGGCCGCGACCTGCACAGCGGGCCGTTTGACGACTTCATCCAGATCGACGCACCGATCAACCGGGGCAATTCCGGCGGCCCGCTGACGGATGTGAACGGCAATGTCGTCGGGATCAACACGGCGATCTTTTCGCCGAATGGCGGCAGCGTCGGCGTCGGCTTCGCCATCCCCTCGGACCAGGCGCAAAAGGTCGTCGCCAAGCTGATGAAGGGCGGCTCCATCCAGTACGGCTATCTCGGCGTCCAGATCCAGCCGGTGACGCCTGATATGGCGAGCGCCATCGGCCTCGATCACCCCGCCGGCGTGCTGGTCGCGCAGGTCAGCGACGGATCGCCGGCCGCCAAGGCCGGCATCGAGACAGGCGATGTCATTACCAGCTTCGCCGGCCAGGACATAAAGGATCCAAGGGACCTGTCACGCGCCGTCGCCGACATTGCGCCCGGCACGAGGGAAGCGCTCAATGTCTGGCGCAAGGGGAAGGGCCTGCAGATCTCCGTCGAGATCGGGCGCAACGAAGACGATATGGCGACGGGATCGGTGGCCGGCGATCAGGGTCAGCCGTCGACGGAGCAGGGCCTTCGCGCACCGACGCTCGGTCTCGGCCTGATGGACGTCACCCCGGATGTGCGCCAGGCAATGAACATGACAGGCAACCAGCACGGCGCACTGGTCGAGCGCGTCGACCCGAACAAGGCGGCATCGGCTTCCGGCATTCAGCCCGGCGACATCATCGTCGCCGTCGACCAGCATCCGGTGAGGAGCGCCAGGCAGGCTAACCAGGCGATTTCTCAGGCTGCCAAATCCGGCAAGAAATCGGTGCTGCTGCTTGTCGAGCGCGGCGACGCCCAGATGTTTGTCGCCGTGCCCTTTGCCAGTGGCTGAGGCACGCGCCGCGCTGCCAAAATCGACGTAGAGCACTGCCGCCAGGCCGAGCCAAGATTTCGGTTGCCCGCGGGCGCGTCTTCGAGAAAACTGACAAGGGTCGATTGGACCTTGCGCAAACGGATATTCTCGATGGTTACCCGAGGCTTCTCTTCCGGACGAAAGCCCCCGACGGATACGAATGCACGTATCCCGCCGGGGCAGTATCTCGAGCAAGGTTTCCCGGTCCTGTCGGCCGGCCCGACGCCGCATGTGCGCACCGAGGATTGGTCGTTCACGCTTAAGCACGGGCCGCGGCCGATCAAGAAGTGGAACTGGGCCGAGTTCAATGCGCTGCCCTTGACCAAGATGACGCGCGACATCCATTGCGTGACCGCATGGACCAAGTTCGACACCGCGTGGCAGGGCGTGCTGGTCGATGACATCCTTGCCGACGCCGGCATCGAGCCGCCCACCGCCTTCACGCTGGCGCTGGGTTTCGACGGCTATTCCACCAACGTGCCGACGAAGGATCTCACCGGCGGCAAGGCGATGGTGGCACTGCTTTACGAGGGCAAGCCGATCACCCCCGATCATGGCGGGCCGGCGCGGCTGCTCGTTCCACATCTCTATTTCTGGAAATCGGCCAAATGGCTGAACGGGCTGCAGTTCACCGAGCGTGACGAGCCGGGTTTCTGGGAGCTGCGAGGCTATCATATCTATGGCGACCCGTGGCGCGAACAGCGCTACACGAACGATCCATGAGCGACGCACCGGCGACGCAGTCGCCCTGGCAGACAGTCACCATCACCCGCATCCAAAAGCGCACGCCGCGCGTCACCAGCTTTTTCCTACAGCCATCGCGGCCCTTCGCTTACCGTGCCGGACAGCATGTCGACGTCAGGCTGACAGCGCCTGACGGCTATCAGGCGCGCCGCTCCTATTCCATCGCCTCGGCGCCGGAGACCGGCGAGACCATCGAGCTGGCGATTGAAAAACTCGAGGACGGCGAGGTCTCGCCGTTCTTTCACGAGATCGCGGCGGTGGGCGACGACGTCGAATTGCGCGGGCCGCTCGGCGGCCATTTCGTCTGGTCCGACAGCGATGGCGGACCGCTCTTGCTCGTCGGCGGCGGGTCGGGCGTGGTGCCGCTGATGTCAATGGTCCGTCACCGGGCGATGCGGGAGTCGCTGGTCGCCGCCGCGCTGGTGTTTTCCGCGCGGGTCTGGGACGAGGTGATCTTTCGCGACGAGTTGATCGACCTCGCCGAGCGCCGGGATGGCTTCGACCTGGTGCTGACGCTGACGCGCGAGCCGGCCCGCCGTCCGGCGGATTATGCGCGGCGGATCGACGCCGCGATGATGGTGCAAGCCATGACGAGGCTGCCCGCGCCGCCGAAGCTGGCCTTCGTCTGCGGCTCGAACGCATTCGTGACGGCCGCCGCCGAGGCACTGATCGATGCCGGCGTCCCGGCGGCACTCATCCGCACCGAACGCTACGGGGTCTGACCCGGTTCTGCTTGCCCGTTGCAGTCTTTGCTGCCCGGCATAAACAGGCCGAAAACAGGTAGAACGGCAAGGTCGCGCTTGGCTGAAATGGTTAACGATTCGACAAACAACCCCTGCTGCTACTTTTATCGGTTTAAAAAATCGAACCGAACGGTTCGTTTCTGTTGACAATGCGTGCAGGACGCTGTGAACGCTGCCTCTCCAAGCCACCTTGCAGCCAGACCGATGCTATGGGCTATCTACTTGATATTTAGCAATAAAATTGTGGCGGAGGGAATCTCTGGCACAATTTCAAGGTGTAGATTCTTGGTCCACACCAAACAACTTCGTGATTGGAAACTGGCCATTGGCTTTCCCACATCGGGGCTGTCCGGACGACGCGAATTCCTCCCAAGACACGCCGCTCGCCGGACGGAAAAACTGAGATACTGGAGTACTAAAATGAAAAAGATCGCTCTTGCCGCCGTCGCCGTTTTGGCCATCACCGGCAGCGCCTTCGCTGGCAGCGACAACTTTGGTTCCAAGGGTGCGAACCAGCCTGCCGCTTCGGTCGACAGCTCGTACACGGCTTCCATTCAGAAGCCGGCTCATGCTGACGAGCAGCCTGTCCAGGGCGCCGACCGTAACCTCTTCGGCAACAACTAACAGCCGATCCCAGCATCAGGGCGGCGGGCATTATCCGCCGCCTGGGACCCGAGAAATTCAGGAGTATTAAAATGAAAAAGATCGTTCTTGCTGCCGCCGCCGTTCTGGCCATCACCGGCAGCGCTTTCGCCGCTAGCGACAATTATGGTTCCAACGGTGCCAACCAGCCTGCGCCTTCCGTCGATAGCTCGTACACGGCTTCCGTCAAGACGTCGGACCATGCTGAAAAGCAGCCGGTCGTCCAGGGCGCCGACCGCAACCTCTTCGGCAACAACTAATAGCCGATCCCAGCATCAAAGCGGCGGGTGAGCCCGCCGCTTGATTCGAAAATCCAGGAGTACCCAAATGAAAAAGATTGTTCTTACTGCCGCCGCTCTCTTGATTGCCGCCGGCAGCGCCTATGCCCGCAACGACAATGTTGGCGGGACCGACATCAACAAGCAGTCGACCGTCAACGTCGACAAGACGCAGACGTTTTCGGTACGTGACAGCAATTCGCCGATCTACAAACTGCTGAATTCGTCTGGCGATGTGCCCAAGTCCGCGCCTCAGGGCGCCGACCGCAACCTCTTCGGTAACAACTAGAGCAATTCCAGGAAAAGTGTGAAACGGTTTTCCGTCCGGAATTGCGTCAAAACAAAGAGATAGAGCGGTTCGGCGTTTCCGTGAAAACGATGAACCGCTCTAACAGCCGAACTGGAATTCCAAACAAGAGCGGCGGGCCAAGCCCGCCGCTCTTGTCTTTGCATGGCGGAAAAACGCCTGCTTCAAGCCGCCTTTGCTTCTGCTTCATGGAGCGCGAAAGAGCGCCCGTCGGCGTCGAAAATATGCAGGTCGCCTGCGTCCGCCGTCAGCCGCAGCGTCGCTCCGCGCTTGACCTCGACATTGCCCGGCAGCTTGGTCACCAGCGGCAGGTCGGCGCGGCCGATGTCGACATAGACGAGTTGGACCTCGCCGAGCTGCTCGACATAATCGACCGTCCCTTCGAACAAATAGTCGGCGCCGGTGGCAATCATCAGATCCTCCGGCCGCACCCCGAAGCTCACCGCAGCGCCTTTCGCCGAGGCAGGCGTTGCGATCGGCACCGTTGCCTTGCGGCCGCCGACATGGCTGACGAGCGTCGGGTTGCCGGTCTTGTCGATCGTTGCCGGCAGGATGTTCATCGCCGGCGAGCCGATGAACTGGGCGACGAACAGATTGCCGGGCCGCTTGTAGAGCTCCATCGGCGTGCCGACCTGTTCGATATGGCCTTCCTTCAGAACCACGATGCGGTCGGCCAGCGTCATCGCCTCGACCTGGTCGTGGGTGACGTAGATCATCGTTGTGGCCGGCATCGATTCCTTGAGCTTGGCGATCTCGATGCGGGTAGCGACGCGCAGCGCCGCGTCGAGGTTGGACAGCGGCTCGTCGAACAGGAAGACCTTGGGATTGCGCACGATGGCGCGGCCGATAGCGACGCGCTGGCGCTGGCCGCCCGACATCGCCTTGGGCAGACGGTCGAGATATTTGGTCAGCTGCAGGATCTCGGCCGCCTGGCGCACCCGCTTGTCGATCTCGGCCTTGCTTTCCTTGCCGATCTTCATCGAGAACGCCATGTTGTCGTAGACGGTCATGTGCGGATAGAGCGCATAGGACTGGAACACCATGGCGATGCCGCGCTTCGACGGCGGCACGTCGTTGACGATTTCGCCGTCTATCTTGAGCTCGCCCGAGGTGATCTCCTCCAGCCCGGCGATGCAGCGCAGCAAGGTCGACTTGCCGCAACCAGACGGACCGACGAAGACGATGAATTCGCCCGACTTTATGTCGAGGTCGACGCCGTGCAGAATGTTGAGATTGCCGTATGATTTCTTCACTTGCCTTAGCGTGACATCGGCCATGGTACCCTCCAGTTCTTCCTTGAATTCAGTCGATACGCCCGAACCAGGCGCCGTAGCCGCCGAGGCGGATAGTGCCGGCGCCAGTCTGTCCCGAAAACCCGTGTCCCGGCAAGGGCTGCAGTGAGCGGCCGCCGAGATCGACCTCGGCCGGCTTTGCTCCGAGATTGAAGGCGCAGACGATCTGCTCGTTGCCTTCGCGGCGCGTGAAGGCGACGGTGTCGCCCTCGCTTTCGATGAACTCGATATCGCCCTTGGCCAGCGCCGGATGGGCGCGGCGGAAAGCCAGGAAGCGCCGATAGTGCTCGAGCAGCGAGCCGTCGTCGCCCTGCTGCACATTGACCGCTTGCGCAAGATGCTTGCTGGGCACCGGCAGCCAGGGCTTTGCCGTCGAGAAGCCGCCATTGCGGGCAGCGCCGTCCCAGACCATCGGCGTGCGGCAGCCATCGCGGCCCTTGAATTCCGGCCAGAAGCGGATGCCGTATGGGTCCTGCAGATCCTCGAAGCTGAGCTCGGCCTCGCTAAGCCCGAGCTCCTCGCCCTGATAGATGCAGATCGAGCCGCGCAACGACATCAGCAGCGCCGAGATGACCTTGAGGTAGGCGGTCGGGTCGGGCTCGCCGGCTGCCCAGCGCGAGGCAGGGCGCATCACGTCATGGTTGGAGAAGGCCCAGCACGACCAGCCGTCGCTGGCCACCTTGCCGAAGGTTTCCAGCACCGAGCGCACCTTTGCCGCGCTGATCTTCTCCGGCGCCAGGAAGTCGAAGGAGTAGCACATATGCACGCGCTTGCCGCCGGCCGTATAGGCCGCCACCACTTCCAGCCCACGCTGCGAATCGCCGACTTCGCCAACCGCGGCCGTCGCCGGATATTCATCGAGCAGGGCGCGGAAGCGTTCGAGGAAGCCGAGGTTTTCAGGCCGGCTCTTGTCGTAGAGATGGTCCTGGTAGTTGTAGGGGTTGACGGCCGGCGCCGTCTGGTCGTTGCGCTGCTCGGGCGGCAGCGGCGGATTGTCTTCCAGGCCTTGGCTGTGGAAGTAGAAATTGATGGTATCGAGGCGAAAGCCATCGACGCCGCGCTCCAGCCAGAAGCGGGTGACATCGAGCAGCGCGTCCTGGACCACGCGGCTGTGGAAGTTGAGGTCGGGCTGCTCGGCCAGGAAATTATGCAGATAATATTGCTGGCGGCTGGTGTCCCACTGCCAGGCCGAGCCGCCGAAGATCGACAGCCAGTTGTTGGGCGGCGTGCCGTCCGGCTTGGCATCCGCCCAGACATACCAGTCGGCTTTTGGATTGCTGCGGCTCGAACGGCTTTCCTTGAACCATGGATGGATGTCTGCGGTGTGCGACAGCACCTCGTCGATCATCACCTTGATGCCAAGCCGGTGCGCCTCTGCGGTCAGCGCGTCGAAGTCGGCCAGCGTGCCGAACATCGGATCGACGTCGCAATAATCCGACACGTCGTAGCCGAAATCCTTCATCGGCGATTTGAAAAATGGCGAGATCCAGATGGCGTCGGCACCGAGCGAGGCGATGTAGGGCAGCCGGCCGATGATGCCCCTGAGGTCGCCGATGCCGTCGCTGTTCGAATCCTGATAGCTGCGCGGATAGATCTGGTAGATCACGGCACCTCGCCACCAGTCGCGATCGATCGCGAGATCGGGCTTCGGGGTCGCCTTCAAAGCGGATTGCATGATTTCAACCTCCTTTCACCGAGCCGGCAAGCAGCCCGCGGACGAAATAGCGCTGCAGCGAGAAGAACACGATCAGCGGCACGATGATGGTGACGAAGGCCGATGTCGTCAGGATCTCCCAGTCGCCGCCGCGCGAACCGAGCAACGCATTGAGCTTGGCGGTCAGCACGATCTGGTCGCCCTCGGTACCGAGGAAAACCATCGCCACCAGCAGATCGTTCCACACCCAGAGAAACTGGAAGATGGCGAACGAGGCCAGCACCGGGAACGACAATGGCAGCACGATCTTGACGAAGATCTCGAAATCGCTGGCGCCGTCGATGCGCGCCGATTCCATGATCTCGCGTGGCAGGCCGGCAATATAACTCCTCAACAGATAGATGGCGAAGGGCAGGCCGAAGCCGGTATGTGCCAGCCAGATGCCGAGATAGGTTTTCGACGGCACGCCGAAGAAACTGCCGACGCCGTTGTAGAGCTTCAACAGCGGGATCAGCGACATCTGCAGCGGCACGACCAGGAGGCCGATGATGACGGCGATGAGCAGCGCCCGGCCGGGAAAGCGCATCCACGCCAAAGCGTAGGCGGCGAACGCGGCGATCAGGATCGGGATCACGGTCGCCGGAATGGTGACGGTCAGCGAATTCATGAAGGAGCGGCCGATGCCTTCCGAAAACAGCACCGTGTCGTAGTTGTCGGTGGTGAATTTCGGCGGCGCCGACGAGGCGTAATAGACGCGCTGGCCGCGTTCGCTTTCGAAAGCCTTCGGCGAGGTCATGACGAAACTGCCGTCGGCATTGAGCTGCAGGGTCACGCCGTCGCCGAGATCGGCTGTCGTGCCGGCGGGATATTGCGTCGGTGCGGCCGACTTGACGCCGAAGGCGCTGATGTTGCGGGCAGGACCGTCGCCGAAGATATTGCCTTGCAGGACGAACTTGCCGTCCTTCTCGACCTGCGCCGAAGCGGGCGGCAGCCGTCCGGCTTCCGTCTGGCTGGAACTGGTGAACGAGTTCCACCAGCCCGAAGCGATGATCTGGTCCTTGTCGCGCAGCGACGAGACCAGGATGCCGAGCGTCGGGATCGTCCAGATCGCAACGAAGATGAAGACGGCGATATGGACGCCGAAACGGCTGACAAAGGACTTTCCGGTCGCCACGGCCATCTCAATGTCCCTCCGTCTCTTTGTTCGCCTGGCGGATGTTCCAGACCATGATCGGAATGACCGCGATCATGATGATGATGGCGATGGTGGCGCCGCGGCCGAAATCGCCGCCGCCGCGGAACATCCAGTCGAACATCAGATTGGCCAGCACCTGGCTGTTCCACTGGCCGTTGGTCATGGTCAGCACGATGTCGAAAACCTTCAGCACCAGGATGGTGATGGTGGTCCAGACTACGGCGATGGTGCCCCAGATCTGCGGCACCATGATCTTCCAGAAGATCTGGAAAGGATTGGCGCCGTCGATGACGGCGGCTTCCAGCGTCTCTTCCGGAATGCCGCGCAAGGCCGACGACAGGATGACCATGGCAAAGCCGGTCTGGATCCAGATCAGGATGACCATCAGGAAGAAGTTGTTCCAGAACGGTAGCGATATCCAGACCTGCGGCTGGCCGCCGAAATACTGGATGATGGCGTTGAGCAGACCGATCTGCGTCTGGCCGTCGCCGCGATACTCGTAGATGAATTTCCAGATGACGCTGGCGCCGACGAAGGAGATGGCCAGCGGCAGGAAGATCAGGCTCTTGGCGATGGTGCCCCACCAGATCTTGTCGGTGAGCACGGCGATGATCAGCCCGAGGAAGGTGCAGGCGGCCGGCACCACTGCCAGCCAGATGATGTTGTTGAGGATCGAGTTGCGGAACTCGCGGTCGCCGAACGCCCAGTGATAGTTGGCCAAGCCGACGAAATGGCCGCCGCCGCGATCGAGGAACGACAGCCTCAGCGTCTCCACCACCGGGTAGATCAGGTAGATGGTGAGGATGATCATCGCCGGCCCGACGAACAGCCACGGCCGGATCACCCCCTGCCGCCGCAGATTGTTAATCGCCGCCTTGCCGGAAACGCCGCGTGCCGGAAAGATCGTATCGAGTGCCTTGTTGGCGCCCCAGAAATAGGCGACGCAGCCGCCCACGCCGATGATGATGACGAATATCGCCGAAAAAATCTGAGCCGCCATGGGTCCCTCCCCCTGCGCACGGATCCGCCAGTCGAGAATGGCTTTGGCGACGGGATCATGCGCCGATTCAGTTGTCTGGAGCGCGACCAGCCGAAAAGCAGGTCACTGGGCGCGCATCATGCCGGAATGCGTTGTGCTCACGACAATCGACGCGACGCCAAGCACCGGATAAGGTCCGGGCCGTTTGAGGCCCGGACCGCATCACATTGGGAACGCAAGCCGGCCGCTTACTTGATCGCGTCCCAGCTTTTCTGGATATCGGTGGCGACGTCCTGGGCGGACTTGCCGCCGACCAGGTCGATCATGCCGGTCCAGAAGGCGCCGGCGCCGATCTTGCCCGGCATCAGGTCGGACCCATCGAAGCGGAAGGTCGAGGCGTTGGCCAGGATTTCGCCCTGCTTCTTCAGCGCGTCGCTGGCATAGGCGTCCTTGTTGACCGACTTGAACGGCGTCACGAAGCCACCCTGCGCCATCCAGATCTCATGAGCGAGCGGCAGCTTCAGGAATTCGATGAACGCGCGGGCACTCTTGCTATCCTTGGTGATCATGGCGAGCGTGCCGGCGCCCAGCACCGGAGTGCCGAGATCGGGCTTGGAGGCGTAGGGCGGGTAATAGAAGAAGTCGGCATCCTCGCCGATCTTGGTGCCTTGCGGGAAGAAGGTCGGGATGAATGATGCCTGGTGGTGCAGATAGCATTTTGGCGGCACCGAGAAGAGGCCCTTCGGGCTGTCGCGGAAATCGGTCGCCGCAACCGCCTTTGCACCGCCCTCGACCATTTTGTCGTCGGTCGCGATCTTGCCGAAAATGTCGATGGCGTTGACCACGGCCGGATCGTTGAACGGAATTTCGTTCTTCACCCATTTGTCGTAGGTCTCGGGCGTCTGGGTGCGCAGCATGATGTCTTCGACCCAGTCGGTCGCAGGCCAGCCGGTGGCGCCGCCCGAACCAAGCCCGATGCACCATGGCGTGCCGCCGTCGGCGATGATCTTCTTTTCGAGCTCGGCAAGCTCTTCCTGCGTCTTCGGCACCTTGTAGCCGGCTTCCTCGAAATTATCCGGCGAGTACCAGACCAGCGATTTCACGTCGGCCTTGTAGGGGAAGGCGAAGAAACCGGGCTTGCCGTCCTTGTCCTTGAAGGTGCCGAGGTCGACCCAGGATTGGCCGGCGCCGTAATTGTCCTTGACCCAGTTGGCGGTGTCGTCGCCGAGCGGCGTCAAAAGCCCCTTCGATGCCAGATCCTGGATCAGACCCGGCTGCGGCAGCACGGCGATGTTGGGCGGGCTGCCGGCCTGCGTGTCGATGACGATCTGCTGCTCGTAATTCTCCGACGAGGAGTACTTGATCTCGGCGCCGGTGGCTTCGGAGAAATAATCGAGAACGGTGCGGACAAGCCCTTCGTCCTCGCCGCGCCACGGTCCGAAGATCGTCAGCGTCTCGCCCTTGAGGTCGACCTTCTTGAGCTCCTCGTAGTTGGCCCAGTTGAAACGGGGATCTTCGCCCGGCTTGAACTTCAGTTCGGCTTGCGCCGGCATGGCCAGGGCGAGCGTGGCAAACGCAGCGCCCAGCAGAAGCATTTTCTTCATCGGTATTCCCTCCCAGTGGTGACAAACACCGAACGAAACCTCCATTCCGTCCGCCGGCGCTGCAGGACTGTGACTCAGTCGGAAAGGAACTGCAACCTTTCGTAGAGTCTTCCAAAGCGCTTTGGTGATTTTGATCACGCCACTGAATTGATCCGGAGTCAAGAGAAAGCCACGCTAATCGATTTAATTTCTGCGGCCGAGTGCCAGCGAAAGTGCGCTGCAGCACAGTTTCCTGGCGGTGCAGCAGCAAATTCGGCTTCAAACCGGTCCGAACCGTGCGTATGGTCATTGCGCTCGGCAAGGCGGTTCGTAGCGGCCAGCTCGATTCAGATTAAAAGCGCTTTGAGGTTTTGGAGGCCTCCGGTGAACCTCAAGCAGCTCTCCCACATGCTGGCGCTTTCGCAGACCACGGTCAGCCGCGCATTGAACGGCTACCCGGAAGTCAACGAGGAAACGCGCCGGCGGGTGGTCGATGCCGCCAAGCGTCACGGCTATCGCCCCAATCCGAGCGCGCGCCGGCTGGCGACCGGCAAGACCGGCATGATCGGCTATGTGCTGCCGACGGGGACGACCGTCGACATCGACCCGCATTTCGTCGAGTTCCTGTCCGGCCTCGGCGACTATGCGCGTTCGCACGAGCTCGACCTGGTGCTGTCCCCGGCCGATGCCGACGACCAGGAGACGACCTACCGCCGTATTGTCGCCAACCGGCAGGTCGACGCGGTCTATATCTCGTCGCCGAGGCCGGCCGACCGCCGGGTGGCGCTGGTCAATACGCTCGGCATTCCTTTCATCGTCCATGGCCGCAGCGAAGGCTTCGATTTCGACTATCCCTTCACCGACATCGACAATGAGGGCGCCTTCCACGAGGCGGCGCGGCTTCTCGTCCAGCTCGGTCACAGGCGTCTGGCGCTGATCAATGGCGACGATCGCGAGACCTTCGCCATCCACCGCGAGCGCGGCGTTCGGCGCGCGCTAGCGGCAAGCGGCCTGGTGCTTGGTGATCAGCATGTCTGTTCCCTCACCATGACCGAGGAGAATGGCTACCGCGCTGCCCGGCGCTTGCTGGAACAAAGCGACGCGCCGACGGCGATCGCCTGCTCCAGCCTGATCATGGCGCTCGGCGTGGTGCGCGCGGTGCGCGATCTCGGCCTGACCATTCCGGGCGACCTGTCGCTGATCGCCCATGACGACGTCTTTCCCTGGCTGAAGCCGGAGAATTTTTCGGTGCCGCTGTCGACGACGCGTTCGTCGATCCGCCTGGCCGGCGCGCGCATCGCCGAACGGCTGGCGGCGCGGATTTCCGGCCTGGAGGAGGGGGCTCGCGGCGAGGTCTGGCCGGTCGACCTGGTGGTCAGGGGATCGGTCGCCGGCGCACCGGCCTAGAGGCAATCACTCTGAACGGCCGAGGTCGACTCTTGGCGGCTGTTGGCCAGCACCAGCGAGTGCGTCCTGATCTCAGGCCGCAGATTTGAGGTGATCGATGAAGGCGCGCAGCTTCGGCAGGACTTGGCGCTTGCCTGGATGATAGAGGAAGACACCCGGCGTCGTCGTGGCGATGCTGTCCAGCACCGACTTGAGTTTTCCTTCTTCTATCAGACCTTCGGCGAGTGGTCGTGGTGTCTGCGCCAGCCCAACGCCCCGCGTCGCAGCCCCGACCAATGTCGAATAGTCGTGCGCGATCAGCGGGCCTGAGACGATCGCTTCGATCGCGCCATTGCCGTCGACGAAGGACCAGGGCGCGATAGCGCCATTCGAGCGGCGCAAGCGTAAGCAGGCGTGGTGGCGCAAGTCGTCGACACGCTCGGGACGGCCGTGGTGCTCGAGATAATCAGGGCTGCCGACGACCACGAACGAGAACGGCGCTGTCAGCCGCACCGCGACCATGTCGGCGGCGATGAGCTGGCCGAGGCGGATGCCGGCATCGAACCCGCCGGTCGCCAGATCGACCATCTGGTCGCTCACGGCGATCTCCAGTTCGATCTCAGGATAGGCTTTGCAGAACGACGCGAACAGCGGCTCCAACATCAGCGGCACGATAGCGCGGGGCACAGACAGGCGCAGCAGACCTGTCGGCCGCTGGCCGATATCGCGGGCGGCCTCGCCGGCCGCGACAAGCTCTTCGAATGCCGGGCCGGCACGGTCTAGGAACCGCTGGCCAGGCTCGGTCAAACCGACGCTCCGCGTCGTGCGGACGAACAGCGCCGTACCCAGGCGAGCTTCCAGCGCGCGCACCGCTTGGCTCACAGCGGACGGCGTCACGCCGAGATCGGCGGCAGCACGGCGGAAGTTGCGGCGCCTGGCGACGGCCAGGAACGCCTCGACGCCCTCCAGCGCACCATGTCGGACTGTGTAGTTCTGCTTCATAGGTTGTTGTGATTACACCGGATAGTCGAATTGCGGTAGCGGGCTTAAAGCCGCGTGAATCAACTGTTGAGAGAAGGCCAAATGTCCACGGAAATAGTGTTCCAAACCCATCTTGTTCTCGGCTATGTCGCGTGGCTGCTTTGCTTCGGCGCATACGGTTTGCCGTGGCTCAGGTCGATGGACCGGGTCGCAGCGCAACGTGCTATCGCTACGCTGCACAGCTTCCGCTTCTTCGGGCTCGTCTTCATCGTTCCGGGCGTCGTAAGCCCCAATCTGCCCGCCGATTTCGCCGTGTTTGCCGCCTACGGCGATTTCGCGACTGGCGTGCTGGCAATGCTGGCGCTGCTCACGGTGAGGATACGCCCGCTCTTCTGGCCGTTGGTCGTCGCCTTCAACGTCGTCGGGACGGTCGACCTCATCGTCGACTATTACCACGCCATTCAGATCGGCCTTCCTGCCCGCGCGGGGGAACTGGGCGCAACCTACGCGATCCCGATCATCTACGTACCGCTGCTGATGATAACGCACATCGCCGCATTCTATTTTCTGGCGCGTCCTCGGCAAAACGCGACTTGAGCCGTCGTAGTCGATCCGCCTGGCCGGCGCGCATTGCCGAACGGCTGGCGTCGCGAATCTCTGGCCGGAGCAGGCCGCGCGGCGAGGTCTGGCCGTTCGACCAGTGGTCAGGGCATCCAGGGCCGGCGCGCCGATGTAAAGGTCAAAACTCGATCACTCCCGGCGACCGAGTTCGACCCAGAGCGGCCGTCCGACCCTGCGAGCCCGATGACGCTGGCCAACCCTTAGCAGAAAACGGACTGAAGAATAGCCGCGCTGCAGCAGCAAAGGAGATCGATCGCTTCCCCAATACCACAACCGCTATCGGCGGAGTACCGAATCGGCCGGCTGAGCCGTCGTTATCGGATCGGCATGACGATGCACAATCTTCCACAGACCATCTTCTGGGCGAAAGACGCTCGTCGCGCGTAACGCAAGAGGCGTGACATCGCTCCGACCGCCAACCTTGGACCTGAGCCGCTCCACTTCGACGATGTATGCCAGCTCAGACGTCACACACTTCGCTATGTTCTCGAAGCCGCTAGCGTCGCCGTCCCTGTAGTTCGATGCCGCCTGCTCCATCGTCTCAACGACCTGCTTCCATCCATGAGCGAAAGGGCCAAAGGGATTGCCCAGTGTTACATCGTCTCGTTGGGAAAAGAGCTTCTTCGCTGGCGCGGGGTTTCCTTTCATGAACTCATCCAGAGCCAGGTGGTATTCTTCAACTGCTTGATCGAAGCCACTGGCGTCGAGGGACACGTCATCCTCCCTGTCGTTTTTATTTCTGATCCGGACTGGCGACCACAGGTCTACATTCTGTGCGCCCGCAGCGGTGAAGCATTTTCCCTACGGCGGCGTAGTGCAGGTTGGCTTGGTCATTATAGCACGGCGTGAGACAAGTTTCGCGACAGCGTTATGAGACGGCTCGGTTCAAACACGAGACTTAGTCCTTGGCCGCCTCGGCCGCCTTGGTGTCCAGCAGCCCAAAGCCGAAATCATTGTCCCGCCCCTTGGGGCCGAGATCCTTTGCCGTGGCGGCCAGTGCTTTCTCGACCCAGTCGGCCGAACGGTCGGGCGCGGCATGCAACAGGTTGGCGACCGCGCCGGTCACGATCGCCGCTGCAAAGGACGTCCCGGTCACCACATCCGAGCCGGCGCCGCTTGGCGCCACCATCTCGACGCCGGGAGCGGAGATGAAGACGTAGGCGCCGCGATTGGCCTGCGGCATCAGCCCGTCCTTGGCATCGGTGGCCGTCACCGCGATCACGCCGTCGAAGGCGGCCGGATAACCATAGGGCGCCTTCGGCCCGTTATTGCCGGCGGCGGCGACCAGCACGATGCCGAGAGCGCGCGCATTGCGGCAGGCGATGCCGAGCAGGTCGTTCTTCGGGCCGACGAAGCTCATATTGATGATACGGACATCCTGCTCCGCCGCCCAGTCGAGCGCCGAAAGGATGACGTCCATGGTCGACTTGCCGCCCTCGAAGGCGCGGGCGTGATAGATCCTGGCGCCCGGCGCCATGCCTTTGAACGCGCCGGTGCCGGCGATCAGTCCATCGACCGAAGTACCGTGGTCGCGTGCCTTGATCGGCACGTCGGGCATGGCATCGAACTGCTCGGCGATGACACCGGAGAGCGCGGGATTGCTGTCGTCGATGCCGGTGTCGATGACGCCGACGCGGACATTCTCGCCGCTGGCTTCCTTGGCGTCGAGCGCGATGCGCTCGAACGCATAATTGACGATGCTGGCCGCCTGCTGCAGCGAATAGACGTGGTTGGCCTCACGCCGCAAAGTGCGGCCGTCGGCGGCAAGCTGCGCCAGCACGACGCCGACTGGGCGGCCATCGGGAATGCCGAAGCGCACCAGCGTGTTGCCGAGCAGCCGCGACTGCCGCTGCGAGCGTATTTCGAGGCCGAACGAGGCGGCGATCTGCTGGACCGCGCCGGCATCGCCATTGACCGTGACCAGCACCTCGTCGGGCACGAAATCGCCGATCACGGCGCGCGGCGGCTCGGTTGCGACAAGATCGGTGGGTGCTACGATCGGACCGCCCGGCGCGGCCGCCGGTATTGCCGGCAGGCCCGAAGGCGGAGCGGTCGGCGGGGCCGCGGTATTGCCGGGAGGTATCGGCGCCTCGGTGACTAGGGTAGGATTGGGGAACAAGTCGACGATCAGCGCGGGAAGAAACACGGCACTCACCGTTGAAGCCTTAGCCGGCGTTTTGCCGCCGCTATCCTTCCCGTCGTCGCCGTCCTTGGCGCAGTCGGTGCCGGCGGCACTTGCCCGGTTCAGGCAGTCGATCTCCGCCTGGGTGAGGTTCGGGTCGTTGGTCTGCGCCATCGCGGACGTGGCGAAGATTGTCATCGCCGCCGTCAATCGAATGACCGCCTTAGCCGCCATCAGCCGGTTTCCTTCCCTCCAGGGCAGCTTCGGTGAAAGGCTGGGCGGCAATAAGGCCAAGCAGCTTCTGATAGTCGGCGGCGGTCTTGGCCGGAACGCCGAGGCGGAAGACACCGTCGGCGGTCGGCCCGCCGGCGATCTTCAACTGGTTCTGGTCGAGAAAAGCGACGATATCGGACAGCTTCGCATCCGGTTTGAACTTCACCAGTGCAAACGGCATTTTGGCCAGATCGTCTGCCGATCCGGCAATCTTGAAGTCGCCACCTCTGCTGCCGGTCTGGACAAAGGATTGCGCGACGACCAGGGCCAGCAGCACCGCGGCCGCGGCCCAGGCGACGCCGGCCGGCACCGCCATGAAGCGGCTCCAGGCCTGCGCCAGCCAGGGCGACGCCGCCGGCGCGCGGGCCGGGCCGGCCTCGGCGTCGAGCGCCTTGGCAAAGCGGCTGAGCGCATCGGCCGGCGGGCGGATTGCCTCGTTTGCGGCAGCAGTGCCGGAGAATTCGGCCTCGGCCTCGCCAAGCGCGGCCATCGCCGCCGGATCGCTCTCCAGCCATTCCTCGATGGCTTCCAGCTCGGCGCCTTCCAGCGAGCCGTTCAGATAAAACGGCAGCAGCATTTCCATTTCGTCGCGGCGTGACATTTTTTCAGCGGCGCTCATGGCCACCCCCTGTCGTAACCGGCGGCCTTGAGAGCTTCGCCGAGTTTCTTGCGGGCGTAGAACATCCTGGTCTTGACCGTGGCGACCGGAATACCGAGCACCTCGCCGATCTCGCTCACCGATTGCCCGTGATAATAGGCAAGGTCGATCACCGTGCGATGCTCTTCCGGCATGGCATCGATGAAGCGTCGCAAGGCAGCGGCCTTGTCTTCCTTCATCGTCACGACTTCCGGCGTGTCGGCACCGTCGGCGACCTGGGCCGCGTCATCGTCGTCGATCCAGTCTTCCTTCTTCCTGCGTAGCAGGGACAGCGCCTTGAAGCGGGCAATGCCGAGCAGCCATGTCGAGACCTCCGAGCGCCCCTCGAAGGCCGGCGCCTGCCGCCAGACCTCGAGGAACACCTCGTTCGCGATATCGTCGGCCATCAGTTCCGATCCCGTCTGGCGTGCCACGAAGCGGTAGACCCGCGCGTGGTGGCGCATGAACAGGAGCCGCACGGCTGCACGGTCGCCCTTCGCGACCCGCTCGACGAGCGCGCGATCGGTCTCCGCGGCTGTCATCGCCGGTCGAGCCGCCTGGCTCCTGCCTGCTCTGTCGCTGATCGGCCCAAAAAGGTTCACCGCCTCCGCCGGATATTTGCGGAGGCTAACCGAAGAGCGGAGAGGTTGCCAGAGGTGCGCTTTCTCCTTCTCCCTGCGGGGGAGGGAAGACGCCGCCTTTGCAAACATCGCTGCAGCGAATACGCTCCGCAAATGATCAGGAATCCCACAGTTACGGTCGGTGCATTGCTGGTGAACCACGACCGGAAGGTCTTGATGGGTCTTCGCGCTGCCTGGAAGAGCGCGTGGCCTGGGCATTGGGACACGATCGGCGGCCGCGTTGAAGCCGGAGAGACGCTGGAAGAGGCACTCGTTCGCGAGATTCAGGAAGAAATTGGAGTGACGCCAACAGATTTCGGTTGGATGCGGTGCATTGGAGAGCGCCATCCCGAGCTCTATGGGAAGGCGTTGCACCACGTTTTCAAGGTCATCGGCTGGGAAGGCGGGGATCCAAGCAACATTTGCGAGGAACACACCGAGATCCGGTGGTTTGATGTCGAGGAACTTCAGCGCCTCCCCAATCTGGTGGATTGCGATTATCGCCGGCTCGCAAAGCTCGCCGCGACGTGACCTCCCGAAAGTACCCGTTCTCGCACGTGATCCGCGCACCGATCCTCGGCATTTCCCGTGACGCGAGGGAATCCCTAGGTGCTCAATTTCCCGCGCTTGCCATCCGCCGTCCCTTGATTCGCCTTCTCCAGCCCGCCGATCTCCACTTCGGGCATCTGTCGCTGATCGGCCCAAAAAGGGTTCACCGCCTCCGCCGGATATTTGCGGAGGCTAACCGAAGAGCGGAGAGGTTGCCAGAGTGTACCGTTCTCCCCCTTTTTAGCGATACTGTCTCGGCCGTCAGGCTCGCAATGACGGCGGCCACAAGGCGGCTCATAACCATCGGGTAAGGTGCAGTCGTTCAGCCTCGGGCGAGGCGTAATTGGACGCCATCGCCGTGCAGGGATTCCCGACAGTTTTGTAACTCAACAGTCCGCTGCCGGGCGACTAAGGTCCCGATCGCAAATGGCAATCCAGCCTGAAGAAACGAAATGTTATGACCAACAACAGCTTTGCGGCCGCGATTCTCGTGGATCAGTCGCCCATGGCGGTGTTCGCCGCGGTCAAGCGTCCACGCGAGTGGTGGGGCGCATGAAGCCTTGCGCGGTCGGAAGGAGCTTTCCATGAGATTGATTAGGCTGAAAGCGCCGGGAGGCTTGGAAAATCTCAAGCTGGTCGAGGAAGATTGCCCAGAACCAGGGCCGGGTGAGTTGCTTGTCAGGATACGAGCGTGTTCGTTGAATTTCCACGACAGTATGGTGGCGCTGGGAAAGAAACCGTGCGCCGATGGCCGTATCCCGCTGTCCGATGGCGCCGGAGAGGTGGTTGCGGTCTCAGACGATGTCCAAGAATTCAAGGTCGGAGATGCCGTCGTCAGCACCTATTGGCCCCATTGGCTGGCAGGCGAACCGACGCCAGCCAATAAGAAGGGCGAATTGGGAGATGATGTTGACGGCTATGCCCGCGAGTATGTGTGCATGCCCTGGCATGCCTTCACAAGGGCACCGGCAGACTTCACGCATGTGGAGGCGGCAACGCTTACTTGTGCCGGCGTCACCGCCTGGAAAGCCCTGATGGTGTGCGGCCAGGTGAAGCCTGGTGATACGGTGCTGGTCCTTGGCACGGGAAGTGTATCGCTGTTCGCGCTGCAATTCGCAAAAATTGCAGGCGCTCGGGTTATTGCCACCTCCTCATCGGAGGAGAAGCTGGAAAAGTTAAAGCGATTTGGAGCCGACATTGTCGTCAATTACAAGGCGGTGCCGGATTGGGGCCAGAAGGCAAGGGTATTGACGGACGGACGCGGCGTCGATCATGTGATCGAGGTTGGCAGGCCCGGCACATTGGCGCAGTCGATAACAGCTTGCAGGATGGGCGGCCACATCGCACTGATCGGTGTCTTGACTGGTTTTGCCGGGCAAGTTTCGATCCCGGCCCTGTTTTCCAATCAGATCAGGATCAGCGGAATCTCGATTGGCAGCAGGGCAGACCAGAACGACATGATCCGTGCCATAGAGGCCAACCGTTTGAAGCCTGCGATCGACCGCGGTTTTCCCCTGCAGGAGATCGCCAATGCCTTCAAGCACTACGAGTCCCAAAAGCATTTTGGCAAGGTCTGTCTCGAACTTTGACTCCTGTATCTGGCCTCCATTTGGCGTCGCGCATTTCGACCGGCTTTATGTTCTCCGCAAGCAAAGCAGGCCAGGCACCAATCAGTCGAGAAATGGCTTTGCCTTCATCGTCGCCGGCACCGGCACGCCGAGGCGCGCAAGCACCGTTGGCGCGAGCTGCAGCTGATCGAGCAGCGTCTTGGCTTCCGGACCCTCGCTGGATCCGAAGTAGTAAAGTGCGAAATCCTGCATCTCCTCGTCGTGGCCGCCATGATGGCCGCGATCGGTCTGGCCATGATCGGCGGTGACGATCACCTCGTAGCCGGCCTCCCGCCAGCGCGGCAGGAAGCCGGCGAGCATGGCGTCCATTGCATAGACGGCATGATCCATCTCATGGCAGTCATGGCCGAAGCGGTGGCCCATCGAGTCCAGCGTGCAGCTGTGCAGGATGCCGTAGTCGATGCCGT
Source organism: Mesorhizobium sp. M0923 (assembly GCF_040319365.1). Classification (NCBI taxonomy): domain Bacteria; kingdom Pseudomonadati; phylum Pseudomonadota; class Alphaproteobacteria; order Hyphomicrobiales; family Phyllobacteriaceae; genus Mesorhizobium; species Mesorhizobium sp. M0923. The sequence continues at coordinate 71,423 of NZ_JAMYNW010000019.1, read as the reverse complement.
AGCGCCTGGTCAGCATGGTCAAGGTAGCGAACAGGTCGACGTCGCTCGGCGTCATCTGGTTCCTGGCATTATAGCCGGTCATGGTGTGGAACCGGCCGTGGCCGATCGGCCCGCCCGGCTCGTCGAACTCCATGTCCTCGACCAGGTCGAACGGATAGGCCCGGAAGAATTCGGACCAGTAGGAATGGGTGACCGCACCCGTCTTGCCGCCGGCCCTGCTGACTTCGGAAAAAATATCAGGCTGTTCGACGCGAAACCGGTTCTCGTTCGACAGGATACCGTGCACTTGGGGCGGCACGCCGGTGTGGATCGAGGCGTAGCAGGATGCCGAGGTCGACGGCAGGACGGAGCGCATTTTCCATACGCGGGCTTCGCCTGATTGCACCCAGCCTTCGAGATTGCCCATCAGCCGCCGCCAGTTCCGGTAAGGCACGCCGTCGAGGATGATGACCAAAAGTTTTGTCTTGAGCGCCACGGGAGTGTCTAATTTCCCGCGCTGGCCATGCGCCGTCCCTTGATCGCCTTTTCCAGCCAGCCGATCTCCATTTCGGGCACCGACGACAGCAAAAGATCGGTGTAGGCATCGAAGGGTGGCGTCAGCACGGTGCTCTTGGCGCCGTAGCGCACCACCTCGCCGCGATACATCACCGCGATTGAATCGGCGATCGACTTGACCGTGGCCAGGTCGTGGGTGATGAACAGATAGGCGACGTTTTCCTCTTTCTGCAGCCCGAGCAGCAGCTCCAGTATGCCATGGGCGACCAGCGGGTCGAGCGCCGAGGTCACCTCGTCGCAGATGATCAGCTTCGGCTTGGCGGCGAGCGAGCGGGCGATGCAGACGCGCTGCTTCTGGCCGCCCGAAAGCTCGGCCGGATAGCGGTCGATATAGCCTTTGCCCATTTCAATCTTGTCGAGCAGTTCGGCGACGCGTTTGTCGCGCTCGCGCCCGCGCATCCCAAAATAGAATTCCAGCGGCCGGCCGATGATGGTGCCGACCGTCTGGCGCGGGTTCATCGCCACATCGGCCATCTGGTAGATCATCTGCAATTGGCGCAGATCCTCTTTCGGCCGGTCGGCAAGCCGGTTGGCGAGCGGCCGCCCGTCGAAGGTGACGGTGCCTTGTTCGGGCGGCAAGAGGCCGGTGATGGCGCGCGCCAGCGTCGATTTGCCGGAGCCGGACTCGCCGACCACCGCCAGCGTCTGGCCCGGGAAAATATCGACCGAGACGTTCTTCAACACCTTGATGTGGCTGCGGCCATAGGCGGCGGTGATGTTCTTGACCGACAGGAACGGGCTCGTGCCGGGCTTCTGCTCCTGATGTTCGATCTCATGCACTGAAACCAGCGCGTTGGTGTATTCCTGGCGCGGCTCCTTGATGATCTGGCGCGTGCCGCCCCATTCGACCAGCCGGCCGTGGCGCAGCACCATGATCTCGTCCGATACCTGGGCGACGACGGCAAGATCGTGGGTGATGTAGAGCGCCGCGACATGCGTGTCGCGGATGGCATCCTTGATCGCCGCCAAGACGTCGATCTGCGTCGTCACGTCGAGCGCCGTGGTCGGCTCGTCGAAGACGATCAGGTCGGGCTCCGAGCACAGCGCCATTGCCGTCATCACGCGCTGCAGCTGACCGCCCGACACCTGGTGGGGGAAGCGCTCGCCGATGCTTTCGGGGTTCGGCAGGCTGAGCTTCTTGAACAGCGCCACGGCGCGCTTTTCGGCTTCGGCCCGCGTCGCCGTGCCGTGCAGCAGTGCTGCCTCGACCACCTGGTCCATCAGCCTGTGCGCCGGGTTGAAGGCAGCTGCCGCCGATTGCGCGACATAGCAGACCTCGCGGCCGCGCAATTTGCGGAACCCTTCGTTGCCGCCCTTCAGGATGTCGCGGCCATTGAGGATGACCTCACCGCCGGTGATGCGCACGCCGCCGCGGCCGTAGCCCATCGACGACAGGCCGATGGTCGATTTGCCGGCGCCGGACTCGCCGATCAATCCGAGCACCTTGCCCTTTTCGAGCGTCAGCGAGACATCGTGCACCAGCACGATGTTCTTCGGCGCCTCGCCCGGCGGATATACCGTGGCCTCGATGCGCAGATTGCGGATGTCGAGCAGCACGCCGGACCTCGGTTGCCCGGGCTTCGGTTGCCCGGGCTTCGGTTGCTTGTCAGCCATTACCCGCGTCCTCCCTTCAGGCTTGTCGTGCGGTTGAGCACCCAGTCGGCGACGAGATTGACGGAAATCGCCAGCGCTGCGATCGCCGCCGCCGGAATGAGGGCGGCGCCTATGCCGAAGACGATACCATCCTTGTTTTCCTTGACCATACCGCCCCAATCGGCGTCCGGCGGCTGTACGCCAAGCCCAAGGAAGGACAGCGTCGACAGGAACAGCACGGCATAGATGAAGCGCAGGCCGAGTTCCGAAACCAGCGGCGACAGCGCATTGGGCAGGATTTCGCGGAAGATGATCCAGCCGCTGCCTTCGCCGCGCAATTTGGCCGCCTCGACGTAATCCATGACGTTGATGTCGACGGCGACCGCCCTCGACAGGCGGTAGACGCGGGTCGAATCCAGAACGCCCATGACCAGGATCAGCGTCACCAGATTGGATGGCAGCACCGAAAGCACGACAAGGGCCATGATCAGCGTCGGGATCGACATCAGGAGATCGACGAGACGCGACAGAAGCGTGTCGAACCAGCCGCCGAAAACCGCCGCCGAGAAGCCGAGTATGGCGCCGAGCGAGAACGATAGCGCGGTCGCCAGCACCGCGATGAACAGGGTGATGCGGGCGCCATAGATCATGCGCGACAACAGATCGCGGCCCAGATTGTCGGTGCCCAGCCAATGCGCCGCCGACATCGGTTCCCAAGGGACGTCGCTGACGATCTCGGCATTGCCATGCGGCGCGATCCACGGCGCAAAAATCGCCGCCAGAACGAACAGCGCCGTCAGCACGATGCCGATCAATGCCGGGATGGGGATGCGTTTGATGACGAGCATACCCGACCCCTTCATTTCGGATGTCTAAGGCGCGGATTGGCGACGATTGCCGCTATGTCCGCGATGATGTTCAGGCTGATGTAGACGGCGGCGAAGATCAGCCCGACCGCCTGCACCACAGGCACGTCACGCTTGGTGACGTGGTCGACGAGATATTGGCCCATACCCGGATAGACGAAGATCACCTCGACAACGACGACGCCGACTATGAGATAGGCCAGGTTGAGCATTACGACGTTGATGATCGGCGCAATAGCATTGGGGAAGGCATGCCTGCGGATGACCGCGAAGGCGGAAAGCCCCTTGAGTTCGGCGGTTTCGACATAGGCCGACTGCATGACATTGAGGATCGCGGCGCGCGTCATGCGCATCATATGGGCGAGCACCACCAAGGTCAGCGCCGCCGCCGGCAGTGCTATGGCCTGGATGCGCTCGCCGAACGGCATTCCGTCATAGACGGTGGAAATGGCGGGAAACCAGTGATGTTGCACCGCGAAGAAAAAGACGAGCACATAGCCGACGAAGAATTCCGGGAAGGACGTCGAGGCCAGCGCCAGTCCCGAGATCAGCTTGTCGACCCAGCCATTGCGGTAGCGCACCGCGATCAGCCCGAGGATGATCGCCAGCGGCACCGCGACGACCGCCGCCCAGAAGGCGAGGAACAGTGTGTTCCACAGCCTTCCCTTGATAGAGGTTGCGATATCCTGACCGCTCGACATAGCCGTGCCGAGATCACCGGTCAGAATGCCGCCGAGCCAGCGAAAATAACGGATGTAAGCCGGATCGTTGAGCCCGAGCTGTTCGCGCAGATTGGCGAGCGACTCCGGTGTCGCCGACTGCCCGAGAATGGCTTGCGCAACATCGCCGGGCAGGATCTGGGTGCCGGCGAAGATCAGGACCGAAACGGCCAATAGAAGGATGATGCCCAGCGCAATGCGCTGGGCCACCAGTTTCACGATGGGTGAGGACATATCCGCAAGGCCGGGCTCAGGCTTCGAGCCAGCACTTCGCGAGAGCATATCCGTTCATCAACTCCTGATGCGGATCATCCACCCAGCCGGTAACCTTGGCGCCCGTCGCGTCGATGAACTGATTGAACATCGGCAGGATCAGGCCGCCCTCGTCGCGCACCATCACAGCCATGTCGTGGTACATTGCCTTGCGCTTGGCCTCGTCGAGCTCGGCGCGAGCCGCCAGCACCATCTTGTCGAAATCCGGACGCTTGAACCGTGTGTCGTTCCAGTCGGCCGTCGACAGATAGGCAGTCGAGTACATCTGGTCCTGCGTCGACCGGCCGCCCCAGTAGGAGGCGCAGAAGGGCTGCTTGTTCCAGACTTCCGACCAGTAGCCGTCGCCCGGTTCGCGCTTGATCTCCAGCTTGATGCCGGCCTTGGCCGCGCTTTGCTGGAACAGCTGTGCGGCATCGACGGCACCGGGGAAGGCGACGTCCGACGTCCGGAGCAGGACGGCACCGTCATGGCCCGACTTCTTGTAGTGGAACTTGGCCTTGTCGGGATCGTATTTGCGCTGCTCGATCTCGGTGAATAGCGGGTACGATGCATTGATCGGGAAGTCGTTGCCGAGCGAGCCATAGCCACGCAGCACCTTGTTCAGCATCTCCTCGCGGTCGATCGCCAGCTTCAGCGCCATGCGCAAATCGTTGTTGTCGAACGGCGCGGTGTTGCAGTGCATGATGAAGACGTAGTGGCCGGGTCCCGAATGGTTGCGGATGGTGACGCCGGGCACACGCTTGATCAGGTCGACGATCTTCGGCTCGACGCGGTTGATCATGTGGACCTGGCCGCCCTGCAGGGCCGCCGTACGCGCCGTGGCGTCGTTGATGACGATGATCTCGATCTGGTCGGCATGGCCCATCTTGTCGCCCTGCCAGTAGTTGGCGAAGCGCTCGCCGCCATGGCGCACGCCGGGCTCGTTGGTGGTGACCTTGTAAGGACCCGCCGAGATGCCGGCATCGGCCTTGTCCTTGCCGCCGTTCGGCTGGATGATCAGGTGATAGTCGCTAAGCAGATAGGGAAGATCGGCATTCGGCTCCTTCAGCGTCAACACCACTTCCTTGCCGCTGGCCTTGATGCTCTCGATGCCTTTCATATAGCCGAGCGCGCCGGATTTCGACTTCTCGTCCGAATGGCGTTCGAGGGTGGCGGCCACGTCCTCTGCAGTCACTTTCTTGCCGTTGTGGAACTCGACGCCGTCGCGGATCTTCAGCGTCCAGGTCTTGGCGTCGTCCGACGAGCCGATCTCCTCGGCAATGCGGTTCTCGAGCTTGCCTTCGGGAGACAGCTCGACGATCAGTTCGCCCCACATCTTGCCGAAGGCGAACGGCACCTGCGTCATGAACAGCGCCGGATCGAGGCTGTTGGTGGATTCGCCACCGACGAGGCCGGCCTTGAGCGTGCCGCCCTTGACCGGACCCGCCGCGCGGGAAGCGCTGGAAAGCAGCGAATTGGCGAAGGTTGCGGTGACGCCGAGCGCTGCCGCCCGGCCGAGAAAATCGCGACGGCTCAGCTTGCCGGACGCAACGCGCCGGCTCAGATATTCCAGTTCGTTCGACATGTTGAGTTCCTCACTCTGTTGGTCCGACCTTATGGTCGTTTTTTCTCATTTCAATCGGGAGAATAATGACCGTAAGGGAAAGGGGTAAGCAAGACCGAATGCGACATGCCGTGGCGTAAATCGTGCGTCGCAATTGGACCAATCGCTATAAGCGCTCAAAGCAGTACCCGCGGGATGTTCTCCTCGAAATCGCGCTCGAAGACCAGTTTCTCGCCTTCATAGGCTTCAATTCTGGCGCTAACCATGAAGCTTTGCGCGTCGGAGCGCATTTCGGCGAAGGTTTCGGTGCGCACCGACCATTCATTTCGCGACAGCGTCTGGGTCCAATGCGTCTTGCCCAAGGCTGACAGCGGATCGTCAGGATGGATCGCCCACGTCTCTCTCGCGATGCTGCCATTGGCAAGGCTGTGTTCCAGGTCGCGCACCTCACCGAAATCGTTGACGATGGAAAGCGTGATCATTCCGGTCTTTTCGTCGCGATCGACATGACGCTCGGAATTGGCGGCGCGGACCGTTTCGGTTGCCCAGGGCGTGGCGCCTTCGGGGGCGGGGAAGGTGACCTCGTCGCCTGTCGCCGGCGGGCGCAGCGGCAGCATCAATGTCGCGGCCGACAATTCCAGCCGGACCGGCTCCGGCGACGGCCAGATCATCGGCCAATAGCTGTTGGAAATGGCCACACGCAAGCGGTGACCGGCCGGCACGCGATAGGCGCATTGGTCGAGCACCACCCGGGCGTTGACGATTTCGCCGGGCACCAGCGCTTCGGGAAATTCGTGCGAGTTGCGATGCGTCAGGTTGAGCACGCCGTAGGAGATCAGCTCCGACGCTCCGTCCGGATGGACGTCGCACAGCCGAACCGCGATGTTCGCCTGGCGCCGGTCCGCCGAGCCCCTGACCGCAACTTCGGGAGCACCGACGATGTCGATCGCTTCGTTCAGCACCGGCTGGTCGAAACACACCGACAGCGCATCGTCGGGGCGCTGGTCACCCGGCAGTTCCGGTCCAAAGGTGAAGGGGAAATATTCGCCACCGGCAAGGCCGCAGCTTTGCGGCGAAGTGACGATAGCGTGGTTGCCTTCAGCGATAAGCTCAACCTCTTGCGTCTTGATGTTGGGTGACGGCCATTCCGTTTCAGCGACCCAGCGGCCCGGCCGCTCGGGATGCCAGCGCGCCGGACGCACGCTGTCCATCACATAGGCGCGGTAGGCCGGGTCGGCCTCTACGCCGGTGTCGAGGTCCTTCAGCCAGCGGTCCCACCAGCGCAACGCCTCCTGCAGGAAGCCGATGCGCGGTTCGGGCGCGGCGTAATGCGGGTATTTGTGGATCCACGGGCCGACGATGCCCTTGACCGGCGCCTCGATATTGGCGGCGAGATGGGAAATCGTATTGCGATAACCGTCATGCCAGCCGCCGATCGACAGCACCGCGGCATGAATGGCGGAATAGTCCTCGCAGATCGAGCCGCGCTTCCAATAGGCGTCGCGATGCTGGTGCTTCAACCACAGCGGCGCCAGGAAGGGCTGGTTCTCCAGCCGGGTCAGCCACAGCTCGCGCCATCTGTTGTCGCCGGCCAGCAACGGATCCGGCGGCCGCGACGAATAGGACAGCATGGTCGAAGCCCAGCCGAAATTCTCGATCAGCAGGCAGCCGCCCTTGTAGTGGATGTCGTCGGCGTAGCGGTCGACTGTCGAACAGAGACTGATAACCGCCTTCAGCGCCGCCGGCTGCTTGGCTGCTACCTGCAGGCAGTTGAAGCCGCCCCACGAAATGCCCATCATGCCGACATTGCCGTTGCACCAGGGCTGCGCCGCCGCCCAGGCTATGACGTCGCAAGCGTCCTGCAATTCCTGCTCGGAATATTCATCGTCCATCAGCCCTTCGGAATCGCCGTTGCCGCGCATGTCGACGCGGATCGAGGCGTAGCCGTGGCCTGCGAAATAGGGATGCGTCAGCTGATCACGATAGATCGTGCCGTCGCGCTTGCGATAGGGCAGATGTTCGAGGATTGCCGGCACCGGATCGTCGGCGGCATCGGCCGGCATCCACACCCGCGCCGACAGCCGGCAGCCGTCCGGCATGACGATCCCCATATCCGGAAATTCGACGATCTTTCGTGGGAATTCAGTGACGATTTTCATGCCGGCAGACTCCAGGAGCACCAGATGATGGAGTCCGCAGGATGTCGTCGTGGGCCAGCCAACGAATTCGGCTGGTCAATCCGCGTCAATTCAACGGGATGTCGTTTTCGGCCTTGCTCGCCTGGTAAGCGCCGGACAGTTCGTCGTAGATTGCAGAGATGGCGCTGATCCGCGCCTCCAGCCGCTCGCGCTCAGGCCCCGACAGCGATCGTACCAGTCTGCGGATCGAAAAGCTCTTCCAATAGGCATTCTCGGCATTGTAGCCGCCGGGATCGAGGGTGAAGACCTCTTTCAGGATCTTCAAATCGTGCGGGATAGCGAAACTGTCGCGCGAATCCTCGTGGCTGAACAGATAGTAGAAATTGTCGAAGCCGGTCCAGGTGATCGCCGACAGGCAGAGCGAGCAAGGTTCGTGCGTGGCGAGAAAGATGGCATCCGCGGTGTCGACGCGCTCGGCCTTCGGCATTTCGTAGAAGCGCTTCAGGCAATGCACCTCGCCGTGCCACAGCGGGTTTTCCGTCTCATTGTTGGTTTCGGCAAGCACCAGCGAGCTGTCGTCCTTGCGCAGGATCGCCGCGCCGAACAACTTGTTGCCATGCGCGACACCCTTCGCCGTCTTCGGCACGATGTCGTGCTCTATGACGTCGAGCAGGCGGTCGATCAGCGAAATGTCAGCCATCACCGGCTCCCATCGGGAAGATGAATCTCATAAGCGTGCGAGAAGTGGCACTCTTCGAGGTTGGAGCCGTCGCCGCCCCGGTCGACGACCAGGAAGTCCTGGGGCTCGCCGATCGGCGTCAGCACGCCGTGCCACAAATTGCGCGGATAGTTGACGCCTTGCCCGGGCGCGGTGATGAACGCATGCGGCTCGCCCGGGCCTTCCTCGCCGTCATGGCAGACGATGACCAGGAACGGCCGTGGTGACAGCGGAATGAAGGCCTGGCTGCCAAACGGATGGCGCTCGACCATGGTAAGCTTCAACGGCAGCTCATAGGGCGTGCCACGCACCATCGAGATCAGCACGTGCGCATTCGGCCCTCGTGCTTCAGCGGTGGCGAGATCGTGATAGCGCTCGGCCTTGCCGCCATTGATCGGATAATGGTTGTCGCCGCCCATATCGATGACGTCGCCGAATTCGGCGAAATTCTCGCGGGTCAGCGGCCGCGCGACGATGCGGATCACCGCGCGCGACCCTCGATGCCCACACCGCCGAGCTTGGCGTGGCGGTTCACGTCCTTGTAGAGGAGGTAGCGGAATTTGCCTGGCCCGCCGGCATAACAAGCCTGCGGGCAGAAGGCGCGCAGCCACATATAGTCGCCGGCCTCGACTTCGACCCAGTCCTGGTTGAGACGGTAGACCGCCTTGCCCTCCAGCACATAAAGCCCGTGCTCCATGACATGCGTCTCGGCGAAGGGAATGACCGCGCCCGGCTCGAGCGTCACGATGGTGACATGCATGTCGTGGCGGATGTCTTCAGGATCGACGAAGCGCGTTGTTGCCCAGCGGCCTTCGGTACCTGGCATCGGCGTCGGTACGATATCCTGTTCGTTGGCGAAGAACGCTTGCGGCAGCTCGATGCCGTCGACCGCATCGTAAGCCTTTCGGATCCAGTGGAAGCGGACGGCAGCGCCGCTTTCGTTGCGCACCGTCCACCCGCTCGCTGGCGGCAGAAACGCGAACCCGCCCGGCCTGAGCACATGCTTCTTTCCGGCTAGCGACACGCTCAGCTCGCCTTCAACCACGAATATCGCGCCCTCGGCATCATCATCCGGTTCTGGCCGGTCGCTGCCGCCGCCGGGCGCGAGCTCGACGATGTATTGCGAAAACGTCTCGGCAAAACCCGACAGCGGCCGCGACAGCACCCAGACCCGTGTCCCATCCCAGAACGGCAAGGCGCTGGTGACGATGTCCTGCATCACGCCTTTGGGGATTACGGCATAGGCCTGTGTGAACACGGCGCGTCCGGTCAGCAATTCACTCTGGCCGGGATGTCCGCCCTGCGGCGCATAATAGGTTCGCTCGGCCATTTTCATCATATCCATAAATTCAAGCCTGTTGCGGAAGCCAGGGCCCATCGCGGCAGCCAAAGCCTATTGTGGAAGCATGTCCTTGAGACGAAGCAGCGCGATGCGCTCGACCTGTCTGCAGGCGGTTTCGAATTCGACATCGCGGCTGTTGCCGATACGCGTTTCGAACTCGGCCAGGATGTCCTCCTTGGTCTTGCCCTTCACCGCAATGATGAACGGGAAACCGAAACCGGTGACGTAGGCGGCATTGAGCTTTGCGAACAGCTCGCGCTCGTTGTCGGTCAGCGCGTCTAGCCCGGCCGAAGCCTGTTCCCTGGAGGATTCCGCGGTTAGCCGCTTGGCCTGCGCCAGTTTTCCGGCAAGGTCGGGGTGGGCATTGAGCACGGAAAGCCGCTCGGCCTCGCTGGCCGCGCGAAAGACGCGGCAGAGCGCGTTGTGCAGGCCGCCGGCACTGTCATGCGCCGGGCCGAGTTCCAACTCGTAGGCGCGCTCGGCAATCCACGGCGAATGTTCGAAGACGCCGCCGAATGCGTGGACGAAGGCCTCGAATTCCATTTTCGACGGGCGCAATGCCGGCAACCGGAACGGATGCGTCTCCTGCCAATGTTTTGCAATGTCGATGCGCCGTGCCAGCCAGACCTTGTCGTGTGATTTGACGTAGTCGATGAAGCGCTTCAGTGCCGCGACCCGGCCCGGCCGCCCAACCAGGCGGCAGTGCAGGCCGATATTCATCATGCGCGGCCGCCCTGCCTTGCCCTCGGCATAGAGCGTGTCGAAACTATCCCTGAGATAGGCAAAGAACTGGTCGCCGGAGTTGAAGCCCTGCGGCGTGGCAAAGCGCATGTCGTTGGCGTCGAGCGTATAGGGGATGACCAGCTGCGGCTTCGCCGACCCGTTCGGTGTCACATGCTCGAACCAGTAGGGCAGTTCGTCGTCATAGGTGTCCGACACATAGTCGAAGCCGCCTTCTTCCGCCGCCAGACGCACCGTGTTGATCGACGTGCGGCCGGTGTACCAGCCGGTCGGCCGCGCGCCTGTCACCTCATAATGCAGCCGTATCGCCGCTTCCATGTCGCGGCGCTCGTCTTCTGGCGCATGGTCGCGGTAGTCGATCCATTTCAGCCCGTGCGAGGCGATCTCCCAGCCGGCCTCCTGCATCGCTGCGACCTGGTCGGGCGAGCGCGCCAGGGCCGTGGCGACGCCGTAGCAGGTGACCGGCACCTGTGCCGCGCTGAACAGGCGCAGCAATCGCCAGAAGCCGGCGCGGGCGCCGTATTCGTAGATCGATTCCATGTTCCAGTGGCGCTGGCCGGGCCAGGGCGCGGCGCCGACGATCTCCGACAGGAAAGCCTCCGAGGCCTTGTCGCCGTGCAGGACGCAATTCTCGCCGCCCTCTTCGTAATTGACGACGAACTGGACCGCGACATGCGCCCCGCCGGGCCATTTTGGATCCGGCGGATTGGCTCCGTAGCCGCGCATGTCTCGTTCGTAACGCATTCTCGCTCCTGCCGGAAATTGTGATCAGGATAGTCGAAAGGAGTGCCTGCGCATTCCCCCGAAATTTTTGAAAGTGTTTTTGTCGCGCTCCGCTCGACCGGGACTTATGCATCGCCTTTAATTGGCGCACAATTCATGAATAGTGTTCGACTGTGCAGGGAATGGAGCAGCCAGTGGCGGAAACGTCGAAAGCCGAAGGCGGGCGCCTGACGACCCATGTCCTCGACACCGCGGCCGGCAAACCGGCGGCCGGTCTGTCGATTGAGCTCTATCATCTTGACGGCCAGGCCCGGACGCATCTGAAAACGGTCGTCACCAATGATGACGGCCGTTGCGATGCTCCGTTGCTTGCCGGCGCGGAGTTCCGTACCGGCGAATACGAATTGGTCTTTGCGGCCGGCGATTATCTGCGCCGGCAGGGGACAAAACTGCCGGAACCGGCCTTCCTCGACCATGTGCCCATCCGCTTCGGTATGGCCGAGCCGATGCACTATCATGTGCCGCTGCTTCTGTCGCCGTACGGCTATTCGACCTACCGGGGAAGCTGAGATGGCCGGGATCAAGACACGCAACGAAATCCGGTTCATCCTCAATGGCGAGGACGTCGCGCTCGGCACGGTTGCACCCGACCAGACACTGCTCGACTGGCTGCGGCTCGACCGCTCGCTGCGCGGCACCAAGGAAGGTTGCGCCGAGGGCGACTGCGGCGCCTGCACGGTGCTGGTCGGCAGGCTCTCCGGTGGAACACTGGTCTATGAAAGCGTCAATGCCTGTATCCGCTTCCTTGGCTCGCTAGACGGCACGCATGTCGTGACCATCGAGCATCTGCGCGGCGACGCAGGAAAACTGCACCCCGTGCAGCAGGCGATGATCGATTTCCACGGCTCGCAATGCGGCTTCTGCACGCCGGGTTTCGTCATGTCGCTTTATGCGCTGTGGATGCGGTCGCCGGAGCCGTCGGACGCCGCCATCGAAAAGGCACTGCAAGGCAATCTCTGCCGCTGCACCGGCTACGAGGCGATCATGCGCGCCGCACGTGCCATCTCCAGCTACGGCAAGGCGGCAAAGGATCCGTTGGCGGCCGAGCGCAAGGCAGTCACGGCCAAGCTCGACGCGATGAAGGACGGTTCGCGCATTGAGATCGGCTCCGGCAACAAGCGGCTGATCGTGCCGGCCAATGCCGACGATCTCGCCAGCGTGCTGGTCGAGGAGCCGGGCGCCACTATCGTCGCCGGTTCGACCGATGTCGGCCTTTGGGTGACCAAGCACATGCGCGATATTTCGCCGGCGGTTTTCATCGGCAATCTCGATGGTCTGTGCGGGATGTCCGAGGACAAGGGCGTCATCTCGATCGGCGCCGGTGTCACCTATAGCGAAGCCTTCTCGACGCTGGCAAAATGCATCCCGGCGCTAGGCCCGCTGTTCGACCGCATCGGCGGCGATCAGGTGCGCAACATGGGCACCATCGGCGGCAATATCGCTAACGGTTCGCCGATTGGCGACACGCCGCCGCCGCTGATCGCACTCGGTGCCCGCATGACGCTGCGTCGCGGCCACAAGCGGCGGACGATCCCACTCGAAGATTTTTTCATCGCCTATGGCCGACAGGACCGGCAGCCCGGCGAATTCGTCGAGGCCGTGCATGTTCCGCTGCCGGGCAGCGAGACGAAATTTGCCGTCTACAAGATCACCAAGCGCCGCGACGAAGACATCACCGCAGCGCTAGGCGCGTTTTTCCTGACGCTGGCCGCGGACGGCACGGTGGCGGAGATACGCATCGCCTATGGCGGCATGGCGGCAACGCCGAAGCGCGCCTTTGGCGTAGAAAAGGCATTGCTTGGCAAGCCCTGGACGGAAGCGACGGTCGAGGCGGCGATGGCCGCGTACGCCGGCGATTTCACCCCGCTGACCGACATGCGGGCAAGCGCCGAATACCGGGCGCTGGCGGCGCGCAACCTGCTGCTGCGCTTCTTTGCCGAAACCATGGGCACCCGGGCGCCGATCCAGGTATCACGGCACGAGGCGGCATGATGAACAAGCACGCCACTCCGAACTTGAAGGCGCAAAAAATCGCCGGCGGCGTCGCCACCGATCAGCGCCATGATTCCGCGCACAAGCATGTCAGTGGCACGGCCGTCTATATCGACGACATGCCGGAACCGGCCGGCACGCTGCACGGCTGTCTTGGGCTTTCGGCGGCGACGCATGCCACCGTCACCAGCATGGACCTGTCGGGGGTCCGCGCCGCACCCGGCGTCATCGACGTGCTGACGGCGAGCGACGTGCCCGGCGAAAACGATATTTCGCCGACCGGCCGCCACGACGAGCCGGTGCTTGCCGACGGCAAGGTGCAATTCTTCGGCCAGCCGATCTTCTGCGTCATCGCCGAAACCCGCGAGCAGGCGCGCCGGGCGACGAGGCTGGCCAAGGTCGAATACAAGGAATTGCCGTTCGTCGCCGATATTGGCGAGCTCGATCCCCGGAAAGACAAGCTGGTCACGCCGCCGCTGACCCTGAAGCGCGGTGATGCAGCGGCTGCGATCAAGGCAGCGCCACGCCGGCTGAAAGGGCAGATGCGCATCGGCGGCCAGGAGCATTTCTATCTCGAGGGTCATATCGCCTTGGCCATCCCTGGCGAGGACCACGACGTCACCATCTATTCCTCGACCCAGCACCCGAGCGAAATCCAGCACATGGTCAGCCATGCGCTCGGTGTTCCGAGCCACGCGGTGACGGTGGAAATCCGCCGGATGGGGGGCGCTTTCGGCGGCAAGGAAACGCAAGGCAATCAGTTTGCGGCATTGGCCGCTATCGCCGCGAAGAAACATCATCGGGCCGTGAAAATCCGGCCCGACCGCGACGACGACATGATCGCCACCGGCAAACGCCACGATTTCCTCGTCGACTACGAGGTCGGCTTCGACGATGAGGGCAATATTCTCGGCGTAGATTTCATGTTCGCGGCGCGCTGCGGCTTCTCGGCCGACCTCTCCGGCCCGGTCACCGACCGCGCGCTGTTCCATTGCGACAACACCTATTTCTGGCCGGCGGTGCACGCGCAATCGGCGCCGCTCTACACCAATACGGTATCGAACACCGCCTTTCGCGGCTTCGGCGGCCCGCAAGGCATGGTCGGCGCCGAGCGCGTCATCGACGAAGTCGCGTTTGCCGTCGGCAAGGACCCGCTCCAAATCCGCAAGAAGAATTTCTACGGCACCAGCGACCGCAACATCACGCCCTACCACCAGACGGTCGAGGACAACATCATCCACCGCATCGTCGCCGAGCTGGAGGCGAGTTCCGACTATGCAAGGCGCCGCCGCACCATCGATGCTTTCAACGCCAACAGCCGCTTCATCAAGCGGGGACTGGCGCTGACGCCGGTCAAGTTTGGCATCTCGTTCACCGCCACCCATTACAACCAGGCCGGCGCGCTGGTGCATGTCTATACCGATGGTTCAGTGCACCTGAACCACGGCGGCACCGAGATGGGGCAGGGCCTCTATGTCAAGGTGGCGCAGGTTGTGGCGGAAGAGTTCCAGATCGACCTCGATCAGGTCAAGATCACCGCGACGACGACCGGCAAGGTGCCGAACACCTCGGCCACTGCCGCGTCTTCCGGCTCCGACCTCAACGGCATGGCGGCGCAGAACGCCGCCCGCCAGATCAAGGACCGGCTGACCAATTTCGCCGCCGAGAAATTCCAGGTGCCGCGCGACCAGGTGCTATTCCTGCCAAACCGGGTGCGCATCGGTAATCAGGAGATCGCCTTCGCCGATCTCGTCAGGCAGGCCTATATGGCGCGCATCCAGCTTTCGGCGGCTGGCTTTTACAAGACGCCGAAAATCCATTGGGACCGCGACAAGGGCGAGGGTCGCCCCTTCTATTATTTCGCCTATGGCGCGGCTTGCTCGGAAGTTTCGGTCGACACGCTGACCGGCGAATATGTCGTCGAGCGCACCGATATTCTGCACGAAACCGGGCGTTCGCTGAACCGCGCCATCGACCTCGGCCAGATCGAGGGCGGCTTCATCCAGGGCATGGGCTGGCTGACCACGGAGGAACTGTGGTGGGACGACAAGGGGCGGCTGCGCACCCATGCGCCGTCGACCTACAAGATCCCGCTCGCTTCGGACCGGCCGAAGATTTTCAACATCACGTTGGCCGACTGGGCGGAAGCAGGCGAGCCGACGGTGCACCGCTCCAAGGCGGTCGGCGAGCCGCCCTTTCCGCTCGCAATGTCGGTGCTGCATGCGCTGTCGGATGCGGTGGCGAGCGTTGCTGGCCACAAGATCTGCCCGCGCCTTGACCCGCCTGCCACGCCGGAACGGGTGCTGATGGCGATCGAACGGCTGAAGCGAGAAGCCAGGACCGGCACTTGAATCCCGGAAAACGTGCAATTCAGGCCGAAAAACTCTATATTTCCCAACAGGGAACGCGAATGATGAACGCGAAAATGCAGAGCCTGAAAGCCTTTCTTGCCGGTGCCTGCCGGGTCGCCTTGGTTGAGGTGGCCGGGACAAAAGGCTCGACGCCGCGCGAGAGGGGTGCCTTCATGCTCGTCTCAGGATCGGCCACTTTCGGCACGATCGGCGGCGGCCACCTCGAATATATGGCGATCGACAAAGCGCGGCAGATGCTTGGTCGATCGGCCTCAGGTTCTGGCGAATCTGTCGAGGCTGGCGCCGCCCCTCATCCGCCTGCCGGCCCCTTCTCCCCGTATAGTTACGGGGAGAAGGGGGCTGGCCGCAACGCTGTCGCGACGCTCGACGTCGCGCTCGGCCCGGAGATCGGGCAGTGCTGCGGCGGCAGGGTCGAGGTGCTGATCCGGCTGGTTGACGCCGCGCTTGAGGCCAAGTTGGTCGCGGCGGCGGAAGCCGAGGAGGCGCAGCTGCCGCATGTCTACATCTTCGGCGGCGGCCATGTCGGCCATGCGTTGGCCTCGGCGGTGGCTTTGCTGCCGGTGCATGTCGTCATTGCCGAGACGCGAGCCGAAGCGCTGGAGGGCATGCCAGACACGGTCGAAACCTGTTTGACGCCGATGCCTGAGGCGATGGTGCGCGAAGCCCCGGCTGGATCCGCCTTCGTCGTCCTTACCCATGACCACGCGCTGGATTTCCTGATCGTCGCCGAGGCGCTGAAACGCCGGGATGCCGCCTATGTCGGCATGATAGGCTCCAGAACCAAGAAGGCGACGTTTCGGAACTGGTTCCTTAAGTCGGCGGACGGAAGCGAGGCGGAATTTGACCGCCTCGTCTCGCCGATCGGCGGCGATGCCGTCAAGGACAAGCGCCCGCAAGTGATCGCCGCACTCGCCGCAGCCGAGATCATGACGGCGTTGGCCGCCCACGCGATAGAACCGGCAGCTCCGTCCAAAGCACGTCGTGGCAAGGCGATGGCGGGCTGACGTTTCCTTCTATTCCTGTTCCTGCGTGTGTGCCTCGAGGAACCACAGCAATTTGTCGAGCGAGCGTGAATAGGCGGTGAAGATGTCGGCGGTGTCGGCGTCGCCCGCTCCCGCCGCTTCGTCGATCGCCGCGCGTGCCCGCTTGGCGGTCGCGGCATAGCGGTCGATCAGCGCCGCCAGATGATCTCGGGTCTTGTGGATGTCGGTCGGATAGGCCTCGAGCATAGTCGCCTTCGACACCTCCTGCGATGTGCCGAGCGCCGTGCCGCCGAGCTGTACGGCGCGCTCGGCAATGGTGTCGACATGTCCGTCGATCTCCTCGCGGAACGTGTCGAGCATCTCATGGATGGCGATGAATTGCGGCCCCTTGACGTTCCAGTGCGCCTGCTTGGTGATCAAGGCCAGATCTATGGCGTCGGCGAGGCGGGCGTTGAGAAGATCGATACACTCTTTCTTGGCATTGGATTGCAGGTCGTTGCGGGTGGCGATGGCATCCATGATCGGCTCCTGTGGCGGTTGCGTCCGCGTGGTTTGAAGAGGGCGAAGTTTGTGGAAGGTCAATCGAGCATGCGCGCAGACGCCCTCATCGCCGCGGCACAGCATCCCAAAACGGCGATCTCCGACTTTCGTTCCGCTCGTCGTTTACGCTGGCCTTTTCAAGCCCAGATGGTCGCGCAGCGTGCTGCCGTCATAATCCGTACGGAACAGACCGCGCCGCTGCAGCTCCGGCACGACAAGCGTGGCAAAGGCATCGAGTTCGCCGGGAAAATAGGATGGCATCAGGTTGAAACCGTCTGCCGCGCCGCCCTCGAAGCGTGCTGCGAGCTGGTCGGCGATCTGGGCCGGAGTTCCGACGACGCGCCAATGGCCGCGCGCGCCGGCGAAATGACGGGCAAGCTGGCGAATGGACAGGTTGTCGCGGCGCGATTGCTCGATGACGAGCGCCTGCCGGCTCTGCATGCCTTCGCTGGCCGGCAGCTGCGGCAGCGGTCCGTCGATGGGATAGCGCGAGAGATCGGATATGCTGAGATAGCTGGAAAGCAGCGCAACGCCGACATCGTCCGGTATCAGCTCCTGCAGTTCATCATGTTTTGCCCGGGCTTCCGCTTCGCTTGCCGCGACGACCGGCGCCACCCCAGGCATGATCTTGAGGTCGTCCGGCTTGCGCCCATAGGCAGCCAGCCGTCCCTTGAGGTCGTCGTAGAAGGCCTTCGCTTCCTCGAATGTCTGCGCCGCCGTAAAGACCACGTCGGCGGTCCGGGCGGCGAGGTCACGACCCTCGTCCGACGCTCCCGCTTGCACCATGACCGGTGCACCTTGTGGCGAGCGCGGCAGATCGAGCGGGTCACGCACCGAAAAACTTCTGCCTTCGTGTCCACCCTGGCCTCGCCAAAGGCCGGCAACCACGGCAGCGAATTCGCGCGCCCGCCCGTAACGGTCCGCATGCGGGCGCAGACCGGTCGAGCCGAAATTGGCGGCCTCGATCTGGCTGGCCGAAGTGACAAGGTTCCAGCCGGCACGCCCGCCGCTCAGATGGTCGAGCGACAGGAAGGTCCGCGCCAGCCCGTAAGGCTCGTTGTAACTCGTCGATGCCGTGGAGACGAGGCCGATGCGCTCCGTCTGCACCGCGAGCGCCGCAAGCAGGCTGATCGGCTCGAAGCCAATCGAGCGCGACGTTTGGCTGGCGATGTCGACATTGGCCTCGCGCACACCGGCGGCGTCCTCGCAGAAGATCATGTCGAACTTCGCCGCTTCCGCCGTCCGCGCCAGCTGGATGTAATGATCGATGTCGATGCCAGCCGTGACATGCGCCTGCGGATGGCGCCAGGCGGCGATGTGGTGGCCTGTCGCCCATAGGAAGGCGCCGAGCTTCATCTGGCCTCGACCGGCGCTCATTGCCGATCCTCCCCTGCAAGCCCGAGATGGGCCCGCAGTGTCGCCGCGCTGTAGCCGGACCGGACAAGGCCGCGGCGGCGAAGCTCCGGCAGCACGAGACCGATGAAATCGTCGAGCGCCGACGTGAGCGGCACGGCGATGTTGAAACCGTCGCAGGCTTTCGAGCGAAAGCACTCTTCGAGCCTATCCGCAAACATATCCGGCATGGCGGCCATCTCGCCATCCGTGACAACATTCATCAGCACCTTCAGCCCCTCCGGCCTGCGCCCGAAGGCAAGCGCACGGCGCTTCAGATCGTCAGCCCAGTCGATCGATCGCTGGTCTAGCAGGACAACATCGGCGGTGCGGGCGGCGATATCCATGTCGGGCTCGGACAGGCCGGACATGACCAGCACCGGCGTGTCCTGCGGCGACCGCGCCACGTTGAGCGGCCCGCGCACAGAAAAATATTCGCCCCTGTGGTCGAGAAGGTGCATCTTCTCGGGATCGAAGAAGCGGCCGCCACTTTTGTCGAACAGAAGCGCGTCTGCGTCCCAGCCTTTCCACAAGCCTTGCACGATGCCGACGAATTCCTCGGCGCGCAGGCGGAATGCGTCGCCGGAAAACCCTTCCGGTCGGCTGAAATTGGCCGCCTCGCGCGGGTCGGGCATCATGCTGGCGTTCCAGCCGGCGCGGCCATGGCTGATAATGTCGAGCGAAGCGAAACGGCGCGCGAGATTATAGGGCTGGTGGGCGACCATTGACGCCGCGGCGATGAGACCGATCCTGCTTGTCACCGTCGCCAGCGCTGCCAGCAAGGTCGTTGCTTCGAAGCGCATTTGCCGGTTCGGTCCGCCTGCAACCGGCGCGGAATCGGCGAGCAACACCATATCCAGGCCGGCCGCTTCGGCTTTTTGCACGGACCGCGTCAGCAGACTGAAATCCGGAACGACGTCGGACGGAGAGGAGGGAGCAGTTTCCGGAGCTAGTGAAACGGCTAGATGCATTGTGGCGCCGCTGGCCATCGGTCTTCCCTGGTGAGTGAGATTCCATAAGAAATATCTTCGCCGGCTGGACGGAAAGCAACCGGCCAGCCGGCGATCATTTGCCGGCCAGAATATCCCTGATCAGCCGCTGGCAGCGCTCGGCCATGAAGTCGAGCAGCAGCCGCACCTTCGGATCCTGCAGCTTCTTATGCGGGTAGACGGCGGCGAATTGCACCGGCGTCGGCGGCGTTTTGCTCAGGATCACCTTCAGCCGCTGGTCGCGGATAAACGGCTCGACCTCGAAGCGCGGCTTGTTGATGATGCCGCGGCCGGACAGCGCCCAGCCGGTCAGCACGTCGCCGTCATCGGTATCGTAGGGGCCGTGCACTTCGAACTTTTGCGGCCCGTTCCGCGTCTGCAGGGTCCAGACATATTCGCGCGCGCCGGAATAGCGCAGCATCAGGCAATCGTGCTTCTTGCCGATCAACTCGCTCGGCTCGCTCGGCTCGCCGCGCGCCTCCAGATATTGCGGAGCCGCCACCAGCACTCGCTCGCAGTCCATGATGCCGCGCATCCTGAGGCTGGAATCCTCGATGATGCCCAGCCGGAACGCAACGTCGATGCCTTCCTTCATGATATCGACATTGTGGTCGGAAAGCCGGAGCCGCACCTCGATATCTGGGTATCTGTCGTGGAAATCCGGGATGCCGGATGCCACCAGTCTCCGCCCGAGGCCGAGCGGCGCTGTCACCTTTATGGTGCCGCGCGGCTGGCCGGATAACGCGCTGACCGCAGCTTCGGCCTCGGTGACCGCCTCGAGCACCTGCTTGGCGCCGGAATAGAACACCGTGCCGTGCTCGGTCGGCATCAACTGCCGCGTCGTGCGGTTGAACAGCCTGACACCGAGATGCTTCTCGAGCTCCTTGATCCGGTTGGAAGCGACCGCCGGCGAAATGCGCATGTCGCGCCCAGCCGCCGACAAATTGCCGAGTTCGACGACGCGAACAAAAACGGCGATGTTATCGAGATAGGCCATGCGGCTTTCGGGGCTCTCATGTGGCTGCGTATGATCAGCCTAGTATTTTCCAATTTTTTTTGAAAGTCATCGTGCACCTCAGCCCTTTCCGTTTGCGCTCCAGTCCGTAAAGTCAGTCGATCGGCAGGGACGATTTTTCATGATGGATTTCGCGATATTCTGGGATTGGCTGAGTTTCGCCGTGCGCTGGCTGCACGTCGTCACCGGCATCGCCTGGATCGGCTCGTCCTTTTATTTCGTCGCGCTCGACCTCGGCCTGCGCCAACGCCCGGGCATGCCTGCAGGCGCTTTCGGCGAGGAATGGCAGGTGCATGGCGGCGGCTTCTACCACGTGCAGAAATATCTGGTGGCACCGGCCGAAATGCCCGAGCACCTGACCTGGTTCAAGTGGGAATCCTACGCCACCTGGCTGTCAGGCTTCGCGATGCTGTGCGTGGTCTATTATGCCGGGGCGGACCTGTTCCTGATCGATCCGAATGTGCTTGCCATGTCGGTGCCTACAGGCATCTTGCTGTCGCTGGCGACGATCGGCGTCGGCTGGGTGGTCTACGATCTCCTGTGCCGTTCGCCGCTCGGCAACAGCGACACCGGCCTGATGCTGGTGCTGTATGGGGTGCTGGTATTCATGGCCTGGGGACTGACCCACCTGTTCACCGGCCGCGCCGCCTTCCTGCATCTTGGCGCCATCACCGCGACGATCATGTCGGCCAACGTCTTCATGGTCATCATCCCCAACCAGAAGATCGTCGTCGCCGACCTGATCGCCGGCCGTAAGCCCGATCCGAAATACGGCAAGATCGCCAAGCAGCGCTCGCTGCACAACAACTACCTGACGCTGCCCGTTTTGTTCCTGATGCTGTCGAACCATTATCCGCTGGCGTTCGGGACAGAGTTCAACTGGGTCATCGCCTCGCTGGTGTTCATCATCGGCGTGCTGATCCGGCACTATTTCAACACCAGGCATGCGCGCAAAGGCAATCCGACCTGGACCTGGCTGGCGGCGGCCGTGCTGTTCTTGGTCATCATCTGGCTGTCGACGGTGCCGAAGTTGCTGACCGGCGAGGCGAAGGCGTCGGCGGCGGCCCAGGTCTACGTTGCCTCGGCGCATTTCCCTGCCGTGCGCGATACGGTGCTTGGCCGCTGTTCGATGTGCCACGCCGCGGAGCCGTCCTACGAGGGCATCTACCACGCGCCGAAGGGCGTGATGCTCGACACCGATGCCGGCATCGCCGAGCACGCCGGCGAGATCTACCTGCAGGCCGGCCGCAGCCACGCCATGCCGCCCGCCAACGTCACCCAGATCACCGACAAGGAACGGGCGCTGCTGGTGGCATGGTTCGAAGGCGCAAGGAAATGACCAGCACGCTCCTGCGCGGCCGCACGCTGTCGTTTTTGCGCTGGCCCGAAACCGTCGACGACCATTCCGCCTGGCGCTACGAGCAAGATGGCGGCCTGCTGCTCCGCGATGGTAGGATCGTTGCCGCGGGCGCCTATGCCGAGGTCGAGAAAAAGGCGGGCGAGGGAACGAAAAAGATCGACCACCGGCCGCATCTGCTGCTGCCCGGGTTTATCGATGCGCACGCGCATTTTCCGCAGATGCAGGTCATCGCTTCCTTCGGCGCCGAGCTGCTCGACTGGCTGAACACCTACACTTTTCCGGAAGAGACAAAATTCGAGAACGCTCAGCATGGCCGCCGTATCGCCAGGCTGTTCCTGGATGAAGTATTGCGTCATGGCACGACGACTGTCGCCGCCTATTGCTCGGTACACAAGGAATCGGCCGAGGCGTTCTTTGCCGAGTCGCATGACCGCAACATGCTCAACATCGCCGGCAAGGTGATGATGGACCGCAACGCGCCGGACGGCGTGCTCGACACGCCGCAATCGGGTTATGACGACAGCAAGGCGCTGATCGAGGAGTGGCACGGCAAGGGGCGCCAGCACTATGCCATCACCCCACGCTTCGCCATCACCTCGTCACCCGAGCAATTGGAAACGGCGGGCGCGCTCTGCCGCGAATATCCGCACTTGCATATGCAGACGCATCTGTCGGAAAACCACGCCGAGATCGCCTTTACGCAGCAATTGTACCCGCAGACGCGGGACTATACCGACATCTACGAGCAGTATGGACTGCTCGGCCGCAAAAGCCTGTTCGGCCACTGCATTCATCTGTCGGAACGCGAGGCGGATGTGCTTTCGGATAGCGGCTCGGTGGCGGTGTTCTGCCCGACCTCCAACCTGTTTCTCGGCTCGGGCCTGTTCGATTATCAGCGCTATCGCCGCCGCGAGAAGCCGCTCCGCATCGCCGCCGCCACCGATGTCGGCGGTGGCACCAACTATTCGATGCTGCGCACCATGGACGAGGGCTACAAGGTGATCGCGCTGAATGGCGAGAAGCTCAATCCGTTTCAGTCATTCTGGCAACTGACCCGCGGCAATGCCGAGGCCTTGTCGCTTGCGGAAAAGATCGGCACTCTGGAGGAAGGCAGCGACGCCGATATCGTCGTGCTCGACGCCCGCGCCACGCCGGCGATGCGGCTGCGGGTGGAGACGGCGGACACGCTCGCCGAGGAATTGTTTCTGCTGCAGACGCTAGGCGACGACCGCGCCGTGCACGAGGTCTATGTCGCCGGTCGGGCAGTTAAGGCGGACATGGCGACCTAGCTGGTCCCGGCGTCCCGGCTTGACCGAACGGCAGCCATCGGCCAAAGCGTGCGACGAGATTGACAGGGGAACGACATGGCCGTTGCGGACGACATCGCTCTGATCAAGAAACAGGAAGCCGCGCTTGTTTTCTCCGCCTTTGACGAGGCTGTCGCTTTCGAGATCGGCTCGGCGATCCGCGACCGGGCTTTGACCGAGAACCTGCCGATCATCGTCGATATCAGAACCTTCGATCGGCCGCTGTTCTATGCGGCAATGCCCGGCTCGAACGCTTCCAATCCGGACTGGGCGCGGCGCAAGATCAACGTCGTGCGGCGGTTCCTGAAAAGCACCTACCGCATGGTGCTGGAGCAGCAGCGCCCCGACCGCAGCTTCAAGCCTGGCGAGGGGCTGGACATTGTCGACTACGTGCTGGCCGGCGGCGGCTTTCCCATCACTGTCAAGGGCGCCGGTGTCATCGGCGTGATCGCCGTCTCGGGCCTGCCGGAGCGTGAGGACCATGGTGTGGTCGTCGATGCGCTCTGTGCCTATTTGGGCGTGGATAACCAGGAGTTGGT
The DNA here is from genome assembly GCF_040319365.1 of Mesorhizobium sp. M0923. Classification (NCBI taxonomy): domain Bacteria; kingdom Pseudomonadati; phylum Pseudomonadota; class Alphaproteobacteria; order Hyphomicrobiales; family Phyllobacteriaceae; genus Mesorhizobium; species Mesorhizobium sp. M0923. The sequence continues at coordinate 47,663 of NZ_JAMYNW010000019.1, read as the reverse complement.
CCTGCCGCCGGAAGCAACATCGTGACGTTGGCGCCGCCCCTCATCCGCCTGCCGGCACCTTCTCCCCGTCTAGCGACTGGGAGAAGGGAAGCGCTCCAACGCTGGCTACCCCCTCTCCCCGTCTCTAGACGGGGAGAGGGTAAGGGTGAGGGGCAGCGCAAACGCCGCAGAAGTTCGCAGAACGTCGGTGGCAGCTCAGTATGACCATTCTCGACCCGAAATCCTTCCTTATATCCATCTTCAACGCCGCCGTTGCCGCCGCCGATCCCCAGAGGACGATCAAGAATCATTTGCCCGCAAGGCCGAAGGGCCGCACGATCGTCATCGGTGCAGGAAAAGGCTCGGCGCAGATGGCGGCGGCTTTCGAGAAAGTGTGGGACCGGCCGATCGAAGGTTTGGTCGTCACCCGCTACGGCTATGGCGCGGCCTGCCGGCGCATCGAGATCATCGAGGCGGCGCATCCGGTGCCGGATGCCGCCGGGCTGGAAGCTTCGCGACGGCTGCTCGAAAAAGTCCAGGGACTGACTGCGGACGACCTGGTCGTAGCGCTCATTTCCGGCGGCGGCTCGGCGCTGCTGCCGTCACCCGCCGAAGGTCTGACGCTGGCCGATGAGATCGCCGTCAACGAGGCGCTGCTCGCCTCCGGTGCGCCGATCACCGCGATGAACACCATCCGTAAGCACCTTTCCACCATCAAGGGCGGCAGGCTGGCGGCCGCCGCATATCCGGCCAAGGTGGTCTCGCTGGTGGTATCAGACATTCCGGGCGACAATCCGGCTCTGGTCGCTTCTGGTCCGACCGTGCCGGACATAGGCAGCCGTGAGGACGCACTGGCGTCGATCGCTGCCTATGGCATGAAGCTGCCGGCTTCGGTCATGGCGCATATCAAGTCGCCGGCGGCCGATGCGCCACGTCCGGACGATCCGCGTTTTATCCGCAACGAGGTGCATCTGATCGCTTCGGCCGGCGTCTCGCTGGAGGCAGCAGCGGCCGAAGCGAAGCGCCGAGGTATTCAGGCCGTCATTCTCTCCGATTCCATCGAGGGCGAGGCACGCGAGGTCGGTGGCATCCACGCCGCAATCGCGCGCGAGGTGGCGACGCGCAGCCGGCCATTTGCAAAGCCGGTGCTGATCCTGTCGGGCGGCGAGACGACGGTGACCCTGCGCGCGAAAGGTAAAGGCGGCCGTAACTCGGAATTCCTGCTCGCCTTCGCCATCGGCATCACCGGCATGGCGGGCGTGCACGCACTGGCCGCCGACACCGACGGCATTGACGGTTCGGAAGACAATGCCGGCGCCTTCGCCGACGGCTCGACAGTTTCGCGGATGCGCGCGGCGGGCGTCGATGCCAAGGCCATGCTTGCCGGCAACAACGCCTGGACGGCATTCAATGCCGTAGATGACCTTTTCGTACCCGGTCCGACCGGCACAAACATCAACGATCTCCGGGCGATATTGATCAAATAGCTCAGGCCGCCATCAGCCTTTTCACCGCTCTCATATCCTGCAGGAACCGCTCGCGTTCGGCCCGCTTGTCCGCCGGCTCGCGAATGCGCAGAATGAAGGACGGGTGGATGGTGACGAAGACACGCAAGCCATCGTCGCGCTCCACTACCGCCCCGCGCATCTTCATGATCGGCACCACCTTGCCGAGCAGCGCCTGCGCTGCAGTGGCGCCGAGTGCCACCGCCAGGTTGGGCTTGATCAGATCGATCTCTTTGTCCAGCCACCAGCGGCAAGCCTGCACCTCGCCGGCATTCGGCTTGGAGTGGATGCGCCGCTTGCCGCGCGGCTCGAACTTGAAATGCTTAACCGCGTTGGTGACGTAGACTTTCAGCCGATCGACGCCGGCATCATCCAGGATCGCGTCGAACACCTTGCCGGCCGGACCGACGAAAGGCTTGCCCGCCAGGTCCTCCTGGTCGCCCGGCTGTTCGCCGACGAAGATCACCTTGGCTTTATCAGGACCCTCACCGAACACGGTCTGCGTGGCATCGCGCCATAGCGGACAGCGGCGGCAGATCTTGGCCGTTTCGCGCAGTTCAGGAATCGTCCTGGCGTCGATTTCTGTCGTGTCCGGGGACTTGCTTGCAGGCAAGCCTCTTGACTGCACCTTGGCATGGTGCGGCGTCGGGGTTGTCTGCATCCTGGCGATCATGACTAAGGCGGCCTTGTTCGCTCCTGCAATCAGACACGCAATGAGCAAAGCCCGCCGAAGGTTCCGCTGAAATTATTCCGCATGGGCCTTCACCGGCAGATGGCCGACGATGTGAAGCCCTAAACCTCGTGCAGATAGAGGTGATAATCCAGTTCGCTGACCGTGCGCGCCACGCGCAGATATTCCGACTGCTTGATCGCCACGAATGTCCGGTGCAGGTCTTCGCCCAATGCGCCCTTGAGGAAGGTCGACGCCCTTGCCGCCTCGATCGCGGCACGCCAGTCGACCGGCATCGTCGTGCGCGTGACGGCGGATTCGTAGCCATTGCCGGTGGTTTCAGGGCCGGGGTCAAGACCTTCGTCGAGACCCCTAGTGATGCCGGCCAGCACCGTTGCCGCGACTAGATAAGGGTTGGCGTCGACGCCCGATGGCCGGTGCTCGATGCGGCGGTTCTTGGCATCGCCGGCCGGCACACGCAGCGCCACCGAACGGTTGTTGACGCCCCAGGTCGGCGCCACCGGCGCATAGGATTGCGATACGAAGCGCCGCCATGAATTGGCGTGCGGCGCGAACACCAGCATCGATTCCGCCATCGTCTGGATCAGTCCGCCGAGACCGCGCAGCAGCGGAAGCGACCAGCTTTCGCCGCCGGCTTCGGCAAAGACGTTCTTGCCGGCATCATCCAGCAGCGAGACATGAAAATGCATGCCAGAGCCGGCATACTTCTCGATCGGCTTGGCCATGAAGCAAGCGGTGACACCATGACGGCGTGCCTGCGCCCGCACCAGCCGCTTGAGCATGACGAGATCGTCGGCCGCCCGCATCACGTCCTTGCGGTAATTGAGCGTCAGTTCGTACTGGCCGGGCGCATATTCCGAGATGACCGTCTCGGCCGGGATGCCTTGCACCTTGGCCGCGGCATAGATGTCGGAAAACAGCGGCTCCATGCCGTGCAGATGGTCGACGGAATAGACCTCTGTCTTGGCCGAGCGGCGGCCGTCGAGCACCGCATGCGCCGGCTGCACCTTGCCTTCGGCATCGCGCTCATTGGCGAGCAGGAAGAACTCGAGCTCGAAGGCGCCGGCCGGATGCAGGCCCTTGGCCGCGAGGATATCTACCTGGCGGGCGAGCGCCAGCCGCGGGTCGGACGACATCGGCTGGCCATCGAGATGGTACATCGCCATCAACACCTGGCCGCGCGGCGGCTGGGTGCCGAACAGCGGCACCAGCGTGCCGGGGATCGGCCACGCCCGCAGGTCGCCGTCGCCGGTCGTCCAGATCAGCCCGGTCTCGTGAACATCCTCGCCGGTGATGTCGAGGCCGAGGATCGAGATCGGCATGTGCCGGCCGCCCTCGAAGATGCTCATCAACTCATGTCGGCGCACGATCTTGCCGCGCCCCACGCCATTGGCGTCGGTCAGCACGATGTCGAACGCTTCGATCTCCGGATGGGCGTCGAGAAAGGCCTGCGCCTCGGCGGGCGTCGAGCCCGAAGGGGATGCCGTGACCAGGTTCAAACTTTGCTTGGGCGCTTGTTTCATGCTGCCAGCTTGTCTCATGCCGTAAGCTTTGCCGCAACCGCGCCGAAGGCGGTGATCAGCCGGTTCACCTGGGCGGCGCGAGTTGCCGGCGAGATCAGCATCATATTGTGGAACGGTGCGATCAGCACGCCGCGATTGACCAGCGCGACATGCATCGCCGCTTCGAGCTCCGGCGCATGCGCCCTCTCGGCTTCGCCGCCATTCCTCAGCGGGCCTGGCGCGCAGATGAACTCGACGCGGGCGCCGACCCGAGCAACATGCCAGGGCAGGCGATAGCGATCGATAACGGCAGTCAGCCCGGCGTCGAGCCGCCGCGCCAGATGGTCCATATGGCTGTAGTTCTCGTCGGTCATGACGTCTTCGAGCGTGGCACGCATCGCCGCGAATTGCAGCGGATTGGCCGACAGCGTTGTCCCCATGCCGGAATAGCCGGGCTCTTTCCGGCTGATATAAGCGGCATAGCGCGCCGCAACGCCTTCGCTCATGCCCCACACACTCGCCGGTATGCCGCCGGCAATCGGCTTGCCGAGCACGAACAGGTCCGGCTCCAGCCCGTATTTGCTTGTATAGCCGCCGGGACCGGTCGAGATCGTATGCGTCTCGTCGATTAGAAGCAGCGTGCCGGTCGCACGGGTGAGACGCCGCAAGCCGTCATGAAAGCCGGCTTCGGGCAGCACCATGCAGGAATTGGTCAGCACCGGCTCGGCGATGACGCAGGCGACATCGTTGCCCTGAAGTGCGGCCTCAAGCGCCGGCAGATCGTTGAACTCGACGATATCAGTTGCCCGCGTCAGGTCGCGGAATTCGCCGGCCAGTCCCGGTCGGTTCACCGCTTTGCCGTCGACCAGCCGGACCATCGTCTCGTCGACCGAGCCATGATAGCAGCCGTTGAAGACCAGGATCTTCTCCCGGCCGGTAACGGCACGGGCAACCCGCAGCGCGAAGCGGTTGGCGTCGGTTGCCGTCGTCGCGATCTGCCACAACGGCAGACCGAAGCGCTGTTGCAGCAGCGGGCCGATGGCGAGCGCGTCCTCGGCAGGCAGCATGTAGGTCAGACCGCGTCCGGCCTGCCGGCGGATGGCGCGGGCGACCGGCGGCGGCGAATGACCGAACATCGAGCCGGTGTCGCCGAGGCAGAAATCGTCGAGCCGGTTGCCGTCGATATCTCTGATGGCGGTGCCTTTGGCCTTATCAACGAGGATCGGGAACGGCGTCGGCCAGTCGTTCATCCAGTGCATCGGCACGCCGCCGAAGAAGCCGGGCAGGCCATTGCCGATTTTCGCCATCGATTTCGGCCGCGCCTGGCGGAAGGCTTCTGCCTCGGTCTCGCGCAACTCGGCAATCCGGGCCGGGCCGATGCCGCCGATGGAGGTCTTTGAATGGTCGATGACGTTCATGGCGGCCCTCTCCGCCGCACTTTAGACAATCGGCATCCGCCACCGCAATTGGCGGGCGGCTGCCCTGTGTTGGGTCAGCGGTCATTTGAATGGAACAGGCGCTTGACCGCGAGCCGCCTTCGGGCGCCAATGGCACTTCGGCTGGAGGGGACACGATGGTGCGGGCGATCATCTGCGCGGCAACGCTGCTGTCGTCGGTTGGTGCGGCTTTGGCATCCGGCGGCATCTGGTGTTCCGCCGAGGATGCAGCCGTCAAATTTGAGGTCGATGCCGGGGTCACCAGAGGCATGGGCGGGCCGACCTTCAATTTTCGCGGCGAGCTCGAAATTCTGGGCAGGCCAGTCGGCGACAGTCTGCGCAAGACTGTGTTCGAGGATCAGAACCTCACGCAATATTGGCTCGACAACAAGGAATTGCGGCTGCTCGTCTATCGCGAACGGCAGGTCGAAAACGCCTACGACTATGTCGAACTGGCGATCCTGACCAAGGCCAGCGACGAAGGCGTCTATGACGGCCGCTATTTGCTCTCAATCTATGATGTAACGGACGATGCCGAAAAGGATGGCAAGCCGGCTGAATTGACCGGCAAAGTATCTTGCGGAGCCGACTAACGGGCTAGGCGGAAATGTCGATGACGCCGCAATCGCCGGCGGCGCTGCCGAACGCGACGCGGCGCTCTTCCTTGTCCCACATCATCGATGTGATGGCGCCCTTGCCTGGCCGGCGCAGCAGCACTTCCCTGGCGTCGGCGAAGCGCACCGCCATCACCATGCCGTCATCATACCCTACCGCCACTACATCTTGGCTCGGATGGCAGGCGACGGAGGTGACCATCGCACTGCCGCGCGTGCCGAGTTCCAGCGGCGCCTTGCCCATCGGCCCATCCTTGCCCGAAAACGGCCAGACGATCGCCGCCGGCGCGCCGGAACTCGCCAGCCATTTGCCCTTGGCGCTCCACGACAGGCTTTTGACCTTGCCGGGATAGCCGGACATCCGCATGTGCTTGCCGTCGGCGAGTTTCCAGCCATGCAGCGCGTTTTCCTGCATTGTGGTGACGACGAAGCCGCCGTCCGGCGAAAACGTGATGCCGGTGTGGGCGCCGGCCCATTCGAGCTCGACCGGCTTGCCGTCGGCGGCCGGGAAATGCAGCGTCGCGCCATTGTAGCGGGCAACGCCGAAGCGCATGCCCTTGGGCGAGAAGGCCAGCCCCTCGACCGAGCGCGGATGCGAGAATTCGCTGGTCTTGCCGTCAGCAAAACGCACATAGGCAATTTTGCCCGAAGCATAGGCAACAGCGCCTTGCGGCCCGGCGGCCACGCTGGTGATCCATTTTTTGCCTGCGGTCGCCAATTCCGCAGTATTGCCGCCTGCGGTCACGGCAAAGATCTTGCCGTCCTCACCGCCGGTGATCAGCCGGTCGTTTGCGCCATCGTGAAGGGCGGCGAGCAGCCCGTCATTGGCCTGCACCGTCTTGTGCCCATGGTCGAGCCGATGGATTGTGCCGTCGGCCAGCGCGAAATGCGGCACGTCGCCAAGGAACACGGCGGCGAGGCAGTGGCCTTCGAGATCGAGCGGGGCGACTGTCGGCATGAGAGACCATTCCGTTCGAGATTTCTGCTGCCCCACCCTTAAGGGGTTGAGCTGCGGGTCTCAACCCGTGCTTCGGATCGTCGTGAGGAGAGAGCGCCAGCGTTGCGGGCGCCCCTTCTCCCACAAGGGGAGAAGGGGGAAAGGGCAGCTAAATCAAGCGGCGTGGCAGGCCTGGAAGCTTGTCTTCAGCCGCTCGGCGTCGAGTTCGCGGCCGATGAACACCAGCCGGCTCTCGTGCTTCTCGCCGTCCTTCCAGGCGCGTTGGTGGTCGCCTTCGATGATCATGTGCACGCCCTGGATGACATAGCGCTCGTCATCGCCTTTCAGCGCGATGATACCTTTCAGCCGCAGGATGTTCGGGCCTTCCATTTGGGTGACCTTCTCGATCCACGGGAAGAACTTTTTCGGGTCCATCTCGCCGCCGCGCAGCGACACCGACTGCACCGTCACATCATGGATGTCGGAAGGGTGCGCGTGATGATGGTCATGCCCGTCATGATCGTGATGATCATGGCCCTCGTGATCATGGTGATCATGATCATGATGGTCGTGATCGTCATGCGCCTCGAGGAAGTGCGGATCGTTCTCCAGCGCCCGGGACAGGTCGAACGCACCGCGATCGAGCACCTCGGACAGCGCCACGCCGGCGCGTGTGGTGCGATGGATGCGTGCCGCCGGGTTGATGGCGCGGATCGTCGCCTCCACCTTGCTCAGCTCTTCGGGGGTGACCAGGTCGGTCTTGTTGAGCACGACGACATCGGCAAAGGCGATCTGGTCCTCGGCCTCGCGGGAATCCTTGAGGCGCAGCGGCAGGTGCTTGGCGTCGACCAGCGCCACCACCGCATCGAGCCTGGTCTTGGAACGCACATCGTCGTCCATGAAGAAGGTTTGCGCTACCGGCACGGGATCGGCGAGGCCTGTGGTCTCGACGACGATGGCGTCGAAGCGGCCGGGCCTGCGCATCAGACCTTCGACGACGCGGATCAGGTCGCCGCGCACGGTGCAGCAGATGCAGCCATTGTTCATCTCGTAGATTTCCTCGTCGGATTCCACGATCAACTCGTTGTCGATGCCGATCTCGCCGAACTCATTGACGATGACGGCGTAGCGCTTGCCATGGTTTTCCGAAAGGATGCGGTTGAGCAGTGTCGTCTTGCCGGCGCCGAGATAGCCGGTAAGGACGGTAACGGGGATCTGCGTCTGTGCGTCGCTCATATTGTGCCTCGAATAGGGATTGTCGGCTCCATATAGGATGTGTGCTCGGCTTTTGCACGAGGCAAACCGATGGGCCAAAGAGGCCGGTATTGCCGAACTTTCCTCACATTGCCGAACGTTCATTGGCGCGGGCTGGCGGTGGGGCCTAGATAGGGCGAGGGGTTGTTCGCACTGAGGAGGCGCCAGATGTCCGACAAGTCCTTGCCATTAAGCCGGCGGCAGGCTCTCGGTCTTGTAGCGGTCACCACGGGCGGCATATTCCTGCCCGCCGGCGCAAGGGCCGGGCAGGTCTCGCCCTATGCCGGGCTTGCTTTGTTCGAAGCCGGTGCCGGCGTCTGCACCATGACGCCCGAGGTCACCGAAGGACCGTTCTATTTCGACCCGAAGCTCGAACGCGCCGATATCACCGAGGGCAAGAAGGGCGTCGCCCTCAATGTGCGGCTGCAAATCGTCGACGCCGCCTGCCGGCCGCTTCCCGGCGCACGCGTCGATATCTGGCATTGCGACGCCCAGGGCGCCTATTCCGGCTATCCCGGACAGGGCGACGGGCAGGATATCGACACGTCCGGCCAGAGCTTTCTGCGCGGCTGGCAGAGAAGCGATGGAAGCGGCATCGCTTCTTTCGCCACCATCTATCCCGGCTGGTATCGCGGCCGCACCACCCACATCCATTTCAAGATCTTCCCCGACGACCGCTCGGCAATGACCGGCCAGATGTTCTTCCCCGACAGCTTGAGCGAGCATATATTCGCCACCGTCGCGCCCTATAACGATCGCCCCGGCAAACGCGATACATCGAACATGCGGGACGGCATTGCGCGGCAGGCCGGGCCGCCGTCGCAGGCAGCGCTGCGGGAAATGGCGGACGCCTATCAGGCCTTGATGGTGGTCGCGGTGAGGGCCGGTTGAGGACACCTCGTCACGTCGCCATCCAGCCGTCGCGGAAAGTCGTTTGTCATCTAACTGAAATAAACATCTGGCATTAGCCACGGCGAACACCGCGATGCTTGCCGGCAAAGCTATTTTCCGAGCCGGAATGTTTTCGATCGTCATTGCCAATCGGCGGCCTGCTTCTATGCTGTCCGCACCGGTTCGGCCGAGGAGGGATGAGCATGGCCAAGGCGGACAAGACTGCAACAATGAGCCGGCTGCATTCGGCGGCGCGGCTGGCGCGCACGGCGCTCGCCGCCCGGCTTCTGGCGCATGGCTTCTATGCCGGTCAGGACCAGATCATGCTGGCGCTCGACCGCGAGGACGGGCAGACGCCCGGCAATCTTGCCGGCCGCCTCGGCGTGCGTCCGCCGACCATCACCAAGACCATCAACCGGCTGCAGGCGCAGGGTTTTCTGGAAAAGCGGGCCTCCTCCGCCGATGCCCGCCAGGCGCATATTTTCCTCACCGACACCGGCCGCGAAATTATCCACGCCATCGAGAAATCGGTGAAGAAGACCGAAAAGCAGGCATTGAAGGGTCTCGACAAGAAGGATCAGAAATCGCTGTTCAAGCTGCTTGCCCGTGTCGAAGCGAATCTTTCGAACGGCGAAATGGTGCTCCCCGATGACGAACTGGATATCGAGGACAAGATCCTTGAATAGGTCACGCGTTCGCCGCTGACGGCCGCCGCGTCAGTGCCGACCAGCGTCCGGGTGTGACGCCGAACGCCTTCTTGAAATGCCGATTGAAATGGCTTTGGTCACTGAAGCCGGCTGCGATGGCGATTTGCGCCAGCGGCTCGTCGCATTCGATCATCCGACGGGCTCGTTGAAGCCGGCGCATCAACAGGAACCGGTGCGGGCTGGTGGAGAAGGTGGCGCGGAAATGCCGCGACAGGGCATAACGGTCCAATCCGGTGATCGCCTCCAATTCATCCGAACGTACAATCCGCGCGACATTTTCCTCCAGATAGTCGCGCGCCAGACTGGCGGCACGCCACGCAGTTTTCGCTATCGGTTTCGCCGGCTGACCGGCGTGCCGGGCCAGGCTTTGCATCAGCTGCGTCATGAAATCGACCACAAACAGCTCGTCCAGTTCCTGATCCAGCGGCCCGAGCGCCGAAAGCAGCGTCGCGCGGAAATCGCGGTCTGTCATCACGGCATCCCCGACAAACGGCAGTGACCCGCCGCCGAGGCAATCGAGCATCAGGGACGGCTCCAAATACAGCATTCTGTAACGCAATCCGTCTTCTGTGCCGGCGCCGCCATCGTGCGTTTCGTCGGGATGAAGGATAATGATCTGGCCAGGCAGGCTCTGATGCGTCGCGCCGCGATAGCGGAAGCTCTGTATGCCATAAAGCGTCACCCCGATTGCATAGGTGTCGTGGCGATGGAGATCGAAGGCGTTGCCGTGGAACCGGGCCTCGATGCGTTCCATGCCGGCAGTACCGGGTGCCGATACGATGCAGTTCTCGGCTGCATCCACGCACAAACGTCCAAGACCCTGAAAGGCTTCCCCGTCTAGACCGTGCGGCATCGCTTCACTCGCAGCCTCGGATTGGCCCCCTTTCGGATTGGAAACTGTCGCATGTTCGATACGAAATTTGCAATCGTGCTCAGGGACGATCTTCCCGTCTGGCAGAAGCTCAACGTCACCGCCTTTCTGACCAGCGGCATCGTCGCGCAGTTTCCCGACCTCATCGGCGAGCCCTACCGTGACCGCGCCGGCAATATCTACAACCCGCTATCGATCCAGCCGGTCATCGTGCTTTCGGCAGACGGCCAGGCGCTCGGAACGATCCAGCGGCGGGCGCTGGAGCGTGGTGTGACGGTTTCGCTCTATGTCGAGGAAATGTTTTCGACTGGGTACGATCTGGCCAACCGTGCCGTCTTTGCCGAATTTGCGCCGGAGGATGCCAAGGTGGTCGGCATCGCGCTTCGCGCCGAAAAGAAGCTCGTCGACAAGATCACCAAGGGTGCCCGCATGCACACCTGACTCTCCGGCCACCAGGAACAAAACTGAGCCTGTCGTCGCCTGTCGGTGTGCCAGCCTCTTTTGGCTTGCCCGCTGGCGACAATTCCCGCATTGGTGAGGGACTGCCTTGCTTCCCGTCCGGCCTGAAATTGAATGCTCCCCCAAGACAAGACGAAAGCGCGACGTCGCCGGCGGCGATCCTGTGCATGCTTTCCGTCTATGTGTTTTTCACCTTCCTCGACACCAGCAGCAAGTACCTTGTGCTGGCTGGCGTCTCGGCGCTGATCGTCGCCTGGACCCGCTTCGCGGTCCATGTCCTGCTTGTCGGCGTCTTTCTGCGCGGATGGCGTGAGCCGTTGCGTTTTCGTCCCGCCAACCTGCCGGCGCATCTCACGCGCGGTCTGCTCCTGTTCGGATCGACCATGTTCAACATTCTGGCGCTGCGGACGCTGCAGCTGGCGGAAACCACCTCGATCTACTTCTTCGGCCCGATGGTGATCACCGCGCTTGCCGGTCCGTTGCTCGGCGAATGGGCCGGCTGGCGGCGCTGGCTGGCGATCATGAGCGGCTTTGTCGGCGTCCTCATCATCACCCGGCCGGGCATCGGGGTTTTTGGCGTCGGCCATCTCTTTGCGCTCGGCTCGATGCTATCGAACAGTTTCTACGTCATCATGACGCGCCGTATGTCGGCGACGGAAACCTCGGAAAGTCTCATCCTGTTTTCGGCGCTGGCGCCGGCCGTGCTGCTGCTGCCGACACTGCCGTTTTCGCTTTCGCTGCCGCAGGATGGCTGGCACTGGTTCATATTGCTGATGCTTGGCGTCTTCGGCGCCATCGGCCATTGGCTTCTTGTGCAGGCCTATCGCCTTGCCACCACCACGGCCCTGGCTCCCTATCCCTATTCGCAGATGATCTGGATGATCATCTCCGGCCTGATCGTCTTCAACCAGTTTCCCGACCGCTGGACGCTGGTCGGTGCCACCGTCATCGTCGCCAGCGGCCTCTACATCGTCCACCGCGAGCACCGGCTTCGCTTGCACAACCGCGCGACGCTGGACGCGGAGGCGGAAGCGCTGGCAAAAAAACTTTGATTTGCTCGGGATCGATGGCATAAGAGCCGGCCTTTAAACAGTTTAAATTGCTTCGGGAGCGCAGGGCGCTGGCACAGAAGATCAAGCTTTCGACCATCGCGGATGCGCTCGGCGTGTCCACGGCCACGGTCTCGCTGGCCTTGCGCGACAGCCCGCTGGTCGCCGGCGGCACCCGCGACCGTATCAAGGAACATGCACGCGCCATCGGCTATATCTACAACCGCCGCGCCGCCAGCCTTCGCACCTCACGCTCGGGCATTGTCGGCGTCGTCGTCCACGACATCATGAACCCGTTCTTTGCCGAGATACTGCGTTCGATCGAGAGCGAACTCGACCGCAGCCGGCAGACCTTCATCCTGTCGAACCACTACGACCAACTCGAGAAACAGCGCACCTTCATCGACACGCTTCTGCAGCTCGGCGCTGACGGCGTCATCATGTCGCCGGCCATCGGCACACCGCCCGAAGACATAATCATGGCCGAGGAGAACGGTCTCCCGGCAGTGCTGATTGCACGCACCGTCGAAGGTGCCGACGTGCCGGTGTTTCGCGGCGACGATGCCTATGGCACCGGGCTTGCTACCAATCATCTGATCTCGCTTGGCCACAAGCGCATCGCCATGATCGGCGGTACCGACCAGACGTCGACCGGCCGCGACCGTTATCAGGGATATGTCAACGCCATGGAGGCGGCAGGGCTCGAGGTCAGGCCGTCATGGCGTATCGCCGGCCCGCGCACCAAGCAGGCCGGCTTCGAGGCTGCCGGGCAGTTCTTGGCGCTGAAAGACAGGCCTACCGCGGCCTGCTGCTGGAACGACCTCGTCGCCATCGGCCTGATGAACGGCATTGCGCGCGCGGGGCTGGTGCCGGGCATCGACATCTCCGTTACCGGCTATGACGACCTCGAGGAAGCGGCGATCGCGACGCCGGCACTGACCACGGTCTGGAACGGCCAGCGCGAGGTTGGCCGCCGCGCCGCCAGCGCGCTGCTCGACAAACTCAACGGACAGACGGTGCGGCCGTCGCAGGAACTGATCAAGCCGGAACTGCATGTGCGCCAGTCGACCGGCAAACCGGTGGAACGTGCATGACAAAAACCGAACAGCAAGCTGTCGCCATTCTGGTGCCGGGCCAGTTCAACGACCATGCGGTCGGCCGCATCGACGGGGCGTTCAGCCGCGTCCGGATCGAAGGCGCCGATCCGTCGCTGGTCACCGACGACATGCGCCGTACGGTGCGCGGCATAGCCGCCTTCGGCGGCATAAGCGCCGCGTTGATGGACGCGCTGCCAAAGCTCGAGATCATCGCCAATTTCGGCGTCGGCTATGATTCTGTCGATGTCCGCCACGCCGTACAGCGCGGCATCATGGTCACCAACACCCCGGATGTGCTGACCGAAGAGGTCGCCGATACGGCGCTCGGCTTGCTGATCAACACCATCCGCGAACTGCCGCGCGCCGAGGCCTGGCTGCGCGACGGAAGTTGGCTGCGCAAAGGCAACTATCCGCTGAGCCGGCTGACCCTGCGCGGGCGCCATGTCGGTATCTTTGGCATGGGCCGCATCGGCCTCGCCATTGCCCGCCGGCTCGACGCTTTCGGGCTGCCCATCGCCTACCACAACCGGCGCCGCGTCGAAGGCCTGTCCTATGACTATCACCCGACGCTGAAAGGTCTCGCCGAGGCGGTCGACACACTGATCTCGGTGGCGCCCGGCGGGGCCGCGACGGAAAGGGCAGTCAATGCCGAAATCCTCTCGGCTCTTGGGCCGAACGGCGTCTTCGTCAATATCGGCCGGGGCAGCACGGTCGACGAGCCAGCCCTTGCCGCCGCACTTGCCAGCGGCAGCATCGCCGCTGCCGGGCTAGACGTCTTTGCCGACGAGCCGAATGTGCCAGCGGCGTTGCTTGCCGCGCCCAACACCTCGCTTTTGCCACATGTCGGCTCCGCCTCGCAGCACACCCGCCGCGCCATGGCGGACCTATGCGTCGACAATCTGGTCTCGTGGTTTTCGCAGCGCAAGGCACTGACGCCGGTGCCGGAGACGGCAAATGTCAAGGCAAGGCCGTAAGCGGGCTGCCATATCTATTAACTTCAGCTTAACCCTTCGGAATCATTCTGGTCCCTTCCTAGTGTCTGTCCGCCTGACAGCACATGACAGCAAGATGAAGCGCGCCTCCTGATCTCTTCGAACGCGGCGCGCTTGAAATGCGCGGAGAAACAGGATGAAAACGCTTCCTGCATTGATGGCGGTTGCTGTGCTGTTCGGCAGCGTCCAGCTGTTTTATGCCGGTAGCGGTGAAAGCCGTGCAGCCAGTGAGTCACCACCTTCATCCGGCAACTACCGGCTGGTAGCCCATGGTGACGAGGCGTCTTGTGCGGTCAGCCGTGGCGCCGAGATTTCGCAAGGCTTGTCGCTGTTGACGGTCGCCGCGAATTGCCGCCGGGTGTTGCCCGGTGTCGAGCAGGCGAAGTTCTGGCGAGAGCAGAATGACGGCACGGTCACATTCAGCGCCAACGGCACCGATCCAATCGTCATGTTCTCAGTCGCCGATGGCGACGGTTACGAATCCTACGCGCCGGCGCTGCCGCTGCTATCGCTGGCGTCGGCCGGCAACTGACGAGCGCTATTCTGCCGCTGCGCGCGCGCCCGATTTCGCCGCCTGATGCAGACGTACAGCGTCGCCGAAGGCGCGGAAAATCTTTGCCGAGATGTTGTCAGATTCGACCCAGTACTCTGGATGCCACTGCACGCCAACAGCGAAGGCGCGGGCGTCCTTGACCGAAACCGCCTCGACAGTGCCGTCGGCGGCGACCGCTTCGACCTGCAGCTTCGGGCCAAGCCGATCGATGGCCTGGCGATGCACCGAATTGACCAGGATGTCGCCGGCGCCGAAGACCCCGGCCAGGCAGCTGCCGGGTTTTATCGACACGCTCTGGCGGATGGCGAAGCGTTCGTCCTGATTGTCGCTTGCCGGCGCACGATGGTCGAGCGAACCGACGCGTTCCTGGATTTCGGTCGCCAGCGTGCCGCCCAGTGCCACATTCATCTCCTGGATTCCGCGGCAGATGGCGAGCAGCGGTACCCCGCGCTCCACCGCCCGGCGGATCAGTGGCAACGTCGTCGCGTCGCGGGCGGAGTCGTAAGGACCATTGGCTTCGCTGGCGTCACCGCCATAGAGCGAGGGATGAACGTTGGACTTCGAACCGGTGACCATGACGCCGTCGACGGCGGAAAGCAGTTCATCGAAGTCGAGCCGGTCGCCGAAGGACGGTACCAGCAGCGGGAACACGCCTGCACCCGAAAGCGCCGCTTCAAGATATTGCTGTGGCGCGGCATGCCAGATGTAATTGTCGAACTGGCGGACGTCGGTCGATATGGCGACGAGCGGCTGGTGCATTTGGTCCGGATCCCATCGGGTGCAACGAATTATCTGCCTGCAAAATAGGCGATCCGAAGGCGCATTTCCATGGCAAGTTTCGGCGTGTCGCGTAGGCCAGTTAATCGACCTTAGACTATAGTTGCAAGATCTGCCCCAACGCCGTGAATTTCCCCGAAATGCGCCACTCAAACCGGGCTGCCACGCTGGACTCGACTCCTTGCCTGTGTATTGTCGGGCTCGAAGCCGATCCGGGCCCCGAAGCGTCCCGAATGTCGGTCAGTTGATCCAAAAGGGAGGAACTTCATGGATCGTCGTTCGTTCATCCGCAAGGCCGGCACCACCGGTTTCGGCGCCGCGGCCGCTGCCGCGACACTTGCTGCGCCGGCCATCGCCCAGTCCAACCCGAAAGTGACCTGGCGGCTGGCGTCGTCCTTCCCGAAGTCGCTCGATACGATCTATGGTGGCGCCGAAGTGTTTTCCAAGATGCTGTCGGAGGCGACCGACGGCAACTTCCAGGTCCAGGTCTTCGCCGCCGGCGAACTCGTTCCCGGCCTGCAGGCCGCCGACGCCACCACTGCCGGCACCGTCGAGGCCTGCCATACGGTGGCATACTATTACTGGGGCAAGGACCCGACTTGGGCGCTGGGGGCGGCGGTTCCGTTTTCGCTCAACGCGCGCGGCATAAACGCCTGGCACTATCATGGCGGCGGCATCGATCTGTTCAACGAGTTCCTGGCGACGCAGGGTCTGTTCGGGCTGCCGGGCGGCAATACCGGCGTGCAGATGGGCGGCTGGTTCCGCAAGGAGATCAAAACGGTCGCCGACCTTTCCGGCCTCAAGATGCGTATCGGTGGTTTTGCCGGCAAAGTGGTGCAAAGGCTCGGCGTAGTTCCGCAGCAGATCGCCGGTGGCGACATTTATCCGGCGCTGGAAAAAGGCACGATCGACGCCGCCGAATGGGTTGGCCCCTACGACGACGAGAAGCTCGGCTTCTACAAGGTTGCGCCCTATTACTACTATCCCGGCTGGTGGGAAGGTGGACCGACCGTCCATCTGATGTTCAACAAGGCGAAATACGACGAACTTTCGCCGGCTTACAAGTCGCTGGTGCACACTGCCGCCCAAGCGGCCGACGCCAACATGCTGCAGAAATACGACTACCTCAACCCGGCGGCGGTGAAGCGGCTGGTTGCCGGCGGCGCCAAGTTGAGCCCGTTCAGCCAGGAGATCATGGCCGCCTGTTTCGAAAAGGCCAACGAAGTCTATGCCGAGATGGAAGCCTCGAACGCGCCGTTCAAGAAGATCTGGGACTCGATCAAGGCGTTCCGCAAGGAGCATTATCTCTGGGCGCAGGTGGCCGAGTACAATTACGACACCTTCATGATGGTCCAGCAGCGCAACGGCAAGCTCTAGAATATTCTGCGACGCCGAGTGGCTCCACTCGGCGTCGCAGAAAAGGGCTAAAACAAAGCGGATGTCCCGTTTGGTTTGAATGCATTCCGCTCCAGGCGTTTGATGGATCTCGTCAAAGGACCGCGAGCCACGCCCCGCGGTCCTTCCCTGTCAGCCTTCGGACGCACTGACTTCGACCAGTACTCCACCCGGCGCATGGCAATAGAACGTCGTCGACTGGATGCGGCCGCGCATTAGCTGCTGGACCTCGCCCGGTTGCAGGCCGGCATCGGCAAGCCCGGCTCGCTTTGCATGCACAAACTCCGGCTTGCCGACGAAGAAGCCAACGTGAAAGCCGTCCGGATAGCTGGCGGGCTCGCCTTTCCCCGGCTTCATCAGATTGAGGATGAAGCCATCGATGCCACGCAGAACCGCGAAGGCGTCCTTGCCGCGCACGGCGACAAATTCAAAGCCGAAATGGCTGGTGAAGAAGCGGGCAAGGCCGGCAACTTCGGTGGTGACGAGATTTATGTGGTTCAGTTTCATGATGCGTCTCCTGCCACGGGTTGAATGCGGATAGGCTTCGACCGAAGAGCGCAAACCGGCGGGACCGCTACATCCGAAAATCCGGACGTGACCCGACCGGCTCGCGAGTTTCGCCTCGCTTGCCGGCCGCGGGTTCTCCCACAAGTAATGTGGCGAACAGGCTTCCCCGAGCATCGTGCTCAGGACGGGAAGAGCCGGACTACCGAACCGGCAATGTCTTTTTCGGCGTAGTTTCTGTAACCGGTCGCCCCGCCGGTGGCAACTGGCCCGATCGATCAGCCCTGAGGCACTACCAGGACCTTGACCTCACCTGGTGCCGACGGGTTGGCAATGATCGCCACCGCCTCGTCGAGGTCGACTTGTCGCGATATCAGCCGGTCTACCTCGATCGCACCCGAGGCGATGAGATCGGCGGCCCGGCGATGGGTAAAGGGATTGAGGAAGGAGCCCAGGACCTTCAACTCGCGGAACAGCAGGTCGAACGGTTCGAACGCCGCTTTCATGCCTTGCGGCATGACGCCGACGACGACAATTGTGCCGCCCGCCTTGGCCAGCCGCATCGCCTGCTCGACGGTGTCTTTCACGCCGGCGCATTCGAACACCACGTCGACGCCGCCCGGCATCAAACCCGACCGGCCGACGATCGCGTCGGTGATGTCGGAAGCGCTGGGATCGACCGTCGCCGTTGCGCCAAGTTCCTCGGCAAGGGCGCGCCGCGAGGCCTGGCGCGTCGACAGGATGATGGTCGTCGCACCGGCGAGCTTTGCCAGTTGAACGGTGAGCAGGCCGATCACGCCGCCGCCGAGCACGGCAACCGACGAACCTGGTCTGATCGCGGCAAGGTCCACGCCATGCAGGCAGCAGCCGAGCGGCTCGCAGAACGCACCATGCGTCGGCGTCAGATCGCCTGGCAGGACGAAAGCCTGTTTCTGCGGCAGGGCAAGATATTCGGCAAAGCCGCCATCGCGATGGATGCCGATGGCACGCAGATTGCCGCAGAGGTTGACCCGGCCGGCCTGGCAATGCGCGCACCGGCCGCAGGCGATGTTGGGATCGCCGGTGACGCGGTCGCCGACGGCAAAGCCGGATACGGCAGGTCCGATCGCCTCGACGATGCCGGAGAATTCATGGCCGAGAGTCACCGGCGGCGTGCACGGGAATTCGCCATGGAAAAGATGCCGGTCGGTGCCGCAGACGCCGCACGCCTCGATCCGCACCAGCAGCTCGTCCGGTCCGGCAGTCGGTTTCTCGACCTCGCACACGGCGAGGCCGCCCACTCGCTCCAGTCGCACCGCCTTCATGGCTGCCGGGCCTTCGTCAATTGAAACTCGGTGGTTGCGACAGATCGGTTGCCGGTGCCGCCGGTTTCGCGGGCGGCTTTTCGTCGAAGCTTGGCGGCTGCGACAGGTCCTGCGCGCCGGGCGCAGCGGGTGCCGTGCTGCCACCGGCCGGCGGCGTGCCGAGCGGCGACAGGCTGGGCATCTCCGGCACCTTGATGTCGATCGTCGCTGGATCGACGACGGCGCCTTTGTAGTGCATCACCATCTGCGGGAAGGCGATGGTCAGGCCGATCATGATCACCTGGATACAGACGAACGGCACTGCGCCCCAATAGATCTGCCCGGTGGTGACGGGCGCGATCTGTTTGCCGGTGAGCCGGTCGAGATAGGGCACGCGTGCGGCGACCGAGCGCAGATAAAACAGCGCGAAGCCGAACGGTGGATGCATGAAGCTGGTCTGCATGTTAACCCCGAGCAGCACGCCGAACCAGATCAGGTCGATGCCGAGCTTGTCGGCCGCCGGCGCCAAAAGCGGCACGATGATGAAGGCGAGCTCGAAGAAATCGAGGAAGAAGGCGAGCACGAAGACGAGGATGTTGACGCCAATCAGGAAACCGACTTCACCGCCCGGCAGCGACGTCAACAGGTGCTCGACCCAGATGTGGCCATTGACGCCGTAGAAGGTCAGCGAGAACACCCGCGCGCCGATCAGGATGAACAGCACGAAGGACGACAGCCGCGTCGTTGAGGCCAGCGCCTGCTTGACCACGTCGAGCGACAGCCGCCCCTTCATCGCCGCCATCGCCAGCGCGCCGACGGCGCCCATGGCGCCGCCCTCCGTCGGCGTGGCGATGCCGAGGAAAATGGTACCCAGCACCAGGAAGATCAGCGCCAGCGGCGGGATCAGCACGATGATCACCTGCTGTGCCAACCTCGACATCAGGTTGATCTTCAGGCGCTGGTCGATGATCGCCACGACATAGATGAAGATCACGCCGATGGTGGCGCCGAGGATATCGGCATTGCCGCCATGGTTTGGCGCGAGGTAGCGATACGCGGCATAGGAAACCACCACCGCCGCCAGCAGCGCCGCCAGCAGCGACAGCACACCGTGACCGAGCGTGCGGGCCTCCAGCGGCAGTGCCGGCATCGACTTCGGCCGGACGATCGACATGAGCAGGATGTAGAGCATGTAGATGCCGGTCAAAATGAGCCCGGGGATCAGCGCCCCCTTGTACATATCGCCGACCGAGCGGCCGAGCTGGTCGGCCAGCACGATCAGCACCAGTGACGGCGGGATGATCTGGGCGAGCGTGCCCGATGCTGCGATGACGCCGGATGCTAGCCGCCGGTCGTAGCCGTAGCGCAGCATGATCGGCAGCGAAATCAGCCCCATGGCAATGACGGAAGCCGCCACCACGCCGGTCGTCGCGGCCAGCAGCGCGCCGACGAAAATCACGGCATAGGCCAGGCCACCACGAACCGGTCCGAACAACTGGCCGATCGTGTCGAGCAGGTCTTCGGCCATGCCGGATCGTTCGAGCACGATGCCCATGAAGGTGAAGAACGGGATCGCCAGCAGCGTGTCGTTCGACATCACCCGGCTGCCGTAGAAATTGTCCGGCAACGCGTGCAGCAACGGCCAGGCGAGGTTGATCGAGCCGCCCGAATAGGGCGACAGCAGCACGCCGATGAAGAAGAACATCAGGCCGTTGGCGGCAAGCGAGAAGGCGACGGGGTAGCCGATCAGCAGGAAGAAGATCAGCGAGGCGAACATGATCGGCGCCATGTTCTGGGCGATGAACTCGATCACGAGCGCACCTCTTCGACGAGCGCCTTGGCTTCTAGCTCGGCCTGTTCATGCACCGATATGAATGGAGTGGGATCGTCCATATGACCGCGCATGATGGCGATTTTCTTGATGATTTCGGAAATGCCCTGCAGCGCAAGCAGGAAAAAGCCGACCAGCAGGATCGCCTTCGCCGGCCAGATGATCAGCCCGCCGGAATTGTTCGACATCTCGCCGCTGCGATACGACAGCGACACATAGGGAACGAAATAGACCACCATCAATGTCACGAACGGCATCAGGAAGAAGACGTGACCGAAAAGGTCGATCCAGTGCTGCACGCGGCGCGAGAACATGCCGTAGACGATGTCGATGCGGATATGGTCGTTCTGCTTCAGCGTGTAGGCGGCGGCCAGCATGAAGGCGGCGCCGAACAGATACCACTGCAATTCCAGCCAGGCGTTCGAGGACATGTCGAACAGCTTGCGGATGACGGCGTTAGCGGCGCTTACCAGAATTGCGAGCAGGATCAGCCACGATACCCATTTGCCGATGAATTCGTTCAAACGGTCAATGGTTCTGGAAAGAGCGAGAAGCCCTGCCATGCATTCCTCCCTTGTGTCAGAGCGCGGCGGTTCCCTGTCCGTTGCGCCGCTGTGGACCAACGGTATGCAGTGCGTGGTTCGGCGGGTCAACACGGGCCTGCCCGCATAAACACAGTTGTGAGGTGACGACCGGCAAAAAAGCTGCCGCGTCCTTTGCATGTCCAAGGACATGCGGCTCTTTCACCAACCAAAGTCGGGTGCGGCTCAGGCGATCTTCTGTTGGTCGCGGCCGGCGCCGATCAGCACAAGCATGGCGACGAGGAACAGGTACATCCAGGCATCGCGCCATTCGAGCGGGAAATAGCCGGCCCATAGCGATTCGGCCATGCCGAAAGCGGCGGCGCCCAGTGCCGCCCGCAGCGGCGAAAGATAGCCGCCTACTGCCGTCACGAACAGGATCTTCAACCCGTAGACCAGGCCGGTGCCGAAGCTGATGTTGCCGTAGTAGAAGCCGGCGAGCACGCCGGCCAGCGCAGCGCAAAGGCCGCCGAAAAGCACCGCACGCCGAAACACCGCGCGGACATCGACACCGCACATCGCAGCAGCCTTGGGATCGTCGGAAACGGCGCGCCAACTGCGGCCGAAGCTCGAATGTGTGAAGCCCCACGCAGCCAGCGCAATGGCCGCCAGCACGGCAGCGCAATCGAGCAACTGGATCAGCGTCAACGTCGCCTTGAAGCTGGCACTCTGCGCGAAGACGATGGTCTGGGCCAGCATCGGTGGCAACCACAGATCGTGGGTGTTGGCGGCGATGCGGCTGGCTTCCGACAAGACCAGCAATATACCGAGCGTTGTCACCACGATCGCATTGGGCGAGCGGTCGGCCAAGGGTTCGAAGATGCTTCGTGACAGAACGTGGCTGATCAGCGCCGCGTAGAGAAACGCCGCAACTATGCCGAGCGCGACCGATGCAAGCAGCGTCAGCCACAGTGCCTGATAGCCGAATGCCGCGGTGAGGATCATCGTTTGCCCGCAAAAGGCGAACAGCGCGCCATAGGCAAGATTGGTGCGGTGCAGGATGCCGTTAGTCAGCACATAGCCGAAGGCAAGCAGTGCGTAGAGCGCGCCCGAATGCAGCCCGTTCAGAACCTGCTGGAAGAAATAGAGCATGCAAAATCCTCGGTGCATGGCTCCGAATAATCGGAAATCGACTTTCGCTGGGATCATGCACAAAATCAAAGTGCTACAAGCCGCGGCGCTCGCAGCCGTGAAGAGCGTTGCACTCGGAATCTAACTTGTCAAATGCGATTTATCGGTTAGATTTCATCGCATGACGGTATCCTGGACTCCGCACCGCTTCACCGGCGGCATGCTTGCGCTCGACACGGCGAACACCGTTGTGCTGCGGCACCATCCGGAGAAGACCTTCGACCGTTTCGACGATCCCGCCGAGATTGCCCGCTTTGCCGAAGCCGCCAGCGGCTTTCGCGCCGCCGAGCTCGGCGGCAGGCGGCTGGAGGCCCCGTCGCCGGACAAGATCGCGCCGGTGGTACTGTCGATCCGCGAAACCACCGATCGGCTGTTTCGCCGCGCGGTGTCGAAAGGTGCGATCGCCACCGCCGACATGCCTGAATTCCTGGAAGCCTGCGCCGACGGCCTCGCCCATGGCCGCACCGAAATCGGGACGCTTGGAAAACCGTTCGGCGACCCGGCGACGCCGATCGCCTTTGAGGCGGCATTGGCGGTCTCGGCGCTGTCGCTGCTGCGCGGCGACACCATCGCCAGGCTGAGGATTTGTCCCAACTGCAGCTGGCTGTTTGTCGACCGAAGCCGCAATTCCAGCCGCCTTTGGTGCGACATGGCGGTATGCGGCAACCGCCAGAAGGCAAACCGTCACTATCGCCGCCGGACGGCGGCGAACGAGGTCCACAATGGCGAGGTCCAGAATGGCTAGGCTGTTTTCGCGCTCGATCGTTGTCGGGGTTGCGCTGATTGTGGCTGCAGCGCTCGGCGCCTGTCGCGAGACGGGCACGGACGACAACGGCGATGGCAAATTGTTCGAGATTTCAGGCAAGATATTCGTGTTCAACTATCGCCTCGCCAGGGCGACCTACCTCGTTACGCTGCGGCCGTTGCGGCCGATGGGGGAGGGGCAGGTCGCGGTCGCCAGCTTCCAAAACCCGGCCGGCGGCGAGCCGCTGGCAGTCGAGCAGAAAATCTGGCCGAAGCTCGACAAGGTGACGCTGGAGAGTCCGGCGCTTCAATGCGTCGTCAAGGACAAGCCTTACGCGATCGCGATCAGCATCAAGGACGCTGACGGCACGATCCTCCAGAAGATCGACACCACTCTGATGTCGACGGAGGACCAGTCCGTCCTGCCCGACCGGCCGCTGGTCATCGATCAGCTTTATACGCCCAATCCGGACCTTGCCGGCCACCCGGACGGCAAGTTGCCGAACGAACCTAAGCCCGACTGTTCGAAAGGTCTCTGACGCATTTTTCGACGGCATCGGATGGCGCGGAATTTTATTGCTGTCGAAAACAGCCGACGCGCGGTTTCTTACGCCGGCGGGCGCGGCGTTGATGATTTGTTGCGGACCGCCTGGCGGCTTCGATTTTGTTTGACCTCCCCGGCAAGGGAAGAAAGACTATAGGTACTTGACTCCGACGTTGGCCGCGCACCCTCCAGGTGCGGCTTCCGCACAGGAAATGCCTGATGACGCTGCACAATGTCGCGCTCGACGACAAGTTCGACCTGGCAAAGGAGCGCATCTTCCTGTCGGGTGCCCAAGCAGTCATCCGCATGCTTCTGATGCAACGCGAGCGCGACCGCCGGGCTGGCCTGAACACCGCCGGTTTCGTCTCCGGCTATCGCGGCTCGCCGCTCGGCGGCCTCGACATGCAGCTGTGGAAGGCCCGGGACCAGCTCGCGCAGTCGGACATCGTCTTCCAGCCCGGTCTCAACGAGGAGCTCGCCGCCACCGCCTGCTGGGGCTCGCAGCAGGCCGAATTGCTGGGCGAGGGCACTCGTGACGGCGTTTTTTCGGTCTGGTACGGCAAGGGTCCGGGCGTCGACCGCTCCGGCGACGTGTTCCGTCACGCCAATCTCGCCGGCTCGTCGAAACATGGCGGCGTGCTGGCCCTGATGGGTGACGACCACATGGCCGAATCCTCGACCAACGCGCATGCCACCGAGTTCCTGTTTGTCGACACCATGGTGCCGATCCTCAATCCGGCCGGTGTCCAGGAGATCATCGACTACGGCCTCTACGGCTTTGCCATGTCGCGTTTTGCCGGCACCTGGGCGGCGATCAAATGCGTCAAGGACAACATCGAATCGACGGCCTCGGTCGATGCCGCGCTCGACCGGCTAGATATCGTCATCCCGGACTTCGACATGCCGCCCGGCGGCCTCAACATCCGTAACGAGATCGACATGCTCGGCCAGGAGGAGCGGTTGCATGAATACAAGCGCGCCGCTGCTTCGGCCTTCATCCACGCCAACGGGCTGAACCGGATCGTCTATTCAGGCGGCAGCAGCCCGAAGCTTGGCATCGTCACCATCGGCAAGAGTTATCTCGACGTTCGGCAGGCGCTCGAAGACATAGGCATCGACGAAGTGGCCGCCAATCGTATCGGTATCAGGCTGTTCAAGGTCGGCTGCCCGTGGCCGCTCGACCTGCAGCACATCGCCGACTTTGCTCGCGGCCTAGACACCATCGTTGTCGTCGAGGAGAAACGCTCGCTGATCGAGGTGCAACTGCGCGAGAACCTTTACGGCACCGCCACGCAGCCGGTCATCGTCGGCAAGAAAAACGAACGCGGCGACTGGCTGTTCCCGGCCAAGGGCGCGCTCGACCCCAACGACATTGCCATCGCACTCGGCGAGAGGATCTTGCTAACGATCGGCCCGTCGGAAGAAATTGCCGCGCGGGTGGCGAAATTGCGCCAGTTCCAGGCGATGCTGGCCGACACGTCAGACATCGCCTCGCGCACGCCCTTCTTCTGCTCCGGCTGCCCACACAATTCCTCGACCAAGGTGCCGGACGGCTCGCTCGCCGCCGCCGGAATCGGGTGTCATTTCATGGCGCTGTGGATGGACCGCAACACCGTCGGCTTCACTGCCATGGGCGGCGAGGGCGCGCAGTGGGTCGGCCAGGCGCCGTTCTCGAAGCGCGAGCACATCTTCCAGAATCTGGGCGATGGGACCTACAACCACTCGGGTGTGCTGGCGATCCGCTTCGCGCTGTCGACCGACGCCAACATCACCTACAAAATCCTCTACAATGACGCCGTCGCGATGACCGGCGGGCAGCCGCACGAGGGCGGCCTGACGGTGGACATGATCGCCAGGCAGGTGCGCGCCGAGGGCGTCGAGCGCATCGCCATCGTCACCGACGAGCCGGACAAATATACCGGCAAGGTGGAATTTCCCGCCGGCGCCACCATCCACCACCGCGACGACCTCGATCTCGTCCAGCGCGAGTTGCGTTCGGTCAAGGGCGTCTCGGTGCTGCTCTACGACCAGACCTGCGCCGCCGAGAAGCGCCGCCGCCGCAAACGCGGCACCTTCCCCGATCCCGACAAGCGCATCTTCATCAACGAGCTGGTCTGCGAAGGTTGCGGCGATTGCGGCGTGCAGTCGAATTGCGTCTCGATCCAGCCGGTCGAGACCGAATTCGGCCGCAAGCGCAAGATCGACCAGTCGAGCTGCAACAAGGACTTCTCTTGCGTCAATGGTTTCTGCCCGTCCTTCGTCACCGTCCACGGCGCCAAAATCAGGAAAGCCGAAGGCATAGCCGGCGCGGCCGACCCGCTCGCGGGGGTGCCGGCGCCGGCGCAATTTACGCTCGGTGAACAAGGCTGGGCGGCAATCATCGACGGTGTCGGCGGCACCGGCGTCGTCACCATTGGCGCAGTGCTCGGCATGGCAGCCCACCTCGAAGGCAAGGGCTGCGGCATGATCGACATGGCCGGCCTCGCACAAAAGGGCGGCTCCGTGTTCACCCATGTCCGTATTGCCCGCACGCCGGACGACATCCACGCCATTCGCGTATCGGCCGGCAAGGCCGATCTCGTGCTTGGCTGCGATCTCGTCGTTTCGGGTGCAAAGAAGGTGCTGGCCGCGGTGCGCGAAGGCTATACCATCTTCCTCGCCAACACCGCCGAGATCATGCCGGGCGAGTTCGCCCGTTCGGCCGATTTCTCGCTGCCTATCGAGCGGCTGAAGAAAGCGATAAGAACTGCCGCGGGCGACGACAAGGCGCATTTCTTCGACGCCACCCGCACCGCCACCGCGCTGTTCGGCAGTTCGCTCGGCGCCAACATGTTTATGCTCGGCTTTGCCTTCCAGCATGGCGGCTTGCCGCTGTCGGACGAGGCGGTCGAGAAGGCAATCGAGCTCAACGGCGAGGCGGTGGCGATGAATATCGCGGCATTTCGCTGGGGTCGCCGCGCCGCCCACCAGCCGGATTTCGTGCGCGGCCTTCTCACCCAGCCGGGCAAGGCCACGCAGCCTGCCGCGATTGCCGAGACGCTGGCCGACATCATTGCCCGCCGCGTCGCCTTCCTGACCGCCTATCAGAACGCCGCCTATGGCAAGCGCTATGCCGACAGACTGGCAGCGCTGCGTAAGGCCGAAACCAAGGTCGTGCCCGGTTCGACCGTGGTGACCGAAGCTGCCGCAAAGAACCTGTTCAAGCTGATGGCTATCAAGGACGAATACGAGGTGGCGCGGCTCTATACCGACGGCTCCTTTGCCGCAGATCTCGCAAAGCAGTTCCAGAGTTACGACAGGCTCGAATTCCATCTCGCACCGCCGATCATGGGCAGGCGCGGCAGTGACGGCAAGCCGAAGAAATCGAGCTTTGGTCCGTGGATGATGAACGGGTTCCGCCTGCTGGCGGCGATGAAGGGCCTGCGCGGCACCGCTTTCGACCTGTTCGGCTACAGCGCCGAGAGGCGTATGGAGCGGCAGCTTCTTGCCATCTATGAAGCCGACCTGGAGCTTGTCGCCGGCGCGCTGGCACCGGGCAAGATCGAGGCCGCTGCCGCGCTTGTCTCGGTGCCGGCGCTCATCCGCGGCTATGGCCACGTCAAGCGGGCCAGTGCCGAAAAAGCCGCCGGCGAACGCCAGCGTCTGCTCGACCGCCTTTCGACGGCGCCACTGCGGCCGCAGCTTCAAGCCGCCGAATGATTCCGCACCGTGATACGCCTTGTTTACCTGAACGGTAGTTTCCCTGTTTCCGCAGCGTCAGCGGGGGATCCCGGCAGGTCTCAAACCGCCTCTCTAAACCTTTCTTAAGGCCAATGTGACACTGCTGGGTTCCCAAGGGTTGGGATCCAGGCGTGAATCTGAAAAGACAAAACGAGATTCCGGTCGACGTTTACATTCCGTTCGTGGAAACTCTGTTTCGCGACGGCGTTACGCTTTCGATCGGCATTGTCGCGCAGACCTTCCTGATCGGCCTTGTCTGGTGGAAAAGCGGCGACCCGCTTTATCTGCTTGTCGCGATCGCGATGGTTCTCGTCGGCATCTTCCGTATGAGAAACTTCCGCAAATACAACAGCTTGCCCCCGCCGGCGACCTGGGAAGAGGCGCACAAGCGCGAGAACGACTACATCCTCTATGGCTCCTTGCACGGGCTCACGCTTGGCGCCTTCTGCCTGCTTGGCATCTATTTTGCGCGCGACAATTTCGCTGAGATCGCCTCCGTCTGCCTGACGCTGGCCACGGCCACCTCCATTGCCGGGCGCAACTATGGCTCCCCGCGCATGGTCACCATCCTGACGCTTGCCTTGACGTGGCCGATCTCGTTGGGGTTCCTTTTACGTGGCGATATCTACCACATCCTTCTCGGGCTCCTGTCCGCCCCATTCCTGTTTGCTATTCGCAAATTCGCCGACACGGTCCGCGACGTGCTTTTTGCCGCCGTCTCGGAGGAAAAAAAGGCGAACCGCATCGCACAGCGTTTCAACCGCGCCCTCAACACCATGTCGCATGGTCTTGTCATGCTCGGTCCGGACGGCCGGGTAGCGGTGGCCAATGCCGAAGCCGCGCACCTGATGTCGCTCAAATCGCCGGATGCCTTGCTCGGACGGTCGATCCACGGTCTGCTGATGCGCGGCGTTGCCGGCGGCATGCTGGCGCCGAAGGATTGCCGCTACATCGAAGCCCAACTGACGCGCGCCCTGCGCGAGGGCCGCGACCGCAAGGTTCTGGTCTCGCTCGCCAACGGCCAGCACTATGAATTTTCTGCCCGGGAAGGCAGCCAGGAACTGGGCGTCATCACTTTCGAGGATGTGACCGCCCGCGTCGAGGCGGAGGACAAGATCCGCTTCATGGCGCGCTACGACAGTCTCACCGGTCTGCCCAATCGCGCCTATTTCCATGAGCTGGTCGTGGAGGCCATGGCCTCGGGCGATCCGGATCGTCTCTGCGGGCTGGTCGTGCTCGACCTCGACGATTTCAAGAGCGTAAATGATACGCTCGGCCATCCGGTCGGTGACGGTTTGATCTACGCCGTCGCTGAGCGGCTGGCCGCGATCGCCGGGCCAGGTATCACCGTCAGCCGCTTCGGCGGCGACGAGTTCATGATCTTCTTCGAACGCATCGAAGATGAAAGCCATCTGACCGGCCAGGTTGATGAGATCTTTGTCAATCTACAGGGCGAGGTCGATGTCGCCGGCCACGGATTGCGCATCCAGGCCAGCGGAGGTGCGGCGCTCTCGCGGGTCAGGGATACCGACGTCGATGCCATGATCGTCAAGGCCGACCTTGCACTCTACAAGGCAAAGGAGCTTGGCAAGAACGGCTGGCGGCTGTTCGAGGCCTCCATGGACGCTGCCTTCCGCAGCCGCCAGCTGATGAAGGCGGATCTGCGCAGTGCGGTGGAAAACAAGGAGCTGCGAGTCGTCTACCAGCCGATCGTCGCGATGAACACGATGCGGATCGCCAGTTGCGAGGCGCTGTGCCGCTGGGATCATCCCGACCTCGGGCCGATCTCCCCCGGTATCTTCATTCCTCTTGCGGAGGAAATGGGCATCATTTCCGACATCAGCACTTTCGTCCTGCATGCGGCCTGCACGGAATGCGCCAAATGGCCGGCCCAGACCAGCGTGTCGGTCAATCTCTCGGCCAAGGATTTCCGCAATCGTGATGTCATCCAGAAGGTTCGCGATGCGCTGGCCGGTTCCGGTCTGCCGGCCGACCGCCTCGAGATCGAGGTCACCGAGACGGCGCTGCTCGATGACAAGTCGCTGACACGCCAATATATCGAGGAATTGAAGCGGCTCGGCGTTCGCATCGCGCTCGACGATTTCGGTACCGGTTATTCGAGCCTCAGCTATCTCCACAAACTGCCGCTCGACAAGATCAAGATCGATCGCTCGTTCCTGATCGACGTTACCCAGAACAGCCGGTCGCTCGAATTGCTCAAGGGCATCGTCAACCTGTCACGGCCGCTGGGACTTTCGGTTACCGTCGAAGGTGTCGAGACCTTCGAACAGCTCAAGATCCTAGCATTGCAGGTCAAGCCGGACCTGGTCCAGGGCTTTCTGTTCGGGTCGGCACTCAGCGCGTCCGGCATCGAGACGATGTCAAGCACCGTCTGGCCATTCGCCAAAGACATCCAGACCGCAAGGAAGGCGCCGCGGCGCTGATTTGCGCTGAAAACCGCGTATTTTAGTATAATTTTATTAATTGTTAACCTTAACGAGCGGTAAACGAGCTCGTACTTATTTTCATCTTTACATCTCATGACCCGTCCGTAGTGTCGGCTGGTGGCGGTAATCGCGGGGAATAGAGTTCATGTGTGCCCAGTTGAGTTCGCTCGGCCATGCGGCGAGCGCGGGCGGTGAAAATTCGTCCGAAACTATGTCTAGTTTCGCCAGGAATGTTTCGGCGATGCTGGAGCGGACGGAATACCGCCGTTGCGACAAGGGCGAGGATCTCGAGGACATCTATCGCCTGCGCTACAAGTCGTACCGTTCCAACGATATGGTTCCCGATAACGAGAACCACACCATTCACGACGAACTCGACGAGGTGCCTAACGTCTTCCGGTTCGGTGTCTACATCGACCAGGAACTCGTCAGCACACTGCGTATTCATCACGTAACGCTGTCGACGCCAAGATCGCCTTCCACCAAAGCTTTCGGTGACATCGTCATGCCGATGCTCGAGGAGGGCATGAGCTTCGTCTGCCCCAGTCGGTTCGCCTCCGACCCGGAATGGTCGCGCGTCTATCCGCAAATACCCTATCTCACGCTGCGGCTCGCCGGCATGGCATGTTTTCACTTCAACGCGCCCTATTGCCTTTCGACCATCCGCGAGGATCACGCCGGCTTCTACAAGCGGATCTACTACGCCGAGAAGATCAGTGAGCCTCGTGCCTATCCTGGCGTCTATAACAAGGTCGTGCTCTACCGTGCTGATGTTGGCGCTATTCGCGAACGGTCGCTGTCGCGCTTTCCATTCTTCCGTTCGACGCCAATGGAGCAGCGTATGTTATTCAATGCGCCCGGTGCCGGCGAACTCGCTCCGCTGACCATCCTGCCAACCGCCAAGTATTTTCGCGAAGCCGCCTGAACGAGCCCATGGAGCCTTCCGGTAGCTTCGGCGTTCTGGATAACGGCAAGGGTGCTGGTGGTAGGTCGGCACGGCCGATATCCGCCACGTATCGCTTCGACAGCCATCCGATCAAAGGAACCGATATGACCATTTCCACGCTCGCCCTCACCCCGCTTATCTCACTGATTGCAGGCGTGCTGATCCTGGTGATGCCGCGGCTGCTCAATTATATCGTCGCCCTTTATCTGATCGTTGTCGGCCTGCTCGGGCTGTTCCCGCATCTCGCCAGCTAACGACATCGGCAATAGCGGACCTGCCATCCATTGTGATTGGTATCGCCGCGCTCCGACCCGCCTCGTTTCAGGGGTTGGGTCAGTCATAGCCGCTGCGCACGTTGCGCCACATCATTGACGCAGCGATTTCAAGTTTCGCTTGAGACTGTTGGCTGCGGCGATGCGGCAATAGCGCCATTGCCCTTAACGCGGCTTTTCGCTATGTGCCTGAAAGATGTCTTCGAAGGGGTATTCCTATGGCTGAACACACGCCGACCGGTCCTGTCGAACTGGGCGCGAAGATGGACTATGCCGAGCACGACCGCACCTATGCCGGCTTCCTGATGCTGGCCAAATACGGGTCGCTGTTTTGCGCCGCAGTGCTTCTGGCCATGGCGTTCGGCTTCTTTGTGGGCGGCTTCTTCTCGGGGACCATCCTGTTCGTTCTGATCCTGGCCGTCGGCGCCTTTATTCTCCGATAACTCCTCCAATTTTTGTCGAGGACGCCGCCGGGGGCCGGCCGGCGTCTTGCGGTAACGGGTTGCGGCCGAAAGGATCATGCGGTGGGACAGACGGTTTTCATCCCTCGTGAGCTCGACGCGAACGAACCGCGCGTCGCGGCCTCGCCCGACACGGTGAAGCGGCTGGCGGCGCTGGGTTTCGACGTGGTCGTCGAAGCTGGCGCCGGCGCGGCGTCGCGCATTCCCGACGAGGAGTTTGCCAAGGCCGGCGCCGCGATCGGCAAGGCCGGCGATGTTTCCAGGGCTGATGTCGTGCTGAAGGTGCGCCGGCCGAGCGATGCCGAGCTGAAAGTCTATCGGCCGGGCACTGCCGTGATCGCCATCATGGATCCCTATGGCAACGATGCCGGCGTCGCCGCGTTGGCCAGGGCCGGTGCTACTGCTTTTTCCATGGAGTTCATGCCGCGCATCACCCGCGCCCAGTCGATGGACGTTCTATCCAGCCAGGCGAACCTCGCCGGCTATCAGGCGGTGATCGACGCGGCTGCCGAATATGACCGGGCGTTGCCGATGATGATGACGGCGGCTGGCACGGTACCGGCGGCGAAGGCCTTCATCATGGGCGTCGGCGTCGCCGGTCTGCAGGCCATCGCCACCGCGCGCCGCCTCGGCGCCGTGGTCACCGCCACCGATGTGCGCCCGGCTGCCAAGGAGCAGGTTGCTTCGCTCGGCGCAAAGTTCCTGGCGGTCGAGGACGAGGAATTCAAGGCGGCCGAGACGGCCGGCGGCTACGCCAAGGAAATGTCCAGGGAGTATCAGGCCAAGCAGGCGGCGCTGACCGCCGAGCACATCGCCAAGCAGGACATCGTCATCACCACCGCGCTGATACCGGGCCGGCCGGCGCCGAAGCTGGTTTCTGCGGCAATGGTCGCCTCGATGAAACCCGGCTCGGTGATCGTCGACCTTGCGGTCGAGCGTGGCGGCAACGTCGAGGGCGCCGTTCCGGGGCAGGTGGTGACCACCGCCAACGGGGTAAAGATCGTCGGCCATCTCAACGTTCCCGGTCGCGTCGCCGCCTCCGCCTCGCTGCTCTATGCGAGAAACCTCTATGCCTTCCTCGAGACGCTGGTTGACAAGGCGACGAAGACGCTTGCCATCAACCGCGACGACGAGCTGGTCAAGGCAACCATGCTGACCGATGCCGGCAAGGTCGTGCATCCCGCCTTCGTCAGGGCTGAGCAGGAGCCGCCAAAGGGCCAACATGTCGAACCGCCGGCCATTCCGGCCAAGACGATGGTTGCCGAGGCTTCGGCAAAGCCGGCTGCGAAGAGGCCGGCCGCTTCGAGGAAGCCCAAGACCACCGGAGGGATCGCGTGATGGATCAGACCCTGCAGAAAGCCCTCGACCAGCTCGACCAGGCCACAGCTGCCGTCCGCCTTGCGGTCCAGAACCTGGCCACCGCGCCCGGCACCGAGGCCGCTGGTGACGCCGCGCACGCGCTGTCCGGCGGCGCGATCGATCCCTTCGTCTTCCGCTTCGCCATCTTCGTGCTGGCGATCTTCGTCGGCTACTACGTCGTCTGGTCGGTCACGCCGGCGCTGCACACGCCATTAATGGCGGTCACCAACGCCATTTCCTCCGTCATCGTCGTCGGCGCGTTGCTTGCCGTCGGCATCTCGGCCTCGGGCATCGCCACCGGCTTCGGCTTTGTTGCGCTGATGCTGGTATCGGTCAACATCTTCGGCGGCTTCCTCGTCACCCAGCGCATGCTGGCCATGTACAAGAAGAAGGAAAAGTAGGCCGCTATGAACGCCAACTTCGCCTCCTTCCTCTATCTGGTCTCCGGCATCCTGTTCATCCTGGCATTGCGCGGCCTGTCGCATCCGACCACCAGCCGCCAGGGCAACATGTACGGCATGATCGGCATGGGCATCGCCATTGTCACGACGCTGGCGCTGGCCACCCCTTCCGCCGGCCGCTTTGCGCTGATCGTGCTCGGCCTCGCCATCGGCGGCTCGGTCGGTGCGGTCACGGCACGGCGCATTGCCATGACCTCGATGCCGCAGCTGGTCGCCGCCTTCCACTCGCTGGTCGGTCTTGCCGCGGTCATGGTGGCGGCCGCCGCCATCTATGCGCCGGAAAGTTTCGGCATCGGCACCGTCGCCGATATCCATGCCCAGGCGCTGATCGAGATGAGCCTCGGCGTTGCCATCGGCGCCATCACCTTCACCGGCTCGGTCATCGCCTTCTTGAAGCTCGACGGCCGCATGTCGGGCAAGCCGATCATGATCGGCGGCCGTCACTTCATCAACGCAGCCCTGGGCATAGCGCTCATTGTGCTGATCATGCTGCTCGTCACCACCGAGTCCAAGCTGGTGTTCTGGCTGATCGTTGCCGCCTCGCTCGTGCTCGGCGTCCTTCTCATCATCCCGATCGGCGGCGCCGACATGCCGGTGGTCGTATCGATGCTCAATTCCTATTCGGGCTGGGCAGCGGCGGCACTCGGTTTCACGCTCGGCAATCTGGCGCTGATCATCACCGGCGCGCTGGTCGGCTCATCGGGCGCCATCCTGTCCTACATCATGTGCAAAGGCATGAACCGAAGCTTCATCTCGGTCATCCTCGGCGGCTTCGGCGGCGAGACATCAGCCGCTGCCGACGACGGCATCGAGCGCACCGTCAAGCAGGGCTCTGCCGAGGATGCCGCCTATCTGATGATGAATGCGCAAAAGGTCATCATCGTGCCAGGTTACGGCATGGCCGTCGCCCAGGCGCAGCACGCGCTGCGCGAAATGGCCGACAAGCTCAAGGCCAACGGCGTCGACGTCAAATACGCCATCCATCCGGTGGCCGGCCGCATGCCCGGCCACATGAATGTGCTCTTGGCGGAAGCCAACGTGCCTTACGACGAAGTGTTCGAGCTGGAGGACATCAACTCTGAGTTCGCGCAGGCCGATGTCGCCTATGTCATCGGCGCCAACGACGTCACCAATCCGTCCGCCCGCGACGACAAATCGTCGCCGATCTATGGCATGCCGATCCTCGACGTCGACAAGGCGCGCACCTGCCTGTTCGTCAAGCGCTCGCTCGGGTCCGGCTATGCCGGCATCGACAACACGCTGTTCTACAAGGACGGCACCATGATGCTGCTCGGCGACGCCAAGAAGATGACCGAGGAGATCGTCAAGGCGATTGATCACTGAAACGGCGTCGTTGCCAACTCACTGCCGGTCGTCGAAATACAGCCCTGGCTCCGCGCCGGGCTTTTTCTTGGCTGTTACCGGTTCTGAAGCTACGATAGCGACCCGTCGTCTTGTCTAACGGCGTGATCGGTGGAGGTGCTGGTGCCCGACCCTGGTTCTGCCGCGTCGCCGGCCGCCGATCTGACCGCAGCAGAGAAGGTGCCGCGCAAGCGCAGCCAGGCGGTGGTGGTCGTGCACGGTATGGGCGAACAGCGGCCCATGGACACGTTGAGGGGATTTGTCCAGGCCGTTTGGAGCCACGATCCGGCCCGTGCTCCGTTCTATGCCCATGTCGCTGATCCGGCCGACCCAATGGGTGCGAAGATCAACCAGAGCTGGATCACGCCCGACAGCCGGACCAATTCGCACGAGCTTCGCCGGATCACCACACCGTATGATGTCGATGGCCGCCGCACCGATTTCTACGAGCTTTACTGGGCCGACATCACCCAGGGCACGACCCGGAGCCGCCTTGCTGCCTGGGTGACGACCCTGCTCTGGCGCAAGCCCGCCGATATTCCGCGCGATGTGCGCAAACTCTATGTCGTCACGCTTTTGGCCACCATCGTCGTCCTTGGCGCGGCGCTGGCGCTCGCAACGTCGGCCTGGCAAGGCTATATCTCCTGGACGACCGGCGTTCTTGTCACCGTCCTGGCGTCGTTCGTTATCTGGTCGGTGGACCAGTTTGGCCTGCCCTATTTCGGCGATGTCGCCGCCTATGTGCGGGCCGAAGCGGCGACGGTCGAGAAGCGCGCGCTGGTCCGCGAGCGTGGCCTCAAGCTGCTGAAGCGCCTTATGGTGGACGACGCCTACGACCGCATCGTGCTGGTCTCGCACAGCCTGGGGTCGATCATAGCCTATGATCTGTTGCAGATATTATGGGCCGATTTCAGGCCTCGAAAGCTGGAAGCCATTCGCGACAGAGCGAGGCTGAAGGCGATCCACGCCGTCGATAAGGCGACGCTGGCCGCCGATGCTTCCGCCTGGCCCGACCGCCTCGATGACCTCCCCGCATTCCGGCGCGGCCAATGGGAACTCTACCGGCAGCTTCGCGACAGTGACGCCGATCATCCGCTGCCGTGGAAGATCAGCGATTTCGTCACGCTGGGCAGTCCGCTGACCCACAGCGAGTTTCTGGTGACCTACAATCTTGCCGAGTTCAGGCGCGGCATCGCCGAGCGGCTGTTCTCGGCATGCCCGCCGATCGCCGACAGGGCGGCGGGCGGGACTATGCTCTATCAGGAAGGCCGCAGCCATTCGGGCAAGCCACAGCGGGCGGTGCATCATGGCGCGATGTTTGCCGCGATGCGCTGGACCAACATTTTCGACAGAGGCAATGGCTGGTTGACCGGCGACCCGATCTCCGGGCCGATGACGGAGAACTTTGGTCCGGGCGTGGAAAACATCCAGGTCGAGCTGCGCGGCTCGCTCGGCCGCGTCTTCACGCACACTCTCTACTGGTCGTTGACGGCGAGCGGCGTCGAGGCCAACGCACCGTCCGGCGTGCCGCGCTCGCACCTTGCCGTGCTGCGCGATGCGGTCGATCTCGGCCGCAAGCTGGGGGACTGAGCTGTCGGTGGCGAGCAACGCACGACAATGCTGCGCCGACAGCCCAAAGCAAGGTCCGCTCGGAGTAATCTTCGAAGCGGACCGAGTTCGCTTAGGCGCCGATCAGCGATTGGTCAGGAAAATCGCTTCCTCGTCGTC
Source organism: Mesorhizobium sp. M0923 (assembly GCF_040319365.1). Taxonomy (NCBI): domain Bacteria; kingdom Pseudomonadati; phylum Pseudomonadota; class Alphaproteobacteria; order Hyphomicrobiales; family Phyllobacteriaceae; genus Mesorhizobium; species Mesorhizobium sp. M0923. Next base: position 11,580 of record NZ_JAMYNW010000019.1, on the reverse strand, counting down.
GCGCTGCCTGCCGCCAAGTGCCGCAGCCGCACTGGCAATGAAAGCCCCGACGACCAGCGACAGCGCGCCAATCAGCGAGAAGGTGGCGCCGGCCTTTCTGGCGGTGTCGGCCGCCTGCTGGGCCTTGACCTTGGCGTCCTGCGCTCTGGCGATTACCGCATCGAGGCGAGCGGTGGCATCGGCTTCGGACAGGCCTGTCCGGGCGGCCACCAGCCGCGACAGATAGGTCTTGTCGTCGGCCGATATTTCGCCTGCTGCGGCACTCGCGATCAGAATGCGCGATGCCTGCGCCGTTGCCGCGGCGTCGCTCTCCGGATTGGCGGCAGCGAGCCTTGCCGGATCGGCCGGGCGGAACAGCATATCGACGAAATACGATGTGGCGTTGTCAGTCGAGGCGCCACCAGCGTTTGCAGCAGCACCTGTCGAAGCGCCCATTGCCGCGCCGGATGCCACAGTCGAAGCAGCCTGGACACCGGTGCCTATCGCGGCCGACAGCGCCGTGCCGAGTATACCGGCGACGAGCAGCGTCGCCAGCGCCCAGGCCAGGAAGCCATGCGCGGTATCGCGGAAGAAGACTTCATCGGTGTGGATGCCGACCCATTTGGTGCGCAGGCGCCCGGCAAGATAGCCGCCGAGGGCCGACGACAGCCACTGCACGACGATCAGCCAGACGGCGGTGGAAACGGCGAAAGTTGTGACTGACGCACCCGAGCCGGACCATGGCGAGACCATACTCAGCCCAAGCCCGGAGCCGAGCAGCATCAAGATGAAGGTAAGCGTCGACGCAGCAAAGGCGCCGGCGACGATTGGTCCCCAGCTGACGGCGGGGGATGAGGATTCCGTCGGTGCGGAAACCTCGGTAGTCGTTAGGGTGGACGGCATGGAAGCCTCCTACCTTGCAAAAAGCAGAATCAGAATAATGATCGGAATCGGGACTCCGAGAAGCCAGAGCAAAATGCCACGTCCCATGAATGCCTCCTGCGGCGATTGTGATCAACTACAATGCCTTGAAAGACTTTCCGTTCCGGGAGATCCTCGGTGATCTTTGTTGCGGTGCAGCAGTCGGCGTCGGTGCGCCAAGATGCACCAATGCACTTCATGCCTGCAGGCTGGGTATTCTGGATGGCGGCTCAGATGTCCAGATTGGCGACCGACAGCGCGTTTTCCTGGATGAATTCGCGCCTTGGCTCAACCTCGTCGCCCATCAGTCGCGAAAACAGTGAGTCCGCGTCAGTCGCGTCATTGACCTTGACCTGTAAGAGCGAGCGCACATTCGGGTCGAGGGTCGTTTCCCAGAGCTGCTCGGCGTTCATTTCGCCAAGGCCCTTGTAGCGCTGCATGGTCAGACCCTTGCGGCCGGTGGCAAACACGGCATTGAGCAGTGCCAGCGGCCCCGAAATTGTTTCGGAGACATCCTTGCGGCGCAGCACCGGCGGCTCGCCATAGATTTCTGCCAGGCGCGGCGCATAGCGGTCGAGCTGGCGTGCGTCGGCGGAATTGATCAGCGCCAGGTCGAGATGCGCGAACTCCTTGACGCTGCGCACCGTGCGCTCGAATACATAGCCGCCGACGCCCTCGTTGGAGGTCGACATGCGGCCTGTCCAGCCGCGCTCGGTGTCCTCGGCGATAATGTCGAGACGGCGGGCAACGCGCTCGGCCATCTCGTTGGCGCGACCGAGGTCGGTGAAGATTTCGGGGTTGAGCGCGCCGGCAATCGCTGCCTGCTCCACCACGCCTCTGTTATAGCGCGTATGCAATCCGTTGATGAGTTGGCGGACAGCCAGGGCATCGTCGATGGCGCCGCGCAGATCCTGTCCGGCCCGCACCTCGCCCGTGCTGAGCGCAAGCGACGCTTCTTCCAGCCCCGAGCCGATCAGGAATTCCTCGAAGGCGGCTTCATCCTTGATATATTGCGAGCTCTTCCCTCGCGTCACCTTATAGAGCGGCGGCTGCGCGATATAGAGATGACCGCGTTCGATCAGTTCCGGCATCTGGCGGAAGAAGAAGGTCAGCAGCAAGGTGCGGATATGGGCGCCATCGACATCGGCGTCGGTCATCAGGATAATCTTGTGGTAGCGCAGCTTGTCGGCATTGAACTCGTCCTTGCCGATCGAGGTGCCGAGCGCGGTGATCAGCGTGCCGATCATGTCGGAGCCGAGCATGCGGTCGAAGCGGGCGCGCTCGACATTGAGGATCTTGCCGCGCAGCGGAAGAATGGCCTGGTTCTGGCGCGAACGGCCGCCCTTGGCCGAGCCGCCCGCGCTGTCGCCCTCGACGATGAAGATTTCGGATTTCGCCGGATCGCGCTCCTGGCAATCGGCCAGCTTGCCGGGCAACGAGGTGACGCCGAGCGAGCTCTTGCGGGTGATGTCGCGTGCCTTGCGCGCGGCCTCGCGCGCGGCAGCGGCCTGGATGACCTTCTCGATGACCGCCTTGCCCTCGGTCGGGTGCTCCTCGAGCCAGGTGCCGAGCGCCTCGTTGACGAGGCCTTCGACCACCGGGCGAACCTCGGACGACACCAGCTTGTCCTTGGTCTGCGAGGAGAATTTCGGGTCGGGAACCTTGACCGACAGCACCGCGGTCAGCCCTTCGCGGCAATCGTCGCCGATCAGCGCCACTTTTTCCTTCTTGGTCAGGCCCGAGGAGTCGCCATAGCCGGTTATCTGGCGTGTCAGCGCACCCCGGAAACCGGCGAGATGCGTGCCGCCGTCACGTTGCGGGATGTTGTTGGTGAAGGCCAGCACGTTCTCGTGGTAGCTGTCGTTCCACCACATGGCGACTTCGACGGTGATGCCGTCGCGCTCGGCGCGGATCGAAATCGGCTTGTCGAGCAACGGCTTCTTCGTTCGGTCGAGATATCGGACGAACTCTTCCAGCCCGCCATCATAGTGCAGTTCATGGCGCACGATGTCGGCATGGCGGGCATCGGTCAAAACGATGCGCACGCCGGAGTTCAGGAAGGCGAGCTCGCGCAGCCGGTGCTCCAGCGTACCATAGTCGAACTCGACCATGGTGAAGGTCTCGGACGACGGCAAGAACGTGATTTCGCTGCCGCTGCGCCCTTCATAGGTGCCGGGGACCTTGTCTTGTTCATAACTGCCGGTGATGCGCAGCGGTGCGTCGGCGTCGCCATGCGTGAAGCTCATCTCGTAGATCTGGCCGTTGCGGCGGATCTTCAGTTTCAGCCAGGCCGACAGTGCGTTGACGACCGACACGCCGACGCCGTGCAGGCCGCCCGACACCTTGTAGGAGTTCTGGTCGAACTTGCCGCCGGCATGCAGCTGCGTCATGATCACTTCGGCCGCCGAAATGCCTTCGCCGGTGTGGATATCGGTCGGAATGCCGCGGCCATTGTCGATGACCGTCACCGAGCCGTCCGGATTGAGCGTCACCGTCACCAGGTCGGCATGGCCCGCCAGTGCTTCGTCGATGGCGTTGTCGACCACCTCATAAACCATGTGGTGCAGGCCCGAGCCGTCGTCGGTGTCGCCGATATACATGCCCGGCCGCTTGCGAACGGCGTCCAAGCCCTTCAAAACCTTGATGGAATCGGCGCCGTATTCGGCTTCAACGCCGTTGGCGATGTCGGTCTGGTCGCTCATGAAAACCTGTCTGATTGGTGCCGTGTGCAGAGCGCGAAAAATCGGCGTCGAATCGCGCATTCCTAATGTCGTAGATATAGGCGCAAAAGGCGGTTTTTCCAAGGTTTGCAGGCATTTCCGAACGGAATGACCGTCGCGTGAACCCGCTACCGGCGCCTGGCTTCGATCCTGGCCAGCCGCTCACGTAAAAACTTGATCATGAACTTGTATCGCGGCGCCAGCCGACCGGTCCGGTCGAGCTCCAGCGTCATGTCGAGTGCCTTGGAAAGGACGGCTTTCGGGTCCTTTGCGACTTGGGCGTAGTCGATATAGGCAAGCACCAGGTCGCGCTGCCAGGTGGCGTTGTCCGGATCTGACTGGGCAAGTTTCTCGCGAATGGCAAGGCTGTCCTGAAGGGCTTGCCGGGCTCCCCTGACGTCGCGCTGCCTGAGGCGGAGCGTGGCGACTTCGGACAGCGTTATCGACAAGTCCCGCTGCCAGTCGGAATTGGCGGAATCGAGCTTCGCCAGCCTCTCCGCAATCGCGTAGCTGTCCAGATAGGCTTTCAGTGCGCCTTTGTGGTCGCCCTGTATCGCCAGGACGCCGGCGACCTTCTCGAGGCACACGGACAGGTCGCGCTGCCAATCGGTGTTGTTCGGGTCGCCGGCGGCGAGCGCGCTGGCTTGCGAGAATGCCTGACGATAAGCCGAAAGTGCCGCCGGCCAATTCTGCTGGTCGCTCAGCGCGTTGCCGACCTTGGCGTTGCCGACGGACAGGTCGCGTTTCAGCTCGGTGTCGTCCGGATCGCGTTTCGCCAGTTGCTTGACGATCGCCAGGCCTTCCTTGTAGGCCGTCAGCGCCCCAGCGGCGTCGCCGCGTTCGCGCAGCAGGTCGCCTATCGTATCGTGGCTGACCGAGACGTCACGCTGCCGATCGGCGTCTCCCGGTCTGTCCGCCGCCAGCGCCAGCCGCACCTTCAGGCTCTCTTGATAGGCCGCCTGTGCGTTGTCCAGTTGACCTGCGACATGGGCAAGGTGGCCGATCTCATCATAGGTGATGGTCAGGTCGCGCTGCAGTTCGGCACGGTCGGGCTCGCCGGCAGCGAGCTGTTTCTTGATCGACAGGCTTTCCTGATAGACCTGTGCGGCGCCGGCCAGATCACCTTGCGTCGCCAGCACGTTACCGATCTTGTCGTCGGTCATGGCGAGGTCGCCGAACCACTCCAGATTGTCCGGCTCTGCCTCGGTCAGGTCCTGCAGAATGGTCTTGGCCGTTTCATAGTTTTGCAGCGCTGCCGGCAGATTGCCTTGCGCCATCCGCACGTTGCCGAGCTTGACGTGGCTGACGGCGAAGTCGCGCTTCACGTTGGGATCGGTTTCGTGGCGCGACCGCCGCTCGAGATCGGCTTGCAGCGCCTCGAAGGCGCGGCCAGCAGCATCGATGTTGCCGACCGTGGTATAGAGCTTGCCGAGCTCGTCCAGCGTGCGGATCAAGCGGTCGGCGTCGTCGAGCGACAGCACCACCTGTCCGGCTTCGCCATAAAGCGTGAGCACGGATTCATAATCCTTGATGGCTGTGGCGTAGTCGAGGTCGGCGCGCGCTGCCCCGCCGGACAAATAGCGCGTCGCGGCTTCGGAAAGCGTGCGACTGACGAAATTGGCCTTCAGCGCGTTGCGCGAGATATTGTCGATCTCGGCTGCTTCGGCAAGCTTTTTCCGCGCGGCATCGAACGCTCCCAGCGAAAGCTGCTCTTCCGCCTGCCGGCGCAACGCTGCCACTCTGAGATCGTCGGAGGAAAGCGTCCGCATTTCGCTCCGCACCTTGACGAAGGCGTCGGCTGCCTCACGCAGCCTGGCGTTCAGACTGTCCGCGGAGAGGCGGCCGGCATCGGAACTGATCAACGCGCCATAGAGCGGTGCCAGCGGCATGTCGGCGTCGCTGGCGATCTTTTCCACCTCGCCACGCATCGCGGGCGTCACCTCGGCCATGGCCAGCAACAAGCGTTCGCGCTCCGGCAGTTTCTCCTTGGCTGTCGTGGCAAAGAACAACTGCGGCAGGCCGCTCTCGACATAGGGCAATTGCCTGCCGCGCGAGAGATCGTAGACCTCCTGCTGCACGAGCGTCAGCACGGAGCGGATCTCAAGACCCTCGGTGCCGAGGTATTTCGTCAGCGCCGCGGTGAACGGCGAATTCTGGCCGGTCCCATCCGAGGCGGTCTCGCCGGGCGCCGCCGAGAAGGCAAACAGGATGTTTTCTGCCCGCCCGATGCGGCCAAGACCCGGCCGGACCTTGTCGCTGACCTCTTTTACCAGCGCCGTTGCGCCGCGGCCTTCGCCGCCCGTGGCAGCAAACAGATCGCTGCGGCAGGCATCGAGCACGATCAGTCCGACCTTGCTGGTGGCGGCGACGGCCGCGCGGATCTCCTCCAGCGGCAGGCTGGTCCCTTCCAGCGTAGCGAGCGACGACGCGTCTGCATCCACCGGCAGGAGCCGATTCTCGCCGGCGATCTCGACGCCGTGGCCGGAGAAGAACACCAGTGCCACGTCGGCGCCTTTAGCATCCTCGCGGAAATCGTCGAGCGCCCGGCGCATGCGCCGCAGGTCGCGGTTGGTTTCGAGGAAGACCTCGAAACCGAGCTTCCTCAGCACCGTTTCCATGACCTCGCCGTCATTGACGGGATTGGCGAGCGGCCGGATCAGCCGGTAGTCGTTCTCGGCGATGACCAGCGCAACGCGCCGCTCCGCCATGGCACCGGAGGCCGTCGAGAGGATCAGCAGCAAAGCAAACAGAAGACGCAAATCGAACCGCCCCGGCCCGGTCATTTCCCGGAGCATTCCATCTCTTTATGGCATGAGCAAGTTATGGCATCGGCAAGCCCGGCCGTTCGCGTTGTTAGCTGGCGCGCATCGGCCTCAGCGCTTCGCTCCAGCGGGACAGCTCGTCCAGCATGGTCTTGGCTCCGCCGAGCACCTGCTCGCTGGGCAGGAAGGCGCCGGTCTCGTCGAGCAGCTTCTGGTACATCGGGAGCGCCACGCCTTCCGGAATCGGCATGACGCCGACCGCGGTCAGCAACGGTTTGACCGCCTGCGCCGCTCGTAAGCCACCGGAGACACCGCCGTAGCTGAGGATGGCGGCCGGCTTGTATCGCCATTCCCTGAGCAGGTAGTCGACCGCGTTGACGATCGCGGGGGCTGCGAAATAATTGTATTCCGGCGCTACGAAGACGAACGCGTCGGCGGCGTCGATTGCTTTCGACCAGGCTTTCGTGTGGCTGTTTTCGTATCTGCCGAGTCTAGGATGATGCGGCTCGTCCAGCACCGGCAGGTTGAAGGCGGCGATATCGGTGAGCAATGGCTCGAATTTGCCGTGTTCGCGCGCAAAACTTTCCAACCACCTTGCGAAAACGGGTCCGGCGCGGCCCGGCCGCGTGCTGCCGATGATGACGTTCAACTGGTGCTTCAAGGCAGGCACCCGCCGGTTAGTGGCATCTGTGGTGCTGCCACCTAAGACACACAGCCGGACACAGCAAGCAGGCACTTTCCGGTGCCCCGGTCACATTCCAGAGAGCGGATGCTTCGCCTTGTCGTCCGGCCACATGGACGCTTGCCTTGCCAGCCACTACATTGAGGGGTCAGCGGAGCAAGCCATGGACAGTCAGCCCGTCCCCTTCGTCCCGCCGGCGCCGAAGCCGCGCACCGCGCCGCCTTCGACGCTGGAGATGATCCGCATCGTCTATCGCAATCCGCTCGAACTGTGGGGCGAGGCGACCTACAACGAGCCCTGGATTTCGGTGAACGGCGTCGGTGGGCCGCTGGTCATCGCCAACGATCCCGGCCTCATCCGCCATGTGCTGGTCGACAACGCCAAGAACTACAAGATGGCGACGGTGCGCCAGAAGATCCTGCGGCCGATCCTGCGCGACGGGCTGCTGACCGCCGAAGGCGAGGTGTGGCGGCGTTCGCGCAAGGCGATGGCGCCGGTGTTCACGCCGCGTCACATTTTCGGCTTCGCCGAGCCGATGCTGAAACGCACGCTCGAATTCGTCACCCGTTACGAGCAAGGTGGCACGTCGGATATCGCCCACGACATGACGCTGCTCACCTTCGACATCCTGGCTGAGACGCTGTTTTCGGGCGAGATATCGGGCGAGCCGGGCAGCTTCGCCAAGGAGATCGACCGCCTGTTCGAGACGATGGGCCGGGTCGATCCGCTCGACCTTTTGCGTGCGCCCGATTGGCTGCCGCGCCTGACGCGCATCCGCGGCCGCAAGACCATGGCCTACTTCCGCAAGATCGTAACCGACACGGTGCAGATGCGCGAGGCGCGGCTGAGGCGCGCTCCGGACACGGTGCCGCAGGATTTTCTCACGCTGCTGCTGAAGGCGGAGGGACCGGGCGGGCTGACCCGGGCCGAGGTCGAGGACAACATCATCACCTTCATCGGCGCCGGCCATGAGACTACAGCCAGGGCGCTCGGCTGGACGCTCTACTGCCTTGCCGAAGCGCCGTGGGAGCGCGAAAAGATCGAGCACGAGATCGATGCTGTGCTGGCGCGTGAGCCCGACCCGACGAAATGGCTCGACGCCATGCCGCTGACCCGTGCCGCCTTCGACGAGGCGCTCAGGCTCTATCCGCCGGCGCCGTCGATCAACCGCGAACCGATCGAACCCGAAACCTGGAACGGCCTCTATATACCGCGCCGCGCCGCGGTGCTGGTGATGCCGTGGGTCGTCCATCGCCACAGGAAATTATGGGACCGACCGGACGCTTTCATGCCGGAGCGCTTTCATCCGGGGAATCGCGAAAAGATCGACCGTTTCCAGTATTTGCCGTTCGGCGCCGGCCCCCGCGTCTGCATCGGTGCCAGCTTCGCCATGCAGGAGGCGATCATTGCGTTGGCGATCATGCTGTCGCGCTACCGTTTCGACACCACCGCGGAGACCCGCCCCTGGCCGGTGCAGAAGCTGACGACGCAACCGCAAGGCGGGCTGCCGATGCAAGTCACCCGGCGCGCCTCGTAAGCGGCTGAACGTCCATTCGCGCCGGTATTATGCGGCGGACTTGCGTTGGAACTGGCCCGCGGCGCGGTAGCGCCAGAGATAGCTGGGCAGGATGGTTCCGATCGACCGTGGCTGGATTCCGAGGCCGGCGAGCGTCCTGTTGTCCTTGACGGCGGCATCCGACACGACATTGTGCTGGCGCAACAGCAGGACCTGGTCCTTGGTCAACAACGGATTGGGCAGCAGCCCGAGAATTGATGCCTGGAGGTTCGCCAGCCACCACGGCATAGGCAGCAAAAACCGCTTGCGTTCGATGATAACAAGCAATTCTTGCATGCATTCCTTGAAAGTGAGCACCTGCGGCCCGCCGAGCTCATAGATATGGCCGCCCTGGACCTTGCCGTCGACCGAGTGCGCCACCGCTTCGGCGACGTCGCCGACATAGACCGGCTGGAATTTCGTCTGACCGCCGCCGATCAGCGGCAGGACTGGGGAAAAGCGGGCCATGTTGGCAAAGCGGTTGAAGAAACCGTCCTCCGGCCCGAAATTGATCGATGGCCGCAGGATCACAGCGTCCTGGACCGTCTCAAGAACGGCCTTTTCGCCAAGCGCCTTGGTGCGCGCATAGTCCGATTGTGCGTGGAGATCCGCGCCCAGAGCCGAGATGTGGGTGAGGCCGGCGCCGACGGCGCGCGCCGCTTCAGCGACAGCGCGCGCGCCGAACTCGTGGACGGCAGTGAATTTCTGCCGGCCGGCCTCATGCGCGATCGCCACCAGATTGACGACATGGTCCGCGCCTTGCACGGCGCGGTCGACCGACCAGCGCACCCGGACATTGGCCTGCACCGGCTGGATCTGCCCGACATTGCCGAGCGGCTGCAGGTGGCCGGCGAGATCGGGCCGACGGCAGGCGACCCGGATGCGGTAGCCGCGCCTGGCCAGCGCCCGCACGACATGACGACCGACAAAGCCGGAGCCGCCGAACACGACGACGAGCTTTGGGGTCTGCAGGATTTCGGTCATGGCTGGCTCCGGCGGGCTATCCAGATGGCTTGGTTGAAGCCGTTTCATAGTCCGTTTCGCGCCAAAGGCAAAGGGCGACCATAGGTCGCCCGGCATTGTTGAAGCATGATTTTCCGGATCCGCTCGAAACGGCAGAAAACTCCGCCGAGGCCCGGCTTTGCGGTAACTCCATTCGAAACAGGAACCTTTGTTCGGTCGGCGATTTTAGATGTATGGTTTGATTCCGAATGAAGGATATTGCCAATGACAAAACGCGTTGCGATCTTCGCTCTGGCATTAGCAGCAGGCTGCAGCATTGGCGCCTCGGCATTCGCCGGAAACCGGCATCACCACCAAGCTCAACCCGAACGCTATGTTCCCGCCAACGGCGACATCATTGAGTTCCTGTTCGGTGGCCCGCGCTACTATGACAACCACCTGTTCACGACAGCCGCCGAACCCTGCTCCTACAACAGGGTAGGACCGGACGCGAATGCGGCGAACGTCATCAACGATCATTATTGCGGGAAGTAGGCTCGCGCTGCCGGATCGGCCGGCCTCCTCAGCCGCTCATCGGACAAACGAATTTCTTCAGGACGAATAGCGCGCGGCGAATTCGGAAATGCGTTGCACCACAGCTTTCGGCGCGCTTATGCCGCGCGCCGCCGACTTCTCCGCGGCCTCGGCCCGGGCACGCCCCGGCACATGCACGCCATAGCGCCGCCGCAACCGGTCGAGCTGGTCCTTCATCCGTTTCTCGAAGTCCGGATCGAGCAGCTTGGGCTCGACGGCGAGCACGAACAGGCCGGTCCCCGGACTGTCCTGCCCGCCGTCGAACCATGGCGCATCGAGCGACCAGTTGGCGCCCGACAGGCCGGCAGCCAGCACCTCGACCATCAACGCGATGTTGGCGCCGCGCTGGCCGCCGAAGGCAAGCATGGCGCCTTTCATGGCGGCTGCCGGGTCCGTGGTTGGATTGCCGCTGGCGTCCAGTGCCCAGCCTTCGGGGATCTTCTTGCCGTCCTCGGCCGCCTTGCGGATGTTGACGAAGGCGGTGGCGCTCGACGACTGGTCGATGACCAGCGGCGCCCCGTCCGCGGCCGGTGCGGCAAAGGACATCGGGTTGGTGCAGTAGACCGGCTTGACCGAGCCCGAGCCGGCAAGCACGGCCGGGCCGTTGGTCGCGGCGAACGATACCAATCCCTGCGAGGCCAGCCGTCCGGTGAAATAGCCGAGCGCGCCGCACGTATAGGCATTCTTCTGCGAAAAGATGGCAACGCCGAACAGCCGCGCCGCCTTGGCGAGGTCATCGATCGTGCGGTCGAAACCGGTATGCGCCAGTCCGCCGCGGGCATCGGAGAGATAAACCGCGAGCGCTGGCCTGGTGATGACAGGATCGGCATTGCCGTCGATACGGCCGGCTTCCAGCGCTTCGAGATAATCAATGAAATGCGACAGCCCGACGGTCGATAGTCCTTCAGCCTCGGCCGCGACGATCGAGGCAGCCAGCGACTGCGCCGCCTCTTCGTTGGCGCCGGCGCCAAGTGCGGCCATCCGGCACAGCCCTGTCGCCTGGTCGAGACTGAGTTGCATGGTAGCTGCCCTGAATTCGCGACTTTAACAGCTTTAGCCTAGCTTGCTCGGGATCCGTGCCTCGAGCCGGCGGAAGCCGAACACCAGGATACCGGTGATGGACATATAGACCAACGCCAGAAGCAGCAAGGGTTCGTAGGTGACGAAGAGATCCTGGCGCACCCGCGAGGCTACGGCATAGATGTCGACCATGGTTATCGTTGCCACCAGCGGTGTTGCTTTCAGCTGGAGAACGGTTTCACCCGCCAGCGTCGGCAGCGCCCGGCTGATCGCCTGCGGGAGCCATATTCGCCCGAAGATTTTCCAACGGCTCATGCCGAAAGCGCGGGCCGCCTCGAGTTGGCCGTGCGGTACACCGGCGAAGGCGCCACGCATCACTTCACCTTCATAGCCGGCATACGAGAT